>CAYZVO010000010.1:0-13639 GCA_964481655.1 uncultured Enterobacterales bacterium | reverse complement strand
GCTGGGCCTGGGGCGGGGGGCTGGGTATGGGGGGGGGGGGTGGGGCGCGGGGGGGGGGACGGGGGGGGGGGGCGGGGGGGCGCCGACGGGCTCGAACAGCTCGGGGCCCACCCCGCAGACGGGGCAGGCCGCCGGCGGCTGGGGGCCCTCGTGGACGTAGGCGCAGACGGTACAGCGATGCTTCATGGCGATCCTCGAGCGTGGCGATGCGACCCATTCCGCTATCACGTCCCCCACCCGTGAGGGGGCCCTGCGACGGGCCGCCACAGGTTAGACTGCGGCCCCGCCGAGGTGCCCGTGACCGCGCTGCTGACCCCCTCCTTCTTCGACCGCGACGCCCTCGACGTCGCCAGCGATCTCATCGGGGTCCACCTGCACCACGGCCCGGTGATCCTGCGCATCACCGAGACCGAGGCCTACCGCTGGCCCGATGACTCGGCCAACCACTGCCACCGCGGACGCACGCCCCGCAACGCCGCGATGTGGGGCCCCCCGGGCCACGCCTACCTCTACCTCTGCTACGGCATCCACCACATGCTCAACCTGGTCACCGGACCCGACGGCACCGGAGCCGCGGTGCTGATCCGCGCCGCCGAGCCGATCGAGGGGCTCGAGCTGGTGCGATCCCGCCGCGGGGGACGCGAAGGCCCCGTGCTGCTCACGGGCCCCGGGAAGCTGGGCGCCGCGCTGGGCCTCGATCTGGGCTTCGACCACCACCCGGTCACCGAACCCGGCGGGCTCGAGGTCCGGGAGGGCACCCCGCCGGCGCGCCTGGCCTTCGGCCCGCGGGTGGGCATCGACTATGCTGAGCCCCGGCACGTGGAGGCCCCCTGGCGCGTGGCGGACGCCGACAGCCGCTGGGTCAGCCACCGCCGCCGCCTGCTCCGGAGCGATCCATGACCACCCGCGCCCTCGCCCCCCTGCTGTTCCTGCTGCTCGGCGGCTGCAGCTGCGAGGAAGAGCCCGGTCCCCCCGCGCCGGCCATCGTGTTGATCACCGTGGACACCTGGCGAGCGGACCACCTCGACCACGTCATCAGCCCCAACATCCACGCCATGGCCGAGCAAGGTTGGCGCTTCGACAACGCCTTCACCCCCATCGGCCTCACCTCCCCCGCCCACGCCAGCCTGCTCACCGGCCTCATGCCCCCACGCCACGGCATGCGGGCCAACAACCACCACGGGCAGAGCCTGTCGTGGAGCATCGAGACCGTGGGTGAGCACCTGCGCAAGCAGGGCTGGCGCACCGCGGCCTTCGTCAGCGCCTACCCCGCGGGCCCCGACGGTGGCCTGGACCAGGGCTTCCAGGTCTTCGACGGACCCGAAGAGAGCGAGCGCCCCGGCGACGTGGCCGTGACCAAGGCCGTGGGCTGGATGGGCACCATCAAGAAGAAGGAGCCCCTGTTCGTCTGGGTGCACCTCTTCGAGCCCCACGGCCCCTACGAGCCGCCCGAAGAGGACGCCCGGGCGGTGGGGGCCAGCAGCGGAGAGCGTGACCGCTACGCCGCGGAGGTCCACGCCGCGGATCGCATGATGGCGCCCCTGCTCGAGGCCGCGACCGCGCGCGGCGCCGCCATCGCCATCACCTCGGACCACGGCGAGGTGCTGGACGAAGAGGTCTGCAGCTGGCAGCACGAGCGCTCCATCCACGACGCGGTGCTGCGGGTGCCGCTGATCATCACCCACCCCAGCATCACCGAGCCGCTGGTCCGCGAGGAATGGGTCGGCCTCATCGACGTGGTGCCCACCCTGCTGGCCCTGACCGGGATGCCCCCCCTGCTGGAGATCGACGGCGAGCACCTGCTGGAGCTGGGCCTGGGCCGCACGGACTGGCTGGCCGAGAGCGGCCTGTGCGAGCCCGACTGCGCCCCCGGCTGCGAGCCCGAGGGGCTGGGGGGTCGCGACCGGGTGCTGCTGGCCGACGGCTGGCGCATCGTGGACCGGCCCGGACGCGGCCCCTGGGCCGAGGGCACCGGCGCCCCCTTCCCGGACACCTGGCGCGGCCTGTTCGGCCCCCTGCCCGCCTTCGTGCCCCCCGAGCCGGATCCCGTGGTCGACCCCGAGGCCCAGGAGGCCGCCGAGGCCCTGGGCTACAGTGATCCCGCGGGAGAGGAACCGGAGGGCGAGCCGGCTCAGAAGGAGCCGAGCATCCCGCCCACCAGGTAGACCACGCCGCTGCCGCTGCCGCCGAGATCGGCACCCTCGGCGCCCACCGCCAGGTCATCCAGCCCGTCGCCGTCCATGTCGCCGGGGCCCGCCACGGCCAGCCCGGCGTTGTCCGCCGCGGCCTCGCCGGTGAAGCAGAGGGCGTCGGTGGCCAGGTCCACGGTGCCCTCGCCGGCGCCGAAGACGAGGTAGGCCGCGCCCGAGGCGCTGCCAGCCACGTTGGAGCCAGGGGCGCCCACCACCAGGTCGATCCAGCCGTCGCCGTCGATGTCACCGGCCGCCGCCACGCTCGATCCGGCCTTCTCGTCCTTGGAGGCGCCGATCATGATCAGCTCGGCGTCCGCGGCCTCGCTGCCATCGACGAAGGGACCGTAGAAGAGGTAGGCCGCGCCGGCCTGGTCGCCGCCGCTGTCCTCGCCGTAGGCGCCCACCAGCAGGTCGCCGTAGCCGTCGCCGTCGATGTCGCCCGCGGCGGTCACGGTGGAGCCGAACTTGTCGCCCTTGGCTGCGCCGATGAGGGTCGCGTCCGCCGCCGCCAGGTCCACGTCACCGTAGGCAGGGCCCGTGACGATGTGCACGGCACCCGAGGCCGAGCCGTTGGTGTCCACACCCCAGGCGCCCACCGCCAGGTCCGCATAGCCGTCACCGTCGCTGTCGCCGACCCCGGCCACCGCCGCGCCCGCGTAGTCCTTGTTCGCCGCGCCCAGCAGGCGGGCGTCCGCCGCCGAGACGGCCATGGTGCCGCTGACGCCGCCGTAGAACAGGTAGGCCACGCCCGCGCTGTCGCCGACGGTGCTGTCGCCGTAGGCGCCCACCAGCAGGTCGTCCCGGCCGTCGCCGTCCACATCGCCCACGCCCGCCAGGGCCGCGCCCGCGCGGTCGTCCTCGGCCAGGCCCAGCAGGCGGGCGTCCGCCGCCGCGAGGCTCAGGTCGCCGTAGACGGGACCGTGCACGAGGTAGGCGATGCCAGAGCTGGTGCCGTAGCCGTCGTAGCCCTTGGCGCCGATGAGCAGATCGGCGTGGCCGTCACCGTCCACGTCCCCCGCGGCGTCCACCGCGTAGCCGGCGCCGTCTGAGCCGTTCTCGCCTGTGAGCTTGGCCCGCGCCGTGCCCAGGCTGGTCTCACCGGAGAGGGGCCCGTCCACGACGTACACCGCGCCCGCGTTGCGCTCGGCGGTGTCCTCCATGTAGGCGCCCACCAGCAGCTCGCCGAGGCCGTCACCGTCGGTGTCGCCCAGGCTGGCGATGGCGTTGCCGGCCTTGTTGGAGGAGCTCTCGCCCACCAGCATCGCGTCCGCGGCGCCCAGCGCCGCCAGCTCGGGCCAGCCCACGCAGTCGTCCACGCTGCCGTCACAGTCGTTGTCCACGCCGTCCTTGCAGGTGTCCACCGCGTCCGGATGCACGGTGTCGGCGTCATCGTCGCAGTCCAGGTCATTGGACACGAACCCATCGGGCTGCGCGCAGGAGGTCTCGGTGCGATCGGCGTTGCCGTAGCCGTCCTTGTCCCGGTCCCGGTACCAGACGCGGGTGTCGGCCGCGTCGTCCTCGTCCACCAGGGTGTCGCAGTCGTCGTCCAGGTCGTTGCACAGCTCGGTGGCGTCCGGGTTGATGGACGCCGCGGCGTCGTCGCAGTCACCCTTGATGGTGACGTAGCCAGGCAGCAGCTCGCAGGCCTGCAGGGCCACGGTGCGGGTGCCCCAGCCGTCGCCGTCGCCGTCGGCCCACTGGTTGATGATGTCGTCGGAGTCGAGGTCCACGATCCCATCGCAGTCGTCGTCGATGCCGTTGCACAGCTCGACCGCGTCGGGGAAGACCGCCGCGTCGGCGTCGTCGCAGTCGGATCGGGAGCGCACCCAGCCCTCCGGGGCCTCGCAGGACACGGTGGAGCTGCCCTGGACGCCGTAGCCGTCGCCGTCCACGTCGGGGTACCAGCGCCGAGCGTCCACGGCGTCGTCCTCGTCGGTCACGCCGTCGCAGTCGTTGTCGAAGCCGTCGCACAGCTCGCTGACGCCGGGGTTGGCCTCGGCCAACGCGTCGTCGCAGTCCCCGCCGTCGGCGACGTAGCCATCGGGCCGCTGGCAGGCGAGGTGGGCGGCGCTGTCCAGACCGTAGCCGTCCTCGTCGGCGTCCAGGTACCAGGTGCGGCCGTCGGTGGCGTCGTCGTCCACCGCGCCGTCGCAGTCGTCGTCCACGCTGTTGCAGATCTCGTCGGCGTCGGGATTCACCCCGGCGTCGGCGTCGTCGCAGTCGGTGGCGTCCGCCACCCAGCCGCTGGGGGCCTCACAGAGATCGCGCTGGTCGCCGGGATCGCCGTAGCCGTCCTCGTCGCCGTCGCGGTACCAGCTCGCGGCGTCCACGGCGCCCTCGTCCACCTCACCGTCGCAGTCGTCGTCCGCGCCGTTGCAGCCCTCGAGGGCCCCGGGGTTGATGGCCGCCTCGCTGTCGTCGCAGTCGTCGGCCTGGGAGACCCAGCCCTCGGGCTGGCTGCAGGCGCGCTCGGTGGTGGCCGTCTCACCCCAGCCGTCGCCGTCGCTGTCCAGGTACCAGCGGGGAGCGTCCGTGGCGTCCGCCTCGTCGGTCTCGCCGTCGCAGTCGTTGTCCTCACCGTCGCACAGCTCGCTCGCTCCCGGGTAGGCCGACGCCGAGGCGTCGTCGCAGTCGTCGGCGTCCGGGGCGTAGCCTTCCGGCAGGTCACAGGCGGCGGTGGTGGCGTCGGCAGCGCCGTGGCCATCGAGGTCGGCGTCGATGTACCAGGTGACGGCGTCGCTGGCGTCCTCGTCCACCTCGGCGTCGCAGTCATCGTCCACGCCGTTGCAGAGCTCGACGGCGCCGGGGTGGCGTGCGGGGTCCGCGTCGTCACAGTCACTGCCGTCGGTCAACCAGCCGTCGGGGGCTTCGCAGGCCAGGGAGGCGGTCGCGGCGTCGCCGTAGCCGTCCAGGTCGCCGTCCTCGTACCAGGTGATGCGGCCCACTGCGTCCTCGTCCACCTCGGCGTCGCAGTCGTTGTCCCGGCCGTCGCACAGCTCGTCGGCGCCAGGGTAGCGGCTGCCGTCGTCGTCATCGCAGTCGGTGGCGTCGGCCACGTACTCGTAGGGCTGGTAGCAGGCCAGCGCGGTGGTGGTCACGTCACCGTGGGCGTCGCCGTCGCGATCCCGGTACCACCAGGAGGCGTCGATGGCCATCGGCTTCGAGACGAAGCCGTCGCAGTCGTTGTCGAAGCCGTCGCAGATCTCATCGCCCGGGGGGCCACCCGCCACGCCGTCGTCGCAGTCGCCGGCGATGGCCACGTAGCCGGAGGGGGCCTCGCAGGCGCTCACGACGTCATCGGGCGTGCCGTAGCCGTCGGCGTCGGCGTCCCGGTACCAGCTGGTCGCGTCGATGGCGCCCAGGTCCGTGGTGCCGTCGCAGTCGTTGTCGAGGCCGTCGCAGATCTCGGTGCCGTCGGGACGGGCCGCGGCCGCGCCGTCGTCGCAGTCGCCGGGGGTGGCGCTGGTGCTGGCGGGCTGCTCGCAGGCCAGCTCGCTGCGGCTCTCGTCGCCCCAGCCGTCGCCGTCGCTGTCCCGGTACCAGGTGCTGGCGTCGGAGGCGTCGTCGTCCACCGCGCCGTCGCAGTCCTCGTCCACGCCGTCGCAGCGCTCCGTCGCGCCGGGGTTGACCGCGCCGTCAGCGTCGTCGCAGTCGCCGGCCTGGGAGACCTCGCCGCTGATGGCCGCGCAGGCCGTGCGGGCGCCGCCCGCGCCGTAGCCGTCCCCGTCGGCGTCGGCGTACCAGGCGCTGGCGTCGATGGCGTCATCCTCGTCGGTCAGTCCGTCGCAGTCGTCGTCCAGCTCGTTGCAGCGCTCGAGGGCCTCGGGGGAGACCGCGGCGCCCGCGTCGTCGCAGTCACCGGGCTGGGGGGCCCAGCCGAGATCCGCGTCGCAGGCCTCGGTGGTCTCATCCGTGCCGTAGCCGTCGCCGTCCTCGTCCCGGTACCAGGTCAGGGCGTCGTGGGCGTCCTCGTCGGCGACGCCATCGCAGTCGTCGTCCACAGCGTTGCACCACTCGTCGGCACCCGGCCGCACGGCGGCGTCTCCGTCGTCGCAGTCGCTGGCGTTCTCGACGCTGCCGGAGATGGGGTCGCAGGACAGCTCCATCGCGCTGGGGTCGCCGTAGCCGTCCCCGTCCACGTCCGCGTACCAGGCCACCGCGTCCCGGGCGTCGCCCTCGTCGATGGTCCCGTCGCAGTCGTCGTCCGCGCCGTTACAGGCCTCGTCCGCCCCGGGGTGGGTCGCGGGGTCGCCGTCGTCGCAGTCGGTGGCCAGCGCGAGGGCCACCGCGCCCGCCGGGGCGCTGCAGGCGGCGCTGGGGGCGCTGGGGTCGCCGTAGCCGTCGCCGTCCGCGTCGCTGTACCAGCTCGGGGCGTCCACCGCGTCGTCTTCGTCGATGGTCCCGTCGCAGTCGTCGTCGTGCCCGTCGCAGCGCTCATCCGCGCCGGGGAAGGCCGCGGCGTCGGCGTCGTCGCAGTCCGTGGCGTCGCTGACGTGGGCGTCGGGGCGGCTGCAGGCGAGCTGCAGGCTGGCGGCGTCGCCGTAGCCGTCGCCGTCCGCGTCGGCGTACCAGCTGCTGGCGTCGGTGGCGTCCTCGTCCACCGATCCGTCGCAGTCGTCGTCGCTGTCGTTGCAGGTCTCGTCAGCGCCGGGGTTCACCCGCCCGGAGCGGTCGTCGCAGTCGGTGGCGTCGGCGACGTAGCCGGCGGGCTTGTCGCAGGCGAAGGTGCTGCTGGCGGCGTCACCGTATCCATCCCGATCCGCGTCGGCGTACCAGGCGGGGCCGGTCCAGGAGGCCCCGTCGCTGTCGTCGCAGTCGTCCGCGACCGCGGCGTAGCCGTCGGGCTGGCTGCAGGCCACCACGCTCACGCTGGGGTCGCCGTGCCCGTCACCGTCGGCGTCGAGGTAGAACAGGGGCCCCTCGCCGGGGTCCTCGTCGATGGTGCCGTCGCAGTCCTCGTCCACACCGTCGCAGCTCTCCACTGCGCCCGGGTGCACGCCCTCGACGGCGTCGTCGCAGTCCTGGGACAGCTCGGGGCTGGCCCAACCATCGGGCGCCTCGCATGCGCGCGTGGAGGAAGAGGGGACACCGTAGCCGTCACCGTCGGCGTCCAGCCACCAGCTGCTGGCGTCCACAGCGTCGTCCTCGTCGACCTCGTCGTCGCAGTCGTCGTCCTCGCCGTTGCACAGCTCGTCGGCCCCCGGGAAGATCTCGGCGCTGCGGTCGTCGCAGTCCCCGGCCGTGGCCACGTGGCCGCTGGGGGCCTCGCAGGCCACGATGTCGCTGCGGGCGCTGCCGTAGCCGTCGCCGTCCGCGTCGGCGTACCAGGTCGGCGCGTCCACGGGGCTGTCGTCGGTCTCGCCGTCACAGTCGTCGTCCACGCCGTTGCAGAGCTCGGCGGCGGCGGGGCTCACCGCGGCGTCGGCGTCGTCGCAGTCGTCGTCGTCCGCGGCGTACCCGACGGGCAGCTCGCAGGCGACGGTGCTCGAGGCGGCGCTGCCGTAGCCGTCGCCGTCGATGTCCACCCAGAAGGTGTCGCCGCTCACCGGGTCGGCGTCCACCGCGCCGTCGCAGTCGTCGTCGCGCTCGTTGCAGCGCTCGGCGGCGCCGGGGTTGACCGTGGACAGGGCGTCGTCGCAGTCGCCGTCCAGCGCCACATGGCCCGAGGGCTGGTCACAGGCGAGCTGGACGCTGGCCCCGTCGCCGTAGCCGTCGCCGTCCGCGTCCGCGTACCAGGTGTAGGGATCGCTGGGATCTTCGTCCACGGTCCCGTCGCAGTCGTTGTCCAGATCGTCGCACAGCTCGCCGGCGCCGGGGTTGCTGGCGGCCGAGGCGTCGTCGCAGTCCTCGTCGTTGTGGACGTAGTCGGGGATGTCGAAGCAGGACAGGGCCGAGATGTCGGGGTCGCCGTAGCCGTCGCCGTCCGCGTCCCGCCACCAGCGGGAGGCGTCCACCGCGGTGTCCTCGTCCGCGGTGCCGTCGCAGTCGTTGTCCACGCCGTCGCAGAGCTCGTCCGCACCGGGGTTGGCGCTGGCGTCGGCGTCATCGCAGTCGGTGGCGTCGGCCACCGAGCCCACGGGGCGGCTGCAGGCGATGGTGGTCCGGCTGGCGTCGCCGTAGCCGTCCAGGTCCCCGTCGGCGTACCAGGTCGCGGGGTCGATGGCGTCCTCGTCCACCGAGCCGTCGCAGTCGTCGTCCCGCTCGTTGCACAGCTCGTCCGCGGCGGGGTTCACCGTCGCGTCGCCGTCGTCACAGTCGGTGGCCAGGGCGGCGTCCACGTACCCGCTGGGGGCCACCGCGGCCCAGGTCTCGCTGTCGGGATCGCCGTACCCGTCACCGTCGGCGTCCAGGTACCAGGCCAACTGCTCGCCGTCGCGCTCACAGATGTAGTGCATGTCCACGGCACAGGGAGCGGCGTACCAGGCCGTCGCGGGGAAGAAGCGGCGCAGCCGGCCGCAGTCTTCGCCGACCATCTCGCGCCGGGTGTCGTTGCCCCAGTGCACGTAGGTCACCTCGCTGCCGTCCTCCCAGCTCCAGTTGCCCTCGTCCTGGAGGTCGTTGAAGCCCATCCACCACTGGTAGCGGGGGTCCGCCGGGCTCTGGCCACCATCGCGGGCGTCGGTCCCGTCCTCGGCGGAGCCGGCACCACGGGAGCGTCCCCGGACGACCACGCGGCCGTCCTCGAACTGACTGTAGACCCACTCCTCCTCTTCCTGGTCGGCGATGGACAGCAAGTGGTAGCCCTGGGCGGCGCAGGAGGCCTGAGCCTCGTGCCAGGTGAGGCGGTTGCGGCAGAAGCGGTAGCTGTTGCCGCGCCACTCGAGATCTTCGCAGCCCAGCTCGATCTCGTCGCCGCGGGTGGCGTCACCCATCGCGGCCTCCACAGCGGCGATGTCGGCGTCGGCGCAGCCGACCCCAAGGGGGCCCAGCCCGATCACGACAGCGCAAGTCCAGAGGGCAGCAGATCGGCCATAACCACGGAAGTACGTACGCTTCACACTGGCTCGGCAGGACCTGGTTCCGGACATGCAAGGGCTCCTTTCCCACGGCACACAGCGTGCGCGCGAGGCTCACCTACGCAGACCTCATCGGCTGCTGCGACGATCCGTTCCAGTCACGGAAGGTCACGTCCCGTACGAGGCGTCAGGCCAGCTCCATCCAGATCAGGGAGAGCAGCCCGGACAGGGCCGCCAGGACCCCCAACACGATGGCGACCGCGGCCATGGCTTTGGGTGCCACGGTACCCCGGGACGCCAAAGCCCGGCTCACCCCCGGCGGATGACCGCTGAAGGCCCGGAGCCCGCTCACCGCACCGGCCACCGCGGCGAGCCCGAGCACGAGGGGCAGCACGGAGCAGATGCCGTAGACGGGGACGGGCAGCAGCGCGCCGCTGTGGGGCACGACGCTCAGCACCGCGGCCAGGCCCGCCATGGCGATGGCCATGCCCGCCAGCCGGCGGCCACGGTTGGCGATCACGTTGGCGACCATCCTGTCGTCTGCGTCCATGGGGCCTCCGTCGGCGGCTGGGCGATCACTCTTCGGCGTATCCCAGCGGCTCGGCGAGCACCGCCTGAAGCGCCCGCGCCAGATCCTCGACCCGGTAGGGCTTGCGCATCACCCCCCGGAAGCCCCAGGACCGGTGGTCGGCCATGACCGGGTCGTCCGAGTAGCCGCTCGAGACGATGCAGCGCGCGTCCGGGTCCATGGACAGCAACCACTGCACGGCCTCCTGGCCGCCCATGCCCCCGGGGATGGTCAGGTCCATGAGCACCACGTCGAAGGGGCGCCCCGCCTCGGCCTCGCGGCTGTACAGCTCCACCGCCGCGGCGCCGTCAGCCACCGTGGCGGGCTCGTAGCCCAGGTGCCGCAGCATGGCGGAGGCCACGTCGCGCACCATGGGCTCGTCGTCCATGACCAAGACCCGGCCGGTGCCGTGCACGGGCTCCTGGAGGATGTCGCTGGGTTCCTCGATGTCCTCGCTCGCCGCGGGCAGGTAGACGAAGAACGCGGTGCCGTCGTCGGGCTCGGACTCCACCACCATGGCCCCCCGATGGCGGTTGACGATGGAGTAGCAGACCGACAGCCCCAGCCCGCTGCCGTGCTCTTTGGTGGTGAAGTAGGGCTCGAAGATGCGCGGCAGCAGCGCGGAGTCGATGCCCACGCCGTGGTCCTCGACGGAGATGCGCACGTAGCGCCCCTCGACCAGCGAGTGGTCGTTCCCCGGGCCCATGGTGCGGTTGGTGACCCGCGCCCGGATGGTCCCCCCGGCGGGCATGGCCTCTTCGGCGTTGAGCACCAGGTTCTGCAGCACCCGGCCGATCTGGGCTTCGTCCACCTCGACGGGCCACAGATCGTCGGGGAGGTCGAGCTTGCAGCCCACATCCGAGCCCGCCAGCGCGAACGAGACCGACTCCCGCACCAGCTCGGCGATGGGGGTCGCCCGCATCACGGGGGAGCCCCCCCGGGCGAAGGTCAACAGCTGCTGGGTGAGGCCCTTGGCCCGGGTCAGGGCCCGCTCGGCTTCGTCCAGGCGCTCGGCCGCGGGGGTGTCGTCCGGGAGCTGGCGCAGGGCCAGGGAGACATTGCCCATCACACCGGTGAGGATGTTGTTGAAGTCGTGGGCGATGCCCCCGGCCAGCACGCCCAGCGCCTCGAGCTTCTGGCTGCGGAGGGTCTGCTCCTCGGCCCGTCGCTGCACGGTCTCGTCCCGGAACACCAGCACCACGCCGACGATCTGATCGTCCGCGGCGCGGATGGGGGCCGCGAGCTCGTCCAGCAGCCGCTCGGACCCGTCCGGACGCACCAACAGCGCGGCGCCCTCGGGGTTGATCACCCGGCCGCCGTCGACGACCTGCTGGACGAGATCCCGGCGCAGCTCATCGTCGCCGTCGAGCATCACCGGGTAGACCTCGTGCAGGAGCCTGCCCTCGGCGTCGGTCCAGCTCCAGCCCGTCAGGCGCTCGGCCTCGGGGTTCATCAGGGTGACTCGACCCCCGGCGTCGGTGGCGATCACGCCGTCGGCGATGGACTCGAGGGTGGTGAGCAGCTGCTCCTTCTCCTCGTACAGGGCCGCCGTCGCTCGCCGGGCCGCGGTGACGTCCCGGGCCACGCCCTCGACGGCCACGATGGCCCCGGCGCCATCGCGCACGGTGCGGTGGGCCTGCAGGATCCAGCGGTCCCCTCCGCCGGCGTCGGGCAGGCGGTACTCCATGCTGCGGGGCACCCGGCCGCGGCAGACCTCCGCCCAGAGCAGGTCGAACTGCTCCCGATCTTCGGGACCGAGCAGCTGACGGATGAACAGCGGCGTGTCGTAGAAGCGCTCTGGAGGGTGGCCGAAGAGCGCCTCGGCGGCGGCCGAGACATGGGTGAAGACCCCGTCGGGCACGGTGTAGCGGAAGTGCACGTCCCCAAGCTCGTCCCCGAGATCGAGGAGGCGCCCCAGGCGAGCCTCCGCCGCCTCGGCGCGGAGTCGGGCGCGCTCGAGCGCCGCCTCCAGCTCGGTGCGGGAGAGCTCGTCGTTCACAGGGTGCTCCGGAGCCATCTGCCAGGCTCACCCAAGAGGGTGGATCGCCGGGGCGGTGCGCGTCAACCGCCGGGCGCTCAGCGGGCCACGATCACCAGCTCATCGACCTTTCCGCGCTTGCTGCCCCGGGAGTTGATGGCCCGGGCGACGGGCACGACGTGAAGCTCGAAGCGTTCCTCGCTGTACAGCTCGCGCACCTTGGGGGTGTCGTGGTTGGACAGCAGCACCCGCACCCCGGCTCCGGCGAGCTCGAGGGCGACGTCCCGCAGCCGCACCTGGTCGTCGTAGCCGAAGCCGCCGCTGGTGTAGGAGGTGAACTGGGCGGTCTCGGTCAGGGGCATGTAGGGCGGATCGAAGTAGACCGCGTCGCCGGGCTTGGCTCGCTCGAGCACCGCCTCGAAGCTCTCGTGGTTCAGCTCGACGTCCTGCAGCAGCGCCGAGCAAGCCCGCAGGTGCTCGTCGTGGCAGATGATGGGGTTGACATACTTGCCGAAGGGCACGTTGAAGCCGCCCTTCTGGTTGACCCGGTACAGCCCGTTGAAGGCGGTGCGGTTGAGGTAGACCAACCAGGCCGCGACCTCGTAGTCGGTCCCGCTGTCGATGTCGGTGGAGCGGAAGGCGTAGAAGAAGTCCTTGCTGTGGGCGGCGGTGTAGAGCTCGAGCAGGCGGATGACCTGGTCCACGTCGTCCCGGACGGCCCGATAGCAGCGCATCAGCCGCTGGTTGCCGTCGCAGAGCACCACGCGCTCCATGGGAGGCTCGGCCGCCGCGGCCAGATCGAAGAACAGGGCGCCGCCCCCGACGAAGGGCTCGTGGTAGGTCCCGAAGCGCTCGGGCAACAGGGGGCGCAGGTGGGGCACCACCTTGCGCTTGCCACCGGCCCACTTCAGGAAAGGATCGCCAGGCTTCATGGTGCGACGGCGTGCCATCACTGGTCTCCGGTGTCTGCGGGTTGGGGGTCCTGCTCGGCTCCGCGCTCGGCCGCGCGCAGGGCGCGATACTCGGCCTCGGGCACGAGGCCTCCCTGCACGTAGTCATGGAAGAGGATCCCGTCGAGGTGGTCGATCTCGTGGCGGAAGATGCGGGCGGTCCAGCCGTGCACCCATTCCTCGAGCTGCTCGCCGCCGACCTGGTCGTAGGCGATGAGCAGCCCAGGAGCGCAGGGGACCTGGCCGAAGCCGCCGGGGACGGACAGGCAGCCCTCCCAGCCGAGCTCGGGCTCGCCCTGGGTGTCCAGGATCTCGGCGTTCAGGTACAGCTCGACGGGCCCGTCCGCGGGGTCATCGGCGCGGTCCTGACGCTGGACGAGGATGACCCGGCGGGACAGCCCGATCTGCGGACCGGCCAGGCCCACGCCCTGCTCGCGCTCGAGGGTGGCGCGCATGCGGGCCTCGAGCAGAGGCAGCCACGGCGCGCTGGGATCCACGGGCAACGACGGGGCCCGCAGGAAGCGTTCGCCGCTGGGGTTGTCGTCCAGCACCATGTCGAAGGGCGCGTCAGCGGGCTGGGCCTCGATGTGCCGCAGCTCGATGGGCGCGAGGGTGAGGTCGGGGGTCGGCGTCAGGCGATGGTGGCAGCCCGACGCCAACACCAGGATGAGGATCCACTTGGGAAGCATGGCTCGCTCCGATGCCTCCCTCTATCCGCGTTCGGGGCTCCGCGAGCCGCGGGATGTGTTCGTTCAGAATCCAAGTGGACAGCCCCTGACGACACTATTATCTACCCGGCGATAGATTAACCCACGAGGTCACCATGCTCGCCCTGCTCTTCCTCATCGCCTGCGTCTCCACCGATCCCGTCGACGACACCAGCCCGTTGGAGACCGGAGAGGCCGACGCCGACACCGACGCCGACGCCGACGCCGACACAGACGCCGACACGGACCTGGTGATCGACGAAGAGCTCGACACCGTCGAGGAGTACG
>CAYZVO010000009.1:51352-76951 GCA_964481655.1 uncultured Enterobacterales bacterium | reverse complement strand
TTGCTATCGTGGCGTTGATATTCTTTGTGTTGATGCCGCTTTCCTTGTCGCCCTGATGCGAGGACTTTTTTGCGCAGTCGGGGAGCATGAGGATCGGTAAACGGGCGCCAAATCAGGCATAAACCACCTCCTTCCCGACACCCTTCCCGACCCGGTTGACGACCCCGATCAGGCGGGCCCTGGTGAGGGGGCCTTTCCGACCCCCCTGGGGCGCGGCCACTCACCAGCGTCGAGCAGGCGCTGACGGAGGGTGGTGCGGGAGACGCCGATGGCCTTGGCGGTGGTCTTGAGGCCGTGTCCCTGGTCGAGCATGGCCAGGGCGGGCCGGAGATCGACCTCGACCTTGGGGCGGCCACAGTGGATGCCAGCGGCTTGAGCGCGCCGCACACCGGCGACGATCCGCTCCTGGATCAAGTTGCGCTCGTACTCCGCGAAGGCGCCGACGAGTTGGAGCATGAGGCGGCCCGCCGCGGTGGTGGTGTCGATGCCCGCATCGCGCAGCGACACGAACCCCACGCCCCAGCCCTGGAACTGGTCGAGCAGCCGCAGCAGGTGCGGGAGGCTGCGCCCCAGCCGGTCCAGCTTCCAGACGGCGACCAGATCCAGTTTCCCGGCCTGGGCGTCGGCCATCATGCGGTCCAGGGCCGGTCTCGAGTCCTTGGCCCCGCTCTCGCCCTCGTCCACGTACTCCCCTGCCACCTCCCAGCCGCGTTGCAGGGCGACCTGGCGCAGCTCCGCGAGCTGGAGGCCCACGTCCTGTCCTCTGCCCGCCGTGGACACCCTGGCGTAGAGAGCAACCCGAGGGGCCACTGTGGGACTGCTGTTGGGGTTGGCCATGGCGGTGCCCTCCAGTGGCGTTGATTGACGGGTGACGCGGCGGTGGGGCAGGACAGGACGGTGGGACAGGAACCGGGGACCCCACCGCCGCGTCGGGGCGAGCTGCCTTCTCGTCGGGCTACTCGTCCCAGGTGTCAGCGTCGTCGCCGTAGTCCTCACCTTCGTCGGCATCCTCGGCGTCGTAGTCGTCCTCGTCGTCCACGCTGGGCTCGTCAGCGAACGGGTCGTCGAGTGGCTCGAAGGTGGTGCCGTCGTGCGGCAGGAAGCGTCCGAGGTTGTCGCGGGGGCGAGGGTCGGTCTGGTCGAAGCCGTGTGCAGGGGTGGGGTACATGGGGTGCTCCTGTGGAGGTGAGGGATGGGCGCCATGAACCCGGCGTCCATCCCCAACATGAACCACCACCACGACCACCGCAAGGCCAGTTAGGCACTTGGCCCCCCGGTTCCGGGGGCCTTTCTTTCATGCGTAGAACCTTGGTTCCCCGCCGATGGTACTGGCTTCCCTGCCTGTGGTACTACGCCGCCTGCTGGTCCCCCTCGATGAGGAACAAGTCGTCGAAGGACAGGTCCGCGAGCAGCGGGCAGGACATCAGGGCCTTTCGCGATCTGGGACCGGTGCCGCGCTTCCCGGACAGAATCAGCGAAAGCGCAGGGCCAGATAGCCCAATGGACGATGCGAACTGGGTCTGCGACATTCCGGCCCGGATCAGCCGGTCCACGACGATGGATGAGCGAAGGTGAACCCGATGCATGGCTTTTCCCTCTTTGTATGCACCACATCAATGATAACCGCAACCCCGGAGTGGTAGCAACCGTTAACTCCTTGTTGCTGGATATTGCAGGTCCGGCTACACTCCACGCATGGAGGCCACGACATGGCAGCTCTTGGTGATTCGCACGATCCTTTGCATAGGCTCGATCATACCTCCGGCGTGCTCGGGGCCGCGACGCTCGGCAACTACCTGCGCGAACTGCGTGAGCGGCAGAAGGCGAGCCAGACCGAGGTCGCCGCGGAGACGGGGATCAGCCGTCCCTACCTCTCGCAGCTCGAGACAGGCAAACGAGGTGTGCCCGGAGTCGTGATCCTCAAGAAGCTGGCTGACTACTACGGCATCTCGGTGGAGAGCCTGTTCGCGGCGGCGGGCCTGCCCACCAAGGCCATCTACGCCAAGGCCAAGGGCGCAGAGGACACCGACGAGCGGTTCCGCCGCATGATCATGCACCCGGCCATGACGGGCATCTTCAACCGCAGCGACGAGGACTGGATCGCCCGGGAGGCCAAGAAGCGGTGGCTGGCATTCGTTGAGCGCCTGTTCGACCACTACGGTCACCCCGGCTTCACGTTCGCCGACTTCCTCGCCGAGACCGCGATGTCAGAGCGGTACGGCCCACCCAGCGAGGTACATCATGACAACCAGTAGTTCGAGCCCCGAACGGCGCTACCGGCGGCGCGCGGACGCCCCTGCCCGCAGGAAGGTGTCACGTCGGCGTCGGCGTCGAGACAGCCAGGTGCCCACCGCCACTCTCGGTACCCTGGCTCCAGCCTACGCGCCCCCCTTCGGGCAGCGCGTGGGCCTCATAGTCAGCCTTCTGGCTGGCCTGATGGCTCGACGGTTCGGCAAGGGTGCCACCGCGTTCGTCCTGTCCATGGTCACGCTCCTGGCGTCGCTCCAGGGCTTGGCCGCACCGGCGGCGACCACTGTCGAAGGCGCGGCCTACCGGCTCATCGCGGGGCCCGTGCGCCGGGCCAGGACACTGACGACGGTACGCCGCGTCGTAGAGCGCGGGTCTCCACGTCTGGAGCGGTGGCTTTCAGCTCTCACCCCAGCTGACATTCGGGCAGCTCTCGCGGAGGCCATGTCATGAGGGCCGCTATCGCCTACCTCCGATGCTCGACTACGAAGCAGGCCAGGAAGAACCTCTCGTTGCCCGCCCAGCATGATGCCATCCAGAAACGTGTCGTCCAGGAGGCGAAGCCTACGACGCTGATCAAGCTGTTCCAGGACGCAGGCATCAGCGGAAAGTCTGCCGACGAGCGCCCCGGCTTGCAGGCGATGCTTGCCTGGATCGAGGTACATCCCGGCGAGGTCAAGCGCCTCTACGTCTACGACTACAAGCGCCTGGCCCGCAATCAAGAGGACGCCTACCTCATCCGCAAGCGGATGAAGCGCGCGGGCATCGAGATCGTCGCGCTGACTCAGCCGACTACAGGCGATCCCATCGCTGATGTTCTGCTCAATTCGGTCTATGACGCTACGGCGGAGATGGAGCGCCAGATGCTGCGGAAGGTCGTACGCCGCGGTCGGCTCCAGGCGCTCAAGGGTGGGTTCTGGCCGTTCAACCTCGCTCCCCTGGGGTACGAGCGGCGGGGGGACCCGAATGACGCGGGGGTCGTCAGGTTCAAGCTGGCAATCGACGAAGCGCAGGCCCCGGTCGCCCGTAGGATTTTCGACATGTACCTGGCCGGCGATGGAGCCAAGCGCATCGCCGCGGCTCTCACAGCAGAGCGCGTGCTGTCCCGACGCTGGAGGGCGACCCACATCAGCAAGATTATCAGGAACCCCGTCTACTACGGTGCCGCCTCGATGAAAGACGAAGTGTTGAACGAAGCCGCCTTCCCGGCCATCGTGGACAAGGAGACCTGGGATCGCGCGCAGCAGGTGCGCCTCGCGCGGCGGCGCAAGCCCCGGGAGATCCAAGGGCTGAACAACGGCGAACACGGCCTCTTGACCCAGGTGCTCATCTGCGGCGTGTGCCATGGCCGCATGCGCGTCAACCGCGGTGGCTCCGCGAAATCGGGCTGGCACTACTACTACGCTTGCAGCAACCGCATGGACAACCGCGAGTCTTGCCGCGGCATCACAACCCGTGTGGACCATCTCGACGGCCTCATCACGGATCGCATCGAAAGCGAGGTGCTGACAGGCGATGCCCTGTCAGCCATTGTCAGGGATACCCTCGCTTCCACTGACAGCACTGCCCAACTGGACATCGACCGGGAGCGTCAGGAACTGGAGGCGCGGCTTGAAGTGCTCGACAAGAAGCGCGAAAAGCTGGTCCGTGCGGTGGCGGACGAGGTCTTCACGCTCGCAGAGGCGCGGTCCCAAATGGAGTCAATTCGCACGGAATGTGGTGCGGTCGGGGAACGCCTGATGGCACTGCCCGTAGCGGTGGCAGTCCAGCGTCCCGAGGACGTGGACATCGATGCGTTCCGCGAAGGACTGCAACGTCGCTGGCACGCCCGGGAGATGGCCGAACGCCGCCGCGCGGTGGCGGCAATGATCGACAAGATCGAACTCTCACCTGGCGAGGCGCTCGTCCACTACTCGTGGAAGCCCGAGTCAGCCTCGTATACTCACCATGCCCCCCCGGGCCCGCCGTAGGCTCCGATGTCGTTGCGTGAGCCGTCCACGTCGTTGTACGCGCGGGCGGGGTTGCCAGCGTCGATGCAGGGGCTCGAGGCGTCCAGGCTGAGGTCGCCGCCCGCGGCGTCGGCGAAGTCGGGGTCCTCGAAGAGGTTGCCGTCGGCGGTGGTGGGCTCGTCGGCCCCGCTGGCCAGATCGCCCTCGTTGTCGTGGAAGAGGCTGTAGGAGACGTCGTAGGTGGACTCTTCCTCGGCGTACAGCACCGGTCCGCCGGTGGTGTCGGAGATCACGGAGTTCATCACCGTGACGTGGGACTCCTGCTTGGCGGCGATGCCCGCCGCGCCCGGGCCCTCGTGGTCGGTGATGACCACGTTGACCATGTTGACGTCGGAGATGCGGAAGTACAGGGCGCCGTCGTCGGCGGACTCGTTGCCGTAGATGGTCAGGTTCTCGAGCTGGAAGACGGAGCGGTAGCTGGTGTCGGCCTTGTCGTCGTCGTCGGCGTCCCACCAGAACTCGTCACCGCAGATGGCGGCGCCGTCGTCGGCCCAGTTGTCGGTGAACACGGAGTTCTTCACGGTGAAGACGTACAGCTGGTTGTCGGCCTGGATGCCGGCGCCGCAGTCCTCGGCGCTGTTGCCCTCGAAGTACAGGTCGCTGACGGTGTTGTTCTGCTCGTTGCGCCAGGCGTGCAGCCCGCCGCCACGGTGGGCCGAGTTGTCGATGAAGGTGCACTCGGAGGTGGGGGAGGTCTCGTTGTCGAGCTCGAAGCCGCCGCCGGCGTCACCGGCGCTGTTGCCCTCGAAGTACAGGTCCCGGAACAGGTTGTTGTGGGAGTGGGAGGCCTTGAGGCCGCCGCCGTCGTCGTTGGCGGAGTTGTCGTAGAACCAGTTGGTGATGACGTCGGCGTAGCCGTAGTAGATGCGCAGGCCGCCGGCGTCGTCGGCGGCGTCGTTGCCCTCGAAGACGTTGTCCTGGATGAGGTTGCCGCCCACCTGGATGTGCACGCCGGCGCCGTCGTTTCCGCAGGTGTTGCCCTGCACGAGGTTCCCGGTGAAGTCGCCGGTGCTGTAGTACATGTACGCCGCGCCGCCGTCGTCCTCGGAGTGGTTCTCGATGAACTCGTTGTCGGTGACGGGGGAGTCGCCGTACATGAACAGGCCGCCGCCGAAGGCGGTCTCCTGGTCGTTGAACAGGGCCTCGTTGCTGCGGAGCTCGTTCTCGGCGAGGGTCAGGCCGTTGCCCTGGACGTACAGGCCGCCGCCGTTGTTGGCGCTGTTGCCTTGGAAGAGGTTGCCGATCACGTCGCCGCTGGACTGGTAGAGATAGGCGCCGCCACCCGCGGTGGTGGCCACGTTGTCCTCGAAGCTGTTGGCCTGCATGGCCAGCGTGCAGCCAGAGGCCACCATGCCGGCGCCGGTGGGCGCCTCGCAGTCGCTGACCACGTTGTCGATCAGCTCGAGGGTGGCCTGGTTGCAGGCGATGCCGCCGCCGTACTGGGAGGCCGCGCCGTTGGTGAAGGTCAGGCCCTGGACCGATGCGCCCGCGCCGGAGACGCTGGCCACCGACAGGACGGTGGCGCCGGAGCCGTCGACGATGGTGGTGTCGGGGCCCTCCATGGAGGCCACCGTGATGGCCTTCGAGCGGATGCTGAGGTTCTCGTACCAGGTGCCGGGGCAGATCTGGACCACCTCGCCGTCGACCGCGGCGTCGATGGCGACCTGGATCTCCTGCCAGGGGGCCACGCCGTCGTCGCAGACCTCCAGCTCGTCGATCCACTCGTCGCAGTCGTTGTCCACGCCGTCGTCGACCTCGGTGGCGTCGGGGTTGATCTCGGGATCCGTGTCGTCGCAGTCTTCGTCGGACCACCAGCCGTCACCGTCCTCGTCCGTGGGGGGCAGGTCGGTGTCGGTGTCGGTGTCGGTGTCCGCGTCGGTGTCGGTGTCCGCGTCGCCGTCCGGGGGGAGCCCGGTGTCGTCCTTGGGGACGATGCTGTTGGGGTTGCACGCCAGCGCGAAGAGCAGAGCGGTGGACAAGGTGAGCGGTCGGATCATGGAGGCTCCTGGGTGGACGCAGCCGTGGCCAGGCGGCTGCGTCGCGATCACCTGGCTATTCTACCGGACCCTCGAGCCTGTCGAAATCGAAAACCCGACAAGCTGTGACAAAGAAGAGTGGAGAGAGCATGCAGGTAGGCTTCGTCCAGACCGAGCCGCGCTTCGGGCGCGTGCAGACGAACCGGGAGCGGGCCCTCGCACAGCTCGAGCAGGCCCCCGGCGATCTCCTGGTTCTTCCGGAGCTGTTCACGACCGGCTATCGCTTCACCAGCGCACAGGAGCTCGCCAGCCTGGCCGAGCCCGCCGATGGCCCCACGGTCGCGGCGATCCACGCCCACTGCAGCGCCCGGGGACGCTGGGTGGTGGGCGGCTTCGCGGAGCGCGCGCCCGAGGGCGTCTTCAACAGCGCCTTCGTGGTGGGCCCGGACGGCCTGGTCGGGGTCTACCGCAAGGTCCACCTGTTCCACGAGGAGAAGCGCTGGTTCCTCCCCGGCGACCTCGGCTTCCCCGTCTTCGACCTCGGCCCCCTGCGCCTGGGTGTGCTGGTGTGCTTCGACTGGTGCTTCCCCGAGGCCGCCCGCAGCCTGGCCCTGGCCGGCGCCCAGCTCATCGCGCACCCCTCCAACCTGGTCCTGCCCCACGCCCAGAACGCCATGGTCACCCGCTGCCTCGAGAACCAGGTCTTCGTGGTGACCGCCAACCGTGTCGGCACCGACGATCGCGGCGACGGCGTGCCCCTGAGCTTCACCGGGCGCAGCCAGGTGGCCTGCCCCGACGGCACCCGGCCCGTGGTCGCGCCGGAGCGGGGCGAGGCCGACGGTGTGTTCGAGATCGATCCGGCCCGCGCCGACGCCAAGTGGATCACCCCGAGCAACCACGTGCTCGAGGACCGGCGCAGCTCCCTGTACCGGAGCTGACGAGGGCCAGGGCTGCGCGATCCAGGTCCCGAGCCGGGCGGTTACGGGGCGTGCATGGCCACTCCCCCTCCGGCGCCGCAGCTCAGCCGCTCCCTCGAGGACTACCTCGAGACCATCTACGAGCTGCTCCGGGATCGACGGGAGGCGCGGGTGCGCGACATCGCCGAGGCCCGCGGGGTGAAGGCGGGCTCGGTCTCTCCGGCGCTCAAGCGCCTCGCGGCCATGGGGCTGGTGGACTACGCCCAGCGCGAGCACATCGGGCTCACGCCCCTGGGGGAGCGGGTGGCCCGCCGGGTCCACGACCGCCACCGCCTGCTCGAGCGGCTCTTCGAGGATGTGCTGCGGATGCCCGCCGACCAGGCCCAGCCTGTGGCCTGCGCCATGGAGCACAGCCTGACCCCCGCCGCCATGGACCGGCTCGCGGCGATGATCCGGTTCATCGATGAGGACGAGCAGGGTGCGGCCTTCCTCACCGCGCTGCACGCCTGGCTCGACGGGTCGGGGTCGCCCAGCTGAGATCCGGGGCTTTCCTGCAGCCCGAAAGCGCGCTACACGGCCCATCTCGCTCATGCAGGAGATCCCATGTCGAGGTCCGTCCTCTCCATCGTGCAGGTCGTCATCGTGCTGGTGGTCGTCGCCGTCTTCGCGGTCGTCATCGGCGGCGTCACGGGCTGGTTCATCGGACAGCACGCCTACGAGACCGAGCAGCTCGAGCGGCTGGGCATGAGCCCCGACGACCTGCTGCTGCGGCTGCGCGAGGTCGAGGGCGAGTACCAGGCGCTCTACGAGCACTGCGAGCCCCTCGAGGGCTCCGAGCGCGACATGCTCATCAACGCCCAGGAGCGGGTGGAGAACCTGCGCACCGAGATCGAGGACAAGCAGTCCGAGATCGCGAACCTCGAGATCAAGGCCCGGCAGAACCACGCCCTCCGCAAGGAGCTCGAGCAGCGCAAGGAAGAGCTGGCCCAGCTCGAGAACGCCCTGACCGCCGCCGAGCAGGAGCGCGAGGAGCTGGTCGAGAAGCTCGAGCTCGCCGTCGAAGAGGTCTCCGTGGCCCGCGCCGAGGCCCGCCAGGCCAAGAACGAGACCATGGTGGTCAAGTGGGACGAGTTCAAGGCCAGCGCCATGCTGGAGATCTGTGAGAAGGGCTCCCGCAACAAGATCGAGAAGTGTCGCGGGACCGTCGAGGCCGCGCTCACCTACGATCGCGAGCGTCGCTTCCGCGAGTGCGTGCGCCAGGGCGCCGCGGTGCCGCAGCTGCGAGAGATCGAGAAGGACGAGTCTCTGCCGGCCTTCGCCGAGTGGGTCTGGACCGAGTCCCGGATGACCAAGGACTGGTACATCCTGTTCTGCGACCCCACCCTGCCCGAGGCCGGCGACCGCGGCATCGGCAACATCATGGACGAGGTGGGGGAGAGCGACCCCGTCGAGTTCCTGGGGCGCGACGACGAGCTGCTGGAGCTGCTCGAGGAAGACTAGCCGCTAGTTCTCTTCGGCGTAGCTGCGGAGCTCACCCACCAGGGTGCGCACGCCCGAGCCCTGGAACCAGCGCACCACGAAGCCTGGCACCGAGCCGCCCGCGTCGTAGCGCAGCTCGTAGACCACGTGGCTGCCCCCGCCGGCGCCCGCGGTGATCTCCCACTTGCCGGCGTCTTCGGCCAGGCGGACCTTTTCGCCGGTGATGCCGGTCTGGTCGGGGTTGACCCGCCAGGTGTAGCGGTGGCCGCCGTCGATGGGCTCGTCGGCGTAGATGAGCATGGCCTCGCGGTCCGAGATGCCCGTGGCCACGTGGACCTGGTAGACGTTGTGCTCGCCCCCGTTGGACGCCACCACCCGGCTCACGGAGACGGATGAGAAGTAGAGGTTGTGGTCGTCGATCTTCGCGATCAGGCCCTGGAGCTTCGCGGGGGGGATGGCCCAGTCGCACTCGGCGCGCAGGGGCACGACCTCGCCCTCGGGCTCGCCCTTGTAGAAGGTGCAGTCGTTGTCCTCGGCGGTGACGGTCCAGCCAGCGAGGGCGGTGGTGACGAGCAGCAGAGAGAGCATGGGACCTCCTGAGCGGGGTTTCCCCTTCAACTAACCGGGATCGCATCCGCTTCCCTCTCCACTGTGCGTGTGCTCCCTGACAGCCCCCGGAATAGGTTGCCCCCAGCCCGAGGTAACGCCATGAGTTCCGATCTCGACGTCGTGGTCGATCGCATTGTCCAGCGGGTGCGCGAGCGCATCCAGGAAGAGCAAGCCCCACCCCTGCCCGAGGTGCGCGGCACCTGGCAGGACGAGTCCGCCGCCCGCCTGGCCCTGACCAGCGGCTGCGATCGCCTCGGCCTGTCCGGGGCGGAGCCGCTGCAGTCCGCGCCCCCCAGCGATCTGGCGCGGCTCATCGACCACACCCTGCTCAAGCCCACCTCGACCCGCAAGGACATCGAGCGGGTCTGCGCCGAAGCCCGCAAGTACCGCTTCGCGTCGGTCTGCGTGAACACCACGTGGATCGGCATCGTGGCGCGGCTGCTCGACGGCTCCGGTGTGATGCCCATCTGCGTGGTCGGCTTCCCCCTGGGGGCCATGAGCATCCAGGGCAAGGCCGACGAGACCCGCCACGCCATCACCGCGGGCGCGGCCGAGATCGACATGGTGCTCAACATCGGCGCCCTCAAGAGCGGCGACTACGACACCGCGCTCGAGGACATCCGCCAGGTCGTGGCGGCCGCCCAGGGTCGCCCGGTGAAGGTCATCATCGAGACCTCCATGCTCGACCGCGACGAGAAGGTCGCCGCCTCGGCCCTGTGCAAGGCCGGCGGTGCTGCCTTCGTCAAGACCTCCACCGGCTTCGGCGGTGGTGGCGCCAAGGTCGAAGACATCGCCCTGATCCGCGCGGTGGTCGGCCCCACCATGGGCATCAAGGCCTCCGGCGGCGTGCGGACCGCCTCTGACATCAAGGCGCTGGTCTCCGCGGGCGCGACCCGCGTGGGAGCGTCCGCCAGTGTGGCCATCGTCACTGGCGGGGCGGGGACCGGGTCTTACTAGAGCACGAAGCCGACCTTCGGCGGCTTCGCGCCGCGTCGTTCGTGCAGACGGCGCCGCTGGCGCCGCGGCACAACGTCGCGCACTACCGTGGAGCGTGGAGTGACCATGAACCGTGCCATCATCATCGTGCTCGACTCCGTCGGCGTGGGCGCGATGCCCGACGCCGCCGAGTGGGGCGACGCCGGCTCCGACACCCTCGGCCACTGCGCCGCCCACGTGGGCGGACTGGACATCCCCAACCTGCAGGCCCTGGGCCTGGGCAACATCCACGCCGTGGCGGGCGTGCCGCCGGTGGACGCCCCCGGCGCCGGCTGGGGCCGCGCGCCCCTGGCGTCCCCGGGCAAGGACAGCGTCACCGGCCACTGGGAGCTGGCGGGCCTGGTCCGGACCCTGCCCTTCGGCTTCTTCCACGACGGCTTCCCTCCGGCCATCATGGACGCCTTCCACGCCGCCATCGGCCGGGGCAGCCTGGGCAACTACGCCGCCTCGGGCACCGTCATCATCGAGGACCTCGGCGCCGAGCACATGGCCACGGGCCTGCCCATCGTCTACACCTCGGCGGACTCGGTCTTCCAGATCGCGGCTCACGAAGAGATCATCCCCCTCGACCAGCTCTACGCCATGTGCGAGCAGGCCTTCGCCATCGTCGAGCCCCACCAGGTCGCCCGGGTCATCGCCCGCCCCTTCGTGGGCCAGCCCGGAGCCTTCCAGCGCACCGAGAACCGCAAGGACTTCGCCCTGCAGCCCGACGCCGACACGGTGCTCGACCGCCTGCTGGCGGCCGGTCAGCCGGTCACCTCGGTGGGCAAGGTGAAGAACCTCTACGGCGGGCGCGGCTTCTCCCGAGCCGTCAAGGCCGGCAACAACATGGCCGTCGTCGACGCCACCCTCGAGGCCTTGCGGGCCCAGGAAGGCGGCCTGATCTTCGCCAACCTGGTGGACTTCGACATGCTCTGGGGCCACCGCCGGGATCCCGTGGGCTACGCCGGCGGCCTCGAGGCCTTCGATCTGCGGCTGCCTGAGCTGCTGGCGGGCATGGGGCCCGACGACATCATGATCATCACCGCCGATCACGGCAACGACCCCTGTCACCCCGGCTCGGACCACACCCGGGAGTACGTCCCGGTGCTGGCCGTCCTGCCCGGCGTCGCCGGCGTCGCGCTCGGCCAGCGCGGCTCCCTGGCCGACGTGGGCGCTACGGTGGCGGAGCACCTCGGCGTCGGCCCCCTCGACGCCGGCCAGAGCTTCCTGGGTATGCTGGAAGCCGCGCGCAGCTGACACGGAGCGACCATGCCTTTTGCCATCCATCCCTTCCTCGAGACCAAGCGCGACGGCGGCGTCCACAGCCCCGAGCAGATCGGCGCCTTCGTGCGCGCGCTGACCGCGGGCGACATCAGCCGGTCCCAGGTCGCCGCCTGGCTGGCCTTCGCCTTCGTGCAGGGCCTCGACGACGACGAGAAGGTCGCGCTGACCCACGCCATGGTGGACTCGGGTGATCGCCTGAGCTGGGACGGCCTCGAGGGCCCCTTCGTCGACAAGCACAGCACCGGCGGTGTCGGTGACAAGGTCTCCCTGGTCCTGGCGCCCCTGCTGGTGGCCCTGGGCAAGCGGGTCCCCATGGTCTCCGGCCGCGGCCTGGGACACACCGGCGGCACCCTGGACAAGCTCGAGGCCATCCCGGGCTTCCGCACCGATCTGCCCGCCACCCAGCTGCGCACCGTGCTGGCGGACGTGGGCTTCTTCATGAACGGCCAGACCGGCGAGGTCGCCCCCGCCGACAAGCTGCTCTACGCCCTGCGCAACGAGGTCTGCACGGTCCCGTCGGTGGCGCTGATCACCGCCTCCATCCTCTCCAAGAAGGTGGCCGAGGGCATCGACGCCCTGGTGCTCGACGTCAAGGTGGGCTCCGGCGCGTTCATGAAGGACCTCGAGCAGGCCCGCACCCTGGCGACCAGCCTGGTGCGCGTCGGCAACGGCTGCGGCGTGCGCACCCGGGCCCTGCTCACCGACATGTCCCAGCCCTTGGGTCTGACCGTGGGCAACGCCCTCGAGGTGCGGGAGTCCGTCGAGGCCCTCAAGGGCGGCGGCCCCCAGGACCTCTTCGACATCACCGTGGCCCTGGCCGGCGATCCCCGGGCGGCCGACCTGCTCCGCTCCGGCGCGGCCTGGGACATCTTCTGCCGCATGACCGAAGCCCACCACGGCGACGTCTCGGCCCTCGAGGACTACGAGCGCATGGCCATGGGGGCCAGGGTCACCGAGCTCGTGGCCGATCGCAGCGGCGTGGTCGAGCAGCTGGACGCCATGGACATCGCCATGGCCGCCTTCGGCCTGGGCGCCGGCCGCGAGCGCGCGGACGAGCCCATCCACCCCGGGGTCGGGCTGGTGCTGCGCAAGAAGCGCGGTGACGCCGTCGCCGCGGGGGACGTGCTGGCCGAGATCCACCACGCCCAGCGCGGCCTCGAGCAGGCCCAGGCCCTGACCCGGCGGGCCTTCGTCATCGGAGATGGCCCCGCTGAGGCCGTGCCGCTGGTTCTGGAGACCGTCGAGGCGTAAAAGCGGATAGCAGGCAGGCGATCCCCGAGGGCCCGTCCATGCCTGCACTCCTGCTCGCGCTGCTGCTCCTCCCCGTCCCGGCCATGGCGGCCGGCAACTTCATCGAGGGAGACGTCAGCCTCCTCGCCAGGGGCCTGTCCTTCACCGGCATCTTCGTGATGATCGGCCTGGCCTGGCTGATGTCCGTGGATCGCTGGAACGTGCGCTGGCGGCCGGTGATCTGGGGCGTGGCGCTCCAGCTCATCCTGGGCATCATCGTGCTCTCGCCGGGCCTGTCGGACTTCTTCTTCGTGGTGGTCGATGGTGGCGTGAAGCGGCTGCTGTCCTTCTCGGAGGCCGGCGCGGACTTCGTCTTCCAGACCACCGAGCTGCACCAGATCCTCGGGCCCACGGGCGAGCCGGAGACCTTCATCGGGCGCATCTCGCCGCCGGTCAAGACCTTCGCGTTCTGGATCCTCCCCACCATCATCTTCTTCTCGAGCCTGATGGCCATCCTCTACCACCTGGGCATCATGCAGCGGATCGTGGTGGGGCTGGCCTGGGTCATGCAGCGCACCATGGGCGTGAGCGGGGCCGAGAGCCTGAGCGCCGCGGCCAACATCTTCGTGGGCCAGACCGAGGCCCCCCTGGTGGTCGCACCCTTCATCGGCAAGATGACCCGGTCCGAGCTGCACGCGGTGATGACCGGCGGCTTCGCCACGGTCGCGGGGGGGGTGATGGCCGCCTACGTGGGGTTCCTCAAGGACATCCCCGGCATCGCCGGCCACCTGGTCACCGCCTCGATCATGAGCGCGCCAGCGGCCCTGGCCATCTCCAAGGTGATGTTCCCCGAGCGGGAGCAGAGCGCCACGGCGGGTGGGGCCAGCATCGCGGTGGAGAAGGTGGACGGCAACGTCATCGAGGCCGCCGCCCGGGGAGCCAAGGAGGGCATGGCCCTGGCCATCAACGTGGCGGCCATGCTCATCGCCTTCGTGGGCTTGATCGCCATGATCGACTGGATGCTCACCTGGATTCCCATCGGTTTCTGCGCGGACGGCGTGGCCCTGGGCTGGTTCATGGACAGCTGCGATCCCTTGAGCCTGTCCAAGATCCTCGGCTGGTTGTTCAGCCCCATCGCCTTCGCCATGGGCGTGCCCTGGGCCGAGGCCGGCATCGTGGGCACGCTGCTGGGCGAGAAGATCGTGCTGACCGAGTTCATCGCCTACATCCACCTGGGTGATCTGATCAACAGCGCCAACCCGGTGCTGAGCCAGCGTTCGGCGGTCATCGCCAGCTACGCCCTGTGCGGCTTCGCCAACTTCGCCTCCATCGGCATCCAGCTGGGGGGCATCGGAGGGATCGCGCCGGAGCGGATGCGCGATCTGGCGGAGCTCGGGCTGCGGGCGATGATCGGCGGCAGCCTGGCCGCCTTCATGACCGGGACGATCGCGGGGATCCTCATCGGCTAGTGTGCCCCTCGTGGGGGCTCGAGTTGGCAAACTGACCGGTCAGTTTGCTGTACCCGCCCCCATATAAACTGACTGGTCAGTCAAAATGGAGCATGAACGCCGGTTTTCGTGGTCCGGCATCCTTGACGCTGCCGCCCGGTGACGGTACAAACGTCACGGAACACGCACCCGATCCCGTCCAGAGGACCGGCTCAGCACGCCTGCGCGGCGTGGGGGCCGAAGACCAGGAGTGAGCCATGAGCGTCACCGGCGGCAGCAACGTCAACCCCCACATCGGCAAGAAGAAGAAGGCGCGCATCACCGACGTCTTCACCCCCGCGAAGCGCTTCGCCGTGCCCAAGCAGGTCCGGGCCATGGGCGTGATGCCCTACTTCCGGGAGCTGACCCGGAACGAGGGGCCGACCTGTGTGATCGAGGGCAGCGAGTGTGTGATGCTCGGCTCGAACAACTACCTGGGGCTCACCACGGATCAGCGGGTGCGCGACGCGGCCATCGAGGCCGTGCGGGAGCAGGGCCCCAGCCTCACGGGCTCGCGGCTGCTCAACGGCACCACCACCCACCACGTGGCCCTCGAGCGCAAGATCGCCGAGCTCCACGGGCGCGAAGACGCGCTGGTCTTCACCACCGGCTACCAGGCCAACCTCGGCATCCTCACGGCCCTGGGCGCCGAGGGCACCTGTGTCGTCGTGGACTGGCAGGCCCACGCCTCCATCCAGGACGGCGCCCGCACCAGCAAGGCGCGGGTGGACCGCTTCCAGCACAACGACCCCGACGACCTCGAGCGCACCCTCCAGCGGGCCAAGGACCGCGGCGAGGCCACCCTGGTCATGGTGGACGGCCTGTACTCCATGGAGGGTGACATCCTGCCCCTGCCCTGGATCGTGGAGCGCTGTCGCAAGTACGACGCCCGCCTCTGCGTGGACGACGCCCACGCCCTGGGCGTGCTCGGCGCCACCGGCCGCGGCACCGAGGAGCACTTCGGGATGCACGGCGCGGCCGACCTGATCTGCGGCACCTTCTCCAAGAGCCTGGCCTCCATCGGTGGCTGGGTCGCCGGCCCGGCCGACGTCATCGACTGGATGCGCTTCTTCGGGCGTCCCATGGTCTTCTCGGCCTCCCTGCCCCCCGCCTCCGTGGCGGCCGCCTCCACGGCGCTGGACATCATGCTGGCCGAGCCCTGGCGTGTCGCGAGGGTGAACGAGAACGCAGAGTACTGGCGCCTCGGCCTCAACGAGCTGGGCTTCCGCACCGGCGCCTCGGCCTCCCCCATCGTCCCGGTCATCATCGGCGACGACCTCAAGGCCATCATGATGGGCAAGCAGCTGCTGGACGCCGGCGTCTACGTCAACCCGGTCGTGCACCCCGCCGTCCCCCGGGACATGGCGATGCTGCGGACCTCGGTCATGGCGAGCCACGACAAGGCCCACCTCGATCGCGCCCTCGAGATCATGCAGAGCGTCGCCAAGAAGCTCCGCGTCATCTGAGCGTTCAGCCGTCAGCTGAGAGCTGACAGCTTCCTACCAGCCGTGGGCGCCCCGGTTGTGGTCGTCCACCATGCGGGGCATCATCACCATGTCGATGATGCTGCCGACGCCGCACAGGCCGCCGGTCACCAGCCAGACCAGGCCGGAGACCCAGCGGCCGAGGTAGAACCGGTGCAGCCCGGACAGGCCGAACAGGCAGGGGACGAGCAGGACGTACGCCGTGATGACGTCACGGCGGGGGCGGTCGATGGCGGTGGATTCACGGACAGCGGGGACCATGGCGACTCGTGCTCCGGAGAGGGATCGTGTGCCCTCGGTCTACGCCTCGTCGCAGGCTTTATTGCGCGCCTTCGTTCCATCGCGAAGCGCGGTTCGGTATACATGGATGCAGTGGCCCTTGGCAGACGCTGAAACCCGCACCCCGACGCACGATGCACATCCGCAAGATGGAGATCCACGGCTTCAAGTCCTTCCCGGACCGGGTCGTGTTCCATTTCAGCGAAGGCATCTCCGGGGTGGTGGGCCCCAACGGCTGCGGCAAGTCCAATGTCCTGGACGCCATGAAGTGGTGCATCGGCGAGCAGTCTCCGCGGGAGCTGCGCGGCTCGGCCATGGAGGACGTGGTCTTCAACGGCTCCGACGCGCGCGCGCCCATGAACATCGCCCAGGTCACCGTCACCTTCACGGCGGGGGAACGCCCGTTCTCCGGTGAGTGGGCCCGCTTCGACGAGGTGCAGATCACCCGCAAGCTCACCCGCGAGCGGGGGTCGGAGTACCGCATCAACCAGCAGCGCGTGCGCCTGCGGGACGTGCACGAGCTCTTCCTCGACACCGGCGTCGGCAGCAAGTTCTACAGCTTCATCGAGCAGGGACGCATCGGCGCCGTCATCGTGGCCAGCCCCCAGGACCGGCGGGGACTGGTGGAAGAGGCCGCCGGCACCTCCCGCTTCAAGGCCCGTCGCTCCGAGACCCTCAGCCGCCTGGACGCCACCCTGCAGAACCTCGAGCGCTCCGTCCATGTGGTCGAGGAGCTCGAGCAGCGCCTCGAGCAGGTGGGCAAGCAGGTGGACCGCGCGGCCCGCTTCCGCCGGCTGCGGGCCATCGCCCGTCAGGGCACCCTGCTGCTGGCTGTGGCCCGCTACAGCGGCCTGATGGCGGACCGCCGGGCCCTGAGCCGGGATCGCCGCCAAGCTCAGCTCGAGCTCCAGCAGCGGGAGCGGGCCGAGCAGCGGGCCGGCTCGGATCTGCGGCGGGACCGGGAGCAGGCGGGCGTGGCGGAGCATGTGGTGGGCGGCCTGCGGGACCGCCTCGCCGAGCTCGAGGCCACCCGACGGGAGCTCGAGTCGGCGCGGCAGTACCAGGATCGCGAGCGGCGGGACCTCGAGGAGCGCTCCCAGCGCCTCGCCACCGAGGTCGAGCAGGCCGGGGTGAGGATCCGCCAGGTCGAGGGTGAGCTCGAGCGCTGCCACCAGCGCGTGGCGAGCAGCGAGGCGTCGGTGTCCGTGGCCCAGGCCGCGGTGGACGAGCAGATCGCGCGCACCCGCGCCGTCTCCGAGCGGCTGGACGCCCAGAGGACCAAGCGCGAGCAGCGGCGGCGGGAGCACGTGGAGCACCGGGGGGCCCTCGAGCGGGCCAAGGCCCGCTGCGACAGCCTCGTGCGACAGGACCGGCAGCTGCGCGAGGACCTGCAGGGACAGGCCCGTGAGCTGGACACCGTGCGCACCGACGCGGAGCGCCTGACCAAGGCCCGGATGGAGGCCGAGTCCCTCCGCGAGCAGGGCCGCGAGCGCATGGCCGCCACCCAGCGGTCCCTGCAGGACGCCCGCAACGAGCTGGCCAGCTTCGACGCCGCCCTCGAGAAGGCCCAGCTGGCCCGCGCCGGCGCCGAGCGCGCCTTCCTCGACGTGGAGCGGGAGCACACCCGGGTCCGCGCCCGCGCCGACTCCCTCGAGGATCTGCACAGCCGCCACGAGGGCCTGACCGACGCCTCCCGGCGGGTGCTGGGGCGGGTGGACAGCGCCTTCGCCGTGGCCGAGGAGCTCGAGGTCCCCGAGGAGCTCATCCAGGACCTCGGGGCCGCCCTCGGAGACCGCATCGACGCCGTGGTGGTCTCCAGCGCCGATCAGCTCCGCGACGCGGTGGCTGCGGCCGAAGGCGGGGCGGCCTGGATCCTGCTGTCGGGCTCCGACGCCCCCGAGCCCACACAGGGCCTGGCCGCTGCGGTGGGGGGCACCGAGCGCGCTCGGCGGGCCCTGGCGACCCTGCTCGGTGACTGCGCCCGGGTGGACGATCTGGACCAGGCCCTGGCCCGCGCGGCCGGTGGTTCCTCCGCGGTGACCCCAGGCGGAGTGCTGGTGACCCCGCCCGGCCTGGTGCGCGTCGGCCGCGGCGGTGGTGCGTCCACCGGCGTGTTGGGTCGCCGCAAGGCCCTGCGGGACGCCCGCGCCGAGGTGGATCGGCTGCGCGCCCAGCTCGACGAGGCCAAGGCGACCCGGAGCCAGGCCCGCGAGGCCAGCGACGAGGCCCGGGGCCGGCGCGACGCTCAGCGCAAGGTCCTCGATGACGCCGGGCGGGAGCACCGCCGGGCCGAGCTCGAGGCCACGGGCATCACCCATCGCCTCCGGGCGGCCACCGAAGCCGAGCAGCGCCACCAGCGCCTGCTGCGGGACCTCGAGCAGCGCGCCGGGCAGCAGCAGGGCCGCGCCGAGAGCCTCGAGGGCGAGCTGGCCGCAGCGAAGGAGGCGGTCAAGGGCGCCGAGCGCGAGGCCACCGCCGCGGCCGAGGCCCTCGCCAGCGCCGAAGCCGCGGCCAGGAGCGTGGCCCAGGAGCACGCCGCGGCCGCGGCCGAGCAGGGGCGGCTGCGCGAGGAGCTGGTGGCGGTGAACGGCCGGGTCGAGACCGCCCGCCAGGCCCGGGACGCGGCGGCCCGGGCCCTCGAGCAGGCCAGCGAGGTGGTCGTGAGAGCCCAGGAGGAGTCCGGGCGCATCGCCGCGCGCCAGGCTGAGCTGGGCACCCAGGTCGTCGACACCGAGAAGTCCATCGTCGAGGTGGCGGCCAAGCAGGACGAGGTCTCCGGCAAGCTCGCCCACGAGCGTCGCAACCTGGTGGAGGCCCGGCGGCGGGTCACCCGCTGTGAGGACAAGCTGACCGAAGCCCGCGACGCCCGGCAGGAGGCCGCCACGGCCCTGCAGCGTCTCGAGCTCGAGCTGCAGGACACCCGGACCCGCATCGATGTGCTCAAGAAGCAGGCCGAGGCCGATCTCGGCATGTCGCTGCCCGGACAGCTCGATCGGCTCGAGAAGAACGGCCAGCTGGTCATCCACCACGGCCTCGAGGACGAAGCCCGCCTACCCCTCGAGCTGCATCGCCTGCCCCAGGTGGACATCCTGGTCATCCAGCCCCGGCACCTGGACGACGCTGACTACATCCAGGAGTGGAGCGAGCGGGTCGAGCGCACCCGCAAGCGCATCGACAACCTGGGCGACGTGAACCTGACCGCCGTGGACGAGTACCTCGAGCTGCAGGCCCGGCACGAGGAGCTCATGGCCCAGCGCACGGACCTCGAGGCCTCGGTGGCCGAGATCCGCGGGGCGCTGGCGCGCATCAACCGCACCTGCCGCGAGCGCTTCCGGGCAGCCTTCGACGAGGTCAACGGCCACTTCGACACCCTCTACGAGCGGCTCTCCCAGGGCGGCAAGGCCAGCCTGGTCCTCACCGACGAAGAGGACCTGCTCGAGACCGGCGTGGACATCCTGGCCCAGCCGCCGGGCAAGCGCCTGCGCAACCTGACCCTGCTGTCCGGTGGAGAGAAGGCCCTGGTGGCCATCGCCCTGGTCTTCGCCCTGTTCCGCGTGCGCCCGTCCCCCTTCTGCATCCTCGACGAGGTGGACGCCCCCCTGGACGAGGGCAACGGCGCGCGCTTCAACGATCTGCTGCGGGACATGGCGCGGGAGTCCCAGTTCATCGTCATCACGCACAACAAGAAGACCATCGAGTGCGCGGACACCCTCTACGGCGTCACTATGCAGGATGCCGGCGTGTCCAAGCTCGTCACCGTGCGGGTGCACTAGCCGTACACGCGTGCGCCTCGGCGAGATAGGGGTGGCCCCCAACCCCGTGAGGCAGCATGGAACAGCTCATCCAGACCCTGGTGGAGCAACCCCTCATCCCCATCGGCGTCGGCGTCGTGGTGCTCGTCGCGGCCCTCGGCGGCTGGCTGCTCGGGCGCCGCGGGGGCGCACCTGTGGACGACGGGGTGGACGGCGCCGCGGAGACCGAGGAGCGCCCGCGCCCCAGCGAGGTGGAGACCGTCGAGCTCCCGGCCGAGCTCGCGACCGAGCCCGAGCCCGAGCCCGAGCCCGAGCCCGCCGCGCCGACCATCTTGCAGCGCCTGGCCCACGGCCTGGCCCGCACCCGCGAGGCCCTCGGTGGTCGCCTGGCCGGGGTCTTCTCCCGCAGCGCCATCGACGATGCGCTCTTCGAGGAGCTCGAGGATGCCTTGATCCTGGCGGACGTGGGCGTCGGCGCGGCCGGCAAGCTGGTCGCGGCGCTGCGCGAGGACGTGAAGCGCGACGGCATCACCGAGCCTGGCGAGCTGCGAGGCCGGCTGCAGCAGCACATCCACGCCATGCTCGCCGACGACCGCACCGAGCTGCCGCCCGTGCCAGAAGACGGGCCACTGGTCATCCTGGTCGTGGGCGTCAACGGCGGCGGCAAGACCACCACCATCGGCAAGCTGGCCGCCCGCTTCACCGCGGCGGGCCACAAGGTCATGCTGGGTGCCGGTGACACCTTCCGCGCGGGCGCCATCGAGCAGCTTCGCATCTGGGCCGATCGGGCCAGCGCCGACATCGTCGCCCACGCCGAGGGCGCCGATCCCGCGGCCGTGCTCTTCGACACGCTCCAGGCCGCCAAGGCCCGCGGCCACGATGTGGTCATCTGCGACACCGCCGGGCGACTGCAGAGCCGCAAGCCCCTGATGGACCAGCTCGGCAAGGTCACCCGGGTCATCGGCAAGGCCGTGCCCGGGGCGCCCCACGAGGTGTTGCTCGTGCTCGACGCCACCATCGGCCAGAACGCCCTGTCCCAGGCCCGGGTCTTCGGCGAGGTCGTGGGGGTCACGGGCATCGTGCTCACCAAGCTCGACGGCACCGCCAAGGGCGGCGTGGTGGTCGCGGTGCGCGCCGAGACCGGCGTGCCGGTCAAGTTCGTGGGCGTGGGCGAGCAGGTCGACGACCTGCGGCCCTTCGACGCCGAGGGCTTCGCCGAGGCGCTCCTGAGCGGCTGATCCGTGGTGGACACCGCGTCCCGCCGAACCCCGCGCACCTCCCTGCTTCCGACCGGGTTATGGGTCGACCCGCTGGACCGAGAACACCTGGAGCAGCCATGCCGGTCACCATCACGCTCCGCGGACGCCACTACACCGTCCGCAGCGACGAGCCCGAAGAAGAGGTCGTCCAGAACGCCCGCTGGCTCGACCAGCGCATCGCCGAGATCGCCTCCCGCACCCCCGGGGTCGATGGCGAGACCGTCGTCCTGCTCGCGGCCTTGAACGTCGCCAGCGAGTACGCCCGCTTCCGCAAGCAGGTGGTGGGGGAGCTGGGCGCCCTCGATCGCGAGCTGGCCGCCGCCTCCGCCATCCTCGAGGTCACCCTCCCCGGCGCCGCCGGTGACGACGACGCCGACGACGAAGAGGTCGTGATCGACGACCGGGAGCTCCCGGGCGACGCCTAGCCCATGTCCGACGCTGCACCCCCGGCCTCCGCGCCCCGCGATCGCCCCTTGCTGGATCGCCTCGTCGGCCTGACCTTCCTGCTGCCCACCGGCACGGTGCTGGCGGTGGCCGCCTGGCTCGATCCGTCCCCGGCGGGGGTGGGGACCCACAAGCAGCTGGGCCTGGGCGGCTGCACGCTGCTGCAGCTGACCGGCTGGCCGTGCCCCATGTGCGGGATGACCACCACCTTCTCCCTCGCCGCCCACGGCCGCATCATCGAGGCTCTGCTGTGCCAGCCCTACGGCCTGGTCCTGTTCGCGGTGACCCTGGTCACGGCCGTCGTGAGCCTGATGGAGCTGCTGCGCCCCCGCGGCCGCTGGCGCCGCTTCTGGGACTGGTTGGGCCTCAAGGAGGGCTGGGTCGCCGCCGGGCTCCTTGGTGGACTGCTTGTGGGGTGGCTGTACAAGCTGTTGATCACACTCGTTTAGTGTGTTCGGCCGACCCTGCCCGGGTTTGACGCGGCGCCGCGCCCCGCTTTAGGAGGGCCGGGCATGACCGCTCGGTCCGCCATGTTCCTGCTGCTGCCGCTGTCCCTGCTGGCGATCCACGCCCCCCCCGCGGGCGCGGGTGAGATCTTCCTGGGTGCCGACGCCAACGGCGTCATCACCATCACCGACTCGCCCACCACCATCGAGGGCTTCCGGGCCCACACCCCCATCGCCCGGCCCCAGGCCCCCGCCACGGCCCCCAAGGGCTACCGCCCCTCGATGGATCGCTACGACGCCCTGATCTTGCACGCCGCCCAGCGCTACGGGGTCTCCCCCGCGCTGGTCAAGGCGGTCTGCCTGGCCGAGAGCGCCATGAACCCCCGGGCGGTCTCCCGCGCCGGCGCCCAGGGCCTGATGCAGCTGATGCCCGGCACCGCTGGGGACCTCGACGTCAGCGATCCCTTCGATCCGGCCCAGTCCATCGACGGCGGCGCCCGCTACCTGGCCCAGCAGCTGCGCAGCTTCGGCGACGTGACCCTGGCCCTGGCCGCCTACAACGCAGGCCCCGCCGCGGTGCGCGCCGCGGGCGGTGTGCCGAACTTCACCGAGACCCAGCGCTACGTGAAGCGGGTCGGTGGGTACTACGACTTCTTCCTGCACCACCACCCGGTGGGTGGCGACACGGACGCCTAGTCGGTCGGGCTGGCGCTACCAGCCCAGGCGCTGCACCCGTATCCAGCGGCCGGCGGAGTTCTTCACGGTGCCTTCGCGCTTGAGCTCGCGGAGCTCGGCGAGGACCTCGGCCCGCTGCAGGTCGGAGTAGGGCGCGTTGTGGCGGGTCGCGGCGACCAGCACGGTCTCCTTGAGGCCCTGCTCCCGGCGGGCGGCCAGGCGCTCCAGCACGTGCTGGCGGATCCAGGCGCTGCGGCCTTCGTCCTGCTTGGCCGCCGGGGTGGGCTTGGCCTTGGGGCGGCTGGGGCTGGCGGCGCGCTTGCGGCGGCGGGGGGCGGCGTCGTCCGGCATCTGCAGGCGCTTGGGCACGGCGGGCCGCTCGACCTGGGCGCTGCCGGCCTCGCCCGGGGTGGGCGCCACGGGCTCGGTCTCGCTCCAGGCCTGCTCCAGCAGCGCGAGCTGCTCGAGGCTGACCGCCTCCAGCTGGCGGCCGTTGCGCAGCTCGAGCACGGCGGTGCGCAGGCGCAGGGGGCAGTGGGCCGCGGGGACGGCCATCAGCAGATCGAGCTGCTCCTGCAGCAGGGTGCCGTCCGGCAGGTCGCGCAGCTCGCGCTCCTTGCCCCGGGCGATGCGGTCCAGCTCCCGCTGCAGGTGGCGGGGGAGGACCTCGCCCAGCTCTGCCAGGGCGAACAGGTCCGCCAGCGTGCCACCCTCGAGGTGGTGGATGCTCCGGTTCATCAGGTCCTGGATCATGACCAGGAGGCTGGTGGGGTCGGCGGTGCGGAGGCCGGGGACGGCGATGCGGGCGGGGCGCAGGCTCAAGAGACTCTCCTGGCTTGGAGCGGCGACCCCCCTATCGCACACCTGTGGGCCGGGCCGCCACAAGACACCGAACTATGACCGATCGGGAGGCCCATGTGTCGAGCGTGTGGGATGTGTATACATTCCAGTGCTGGTCTGGAGGGCTCGTGCGCATCACCAAGGTCTACACCCGCACCGGCGACGGTGGCACCACCCGCCTGGTGGGTGGGCAGGAGGTCTCCAAGGCTCACCCCCGCGTGGAGGCCTACGGCGGGGTCGACGAGCTGAGCGCCATCGTGGGCGTCGCTCGCACCTTCGCGGCCAACGGCGCTCGCGCGATCCCCGCGCTCGCCGAGCTGGCCGAGGCCCTCGAGCGCGTGCAGCACGATCTGTTCGTCCTCGCCGGTGAGCTCGCGACCCTGCCCGAGGACCACTGGGAGGGCATGCCTCACATCGCGCAGGCCGACGTCGAGCGTCTCGAGGCCGTCCTGGATCGCTTCAACGCCGAGCTGCCGCCCCTCGAGGACTTCATCCTCGCCGGGGGGGGCGTGACCAGCGCGTTCCTGCATCAGGCCCGCACGGTGTGCCGGCGCGTCGAGCGCGGCGTCGTGCGCCTGTCCCAGCTCCCGCCCGAGGACGGCGGCGCCCCGGCCCTCGCGGGGACCCCCACGCTGCGCTACCTCAACCGGCTCGCGGATCTGCTCTTCGTGGGCTCCCGCTGGGCGGCCCGGACCACCGGAGAGCCGGAGCTCACCTGGCAGCGCTTCTGAGCGCCCGCGCTAGAGCTGACGGCAGGAGCCGAAGCCGCAGCGGAACTGCATCTTCTGGCCCGCCTTGAGCATGTGGACGCCCAGGGAGATGTACTCGCCGCCGTCGTTGGGCTGGGCGAACACCTCGTAGGTGCCCGGGGCCAGCTCGCCGCACGGCCGGCGGCCCTCGGTGCCGACCACGTAGCCGGTGGCGCCCATCACCTCGATGGTGCCCGTGTCGCCGGCGGCGGCCTCTGCGGAGGACGCGCTGGAGCCGGAGCTGCGCGTGGTGCTGGTGGGCTTGCTGCTGGTCGAGCTGCTGCTCGTCGGCTTGCTGCTGGACGAAGAGCTGCTCGCAGGCTTGCTGCTGGAGGAGCTGCTGCTCGTCGGCTTGCTGCTGGATGCGCTGCTGCTCGACGGGCTGGTGCTGCGGACGGTGGGCTCGGGTGCCGGTGCCGGTGCCGGCGCGGGCTCGGCGGCGCTGCGGTCGTACACGTCGGCGGTGGCCGTGACGCTCGTGGGGGCCGCGGGCTCGTCTTCGACGGGCTCGGCGTCCGCCAGGGCGTCCTCGGGCTCGTCCTCGATGAGCTCGTCGTCGCTAGGCTCGTCGTCCGCGAGGGGTTCATCGGCCAGCTCGTCGGCGTCGTCGTCACCGCTCCGTTCGGGCTCGTCGTCCGCGACTGCGGGCTCGTCCTCGATCGGAGCGGTCACCTCAAAAGGGGCCTCTCCTGCGTCGTCGGCTGCGATCCCCACGGACTCGGGGAGCTCGAAGTTGCCTGCGGACATGCCCATGGAGCCGAGGAAGATGGCCACGAGCAGGCCGAACTGCAGGGCCTGGCAGAAGATGAGCAGGCCGATGGCCAGGACCAGCCAGAAGGGCAGCTTGACCCGACCGGGAGCGGCCGGGGCGCGCTGGCTGCCCAGCTGGGCGTGGATGCCCTCGAGCAGCTGGACGACGCGATCGTCGGGGGGGGAGGTGGGAGGCGCGGCGGCCGGGGCCTCGAACGAGGGCGGGGGCTCGTAGGCCGGCGGGGGCTCGTAGGCCGGCGGGGGCTCCTCGACCGGGGGCACCAGGGTGTCCGGGTGCTGGGGCTGGGCGGCGCCGGGGGGCGGGCCCAGGGAGGGCGCGGCCACCGGCGGCGGGGCGATGGGCGCGGGCTGCTCGGCGGGGACGGGGTCGGGAGGGGCGACGGGGGCGGCGGCGCCGAAGGCCTCGTCCTGGACCCCCTGGGGCGCCAGCACTGTCTGCTCGTCGGCCTGGCCTGCCGGCAGGAACTCGGCGGGGCCCACGGCCAGCGGGGGCGGTGCGACCGGCCCGGGGGGCGGGGTGACGGGGGCCTCGTCTTCGGTGGCGACCACGGTGGGGCGCCCCTCTTCCATCTCGGGATCGTGCTGCATGATGATGTTCTCAGCTGGCTCGGTGGGCGCCCCGGGGGCGGCCCCGGCGGGGGGGCGGGGGGCCCCCCGCAGCCCCAAGCGGCGGGCCCGGGGGGG
>CAYZVO010000009.1:0-51342 GCA_964481655.1 uncultured Enterobacterales bacterium | reverse complement strand
TGGGCGCGGCCTCTTTTTTTTGTTTTTTTTTTTTGTTGTGTGGGGGGGGGGGGGCCGCGGGGGGGGGGGCCATGGCGGCGTGCAGGGAGCCCTCGAGCTCCCAGTAGCGGCGGACGATGCGGTCGAAGGCCTCGGACATCTCCTCGGCCTTGGTGAAGCGCTGGGACGGATCGATGCGCAGGGCGCGGTCGAGCAGGGCCAGGATCTCGGCCTCGAGCGCCTGCTCGCGCTCCCCGTCGGGCTCGCCGAACACCCCCAGCAGGGCCTGGGACACGGCCTGGCGGTCCTGCTCGGGCAGCTGGTCAGGGGAGGCGAAGGCCGAGGGGTCGAGGTCCTTGCCGGCGAACAGGGCGGGCTCGCGCTCGCGCAGGTCGGTGACCATGGACATGCGCTGGCAGCGGAACTGGATGCTGTGGGTGCCGTCGATGGGGAGCTCGTTCCCGAAGAGGCGGTGGCGGCGCATCTTGAGCAGCGCGAAGAAGGTGGCGCCCACCGACCAGGTGTCCATGGCCTGCGGGTGCTGCTTGCGCGCGTTGAAGAGCATCTCCGGGGCGATGAAGTTCTCGGTGCCCAGGATCAGCCGCGTGGCCTCCCAGGTCTCCTGCTCGATGGGGCGGCTCTTGGCGGCGCCGAAGTCGGTGAGCAGCCAGCGACCGTCGGCGGCCAGCACGGCGTTGCGCGGCTTGATGTCCGCGTGCACCGCCCGCACGCCCTTGCTCGCCATGATGGCGTGGTACTCGCCGATGCGGCGGCAGATGTCCGCCAGGGCGCCGCAGAGGGGCTCGAGGGCGTCGGGCAAGACCAGCATGCGGTCCCACCACTGCTCCATGTCGGTGGGGCACCACTCCATGACGATGCCCACGGGCTTGCCGCCCTCGTCGACCACGTCGACGAGCCGCGGGCACGGGGGGGCTGTGCGCGCGGCCTGCAGCAGCTCGAAGGTCTGGACCTCGCGGCCCATGGTCTCGCGAGCCAGGTCGTCCTGGAAGGCGAGCTTGAGCGCCAGCGGGGTGCCCTCGGGGACGCCGCCGCCGCTGGGTGGGGCGCCCTGGGCGATCACCCGGCGGATGGAGGCCATGCCGCCCTTGCGGATCTCCTCCGTGGGATCGTGGAAGTACCACCGGCCGCTTCGGCCGGTCCAGGCCTGGGGCTGGCCCAGGTCGGCGCTAGAACTGTCCGTGGACGCCAATCCCGTAGCCCCCGTCCAACAGCACACCCCAGTAGCCCAGGCCGAGGCCGACCACGGCGATGCCGCCGGAGGCCAGCACCAGGGCGTTGGTGGTGGTGCGAAGCTGGTTGGCTTCGTCGGTTGTGGTGGTCTCCTGGAAGCGCTGGCTCATCATGTAGGAGGCCGCGTAGGTGCCGCCAGCGCCCAACAGGCCGGCGCCGCCGATGAGCAGCAGCGGGGTCTTCATGGGCGGGCGGATGCGCTCGACCATGACGACGTCGTCGCCGAGGCCGCCGGTCGTGGCCACCGGTTCCGGAGTGATGGTCTCGCCGTCGTCCTTGTTGCGATCCTTGCGGCGGGTCTTGTCCTTGGTGGGCTCCTCGCCGATCACCAGGGCCGGCCCGGCGGGCTCGGGGTCGTCGAAGGAGGGCTTGACCACCTGCTCCGGGAACTGGTTGCCCTCGAAGACGTAGGTCGCCACGACCTTGTTGTCCGCGCTGATCTGCTGGACCATGTGGGGGCGCCCCAGGGTGGCCTCGGCCTCCATCAGGGGACGACCGTCCATGATCAAGCGGCCGGTCTTGGGCTGGCGGATCTTCTTGCCTTCGACAGGGTGGGCCTCGGTGTCCAGCTCCCTGGCGATGGTCTCGAAGGAGATGCGGATCGGATGACCGACGTCGAAGTCCCGCACGTCCCAGACGAAGCCGGGGTCGAGCTCGAGGGCGGTCTCGAACCAGTCCTCGCTCTGCACCACGTCGCCCTCGAGGAAGTAGAGGGCGCCCAGCAGACGGTAGGCCGTGGCGTAGACCGCGGCGGGCGCGGGGGCCTCCATGCAGGGCAGGCCCAGCTTGAGCCGGGTGCCGGCGTCCCGGAACCCCTGCTCGTCGAGGTTGCGCAGGGACGACTGCATCAGGCCCAGATCACGGGCGAGGGTCTGCAGAGGGTAGGGGGACTTGCAGGCGGCCTGGGCGTCGCTCGGAGTGAGCATGAACAGGCACGCGACGATGCAGAGGAGCGTTCGCAAAGCTTCTCCTCCCTGGCGGGGTGCGAAGTGAGAGCGTAGCACGGCAGCGTTGTCGGGGGAAACGGCCCCGGCCGTTCAACCCGCGCTCACGCTCGCGTCGTCCTCGTCGGGCTTGATGACCACCAGCGGCATCCCCTGGTAGACGTTGGCTCCGTCGCGAACCAGCCACCGCTCGAGCACGCCCGAGATGGGCGCCCGGATGCGGGTGAAGGTCTTCATGACCTCGACCAGGGCGATGGTGTCGTGGGCTCGCACCCGGCTGCCCACCGCGACGAAGGGCAGCGCGTCGGGGGCGGGGCGGTGGTAGAGGGTGCCGTCGAGCTCGGCCTTCACCGTGCGCCCGCTGTGGATCATGGACTTCACGGCCGCCTTGACCTTGGCCCGCTTGCGGCCGGTGCGGCGACGCACCCGCATCAGCGCGGTCCCGTACTCCACCGGGGAGTAGCGCCCCAGCGGTTGATCGGCGTAGCCGTCGACCCCCGGGGGCACCTGCAGCTCGTGCCAGCGGCCCAGCCGCAGCAGGCGCCCGAAGGTGAGCCCGGGATGCAGCGGTGTGCCTGGCACCAGGGTGGGGACGAAGAGCCCCACCGTGGTCGCGCAGATCACGTCATCTCTGACCATGACCCGGAGCACAGGGCCTCCATGTCGTGAAAGGTCCAGATGCGCGGGTTGCGCACCCGGCGGTTGCCGGTCGCCTGATAGCTCATCTCCGCGGCCGCTTCCAACCAGGTGCGGAGCTCGCCGAGGGGGACGATCTCGTCGGTGTCGCCGCGGGCTGCGGCCGCGTAGGGGTCCATGTCCGCGTCGATACGCCCCGCGGTCTCGGCCATGCCCTCTTCGAGCAGGCGCCGCTTCTCGGGATCGTCGGTGATGATCTCGAAGTTGTCGTCCAGCGCCTTGTTGTAGGTGGCGATGGCCAGGGTGCGGCCCTCCATGACCGCCAGGCGGGTCATGGGGGTGGACAGCTGGAGCACGGGGTCGAAGGGCAGCCCGGCCTGGGCGTAGTAGCCGGCGCCCGAGGCCCGGCGCAGCAGCACCGTGAACATGGGGGTGGTGTTGGTGCTGTTGGCGTAGATCAGCGAGCTGCCGTAGCCCAGCAGGCCCTGCTGCTCGGCCTCCGTGCCGATGTCGAAGCCCGCGACGTCCTGCAGCCAGATCAGGGGCAGGCCGTTGGCGTCGCAGTGGCGTGAGAAGGTGGCCAGCTTGGCGACGCCCTCGCGGTAGAGAATGCCCCCGGCCCGCATCGTGCCCGGCGCGCGGGGATGGGGGTGGGTGCCGACGTCGTTGATGACCACGCCCACCCACAGGCCGCCGATGCGGCCCAGCCCGGTGATGACCTCGGGGCCCACTGCTGGCAGGAACTCGTGGAACAGGCTGCCGTCCAGCAGGCGGGCCAGCACCTCGCGGGCCTCGTAGGTCTCCCGACGGTCCGGTGGGAACAGGCTGCCCAGCTCCTCGGGCTCGTGGTGGGGGGGCAGGCCCGGCAGGCCCTGGCGGTAGAAGTCCGCGGCGCTCGACGGCAGCAGGGCGATCTCGGCGCGGATGGCGCGGATGCAGGCGGTGTCGTCGGGGACGCGCGTGTCGGCACAGCCGGAGCGGTGCACGTGGATCTCGGGCCCTCCCAGGTCCGTGCTGGTCAGGTTCTGGCTCTTGGCGCCCTTGATGAGCGCGGCCCCCGCGATCACCATGTAGGCCTGCTCGGTCATGATGACCCGGTCGCTGATGATGGGCATGTACCCACCCCCCGCGATGCAGGCGCCGAAGACGCCGGCGATCTGGGGGATGCCAGCGTCGGAGAGCAGAGCGTTGAGCTTGAAGATGTGGCCCGCGCCGGTCCCGCCCGCGAAGCTGCCCGACTGCTGGGGCAGGAACAGGCCGGAGCACTCCACCAGGTAGACCACCGGCAGCTCGAGGCGCATGGCGATGCGCTGGGCCCGCTGGATCTTCTCGGGGGTCCCGGGCCACCACGCGCCGGAGGCGACCAGGTTGTCGTTGGCGATCACCACCACCCAGCGGTCCTCGATCCGCGCGAAGGCCGTGATCACGCCGGCTCCGGGTGCCTCCCGGCGGGAGCCCTCGAAGCGACGGCCCCAGTTCACGAAGCTGCCGATGGGCAGCAGGGGGCTGCCGGGGTCGGCCAGGGCCTCGAGGCGCTGCCAGACGGTCAGCTTGCCCTCGGCGGCCACGCGCTCCCTGGGGCGCTCACCCCAGCCCTCGCGGACGGTGGCGCGCGCCTGCTCGAGCTGCTCGTCGAGCTCACCCATCCAGCGACGGTTGCGCTCCAGCTCGCGGGGGTCGAGCAAGCCTGTGACGGGATGTCCGATGGACTCGAGGGACAAGCGGGCCATGGCTGCTCCGGGTCAGCGGGCGGGTTTCCAGGCGGGGAGGAAGTGCTGCTCGAGGAACGCGGTGTCGTACAGGCCGGCGCGGACGTTGGGGTGCTCCAGCAGGGCTCTGTGCAGCTCGATGGTGGTCGCGATGCCGCCGATGCGGGTGCGCTTCAGGGCCGCCCGCAGCCGCGACAGCGCCTCGTCGCGGGTGCTGCCGTGGACGATGATCTTGCAGATCAGCGAGTCGTAGTGGGGCGGGATGCGATCGGCCTGGTCGGAGGCGCCGGCGCGGCGGAGGTGGGTGTCCACGCGCACGCCCGGCCCCTCGGGGAGCACCAGGCGGGTGAGCGCCCCGGGGCTGGGCTGGAAGTCCCGGGTGGGGTCCTCGGCGTTGATGCGGCACTCGATGGCGTGACCCGCGGGTGGGTCGTCGGGGAGGTCGAGGGGCTGGCCGGCGGCGATGCGCAGCTGCCACTCCACCAGGTCCACGCCGGTGGTCTCTTCCGTGACCGGGTGCTCCACCTGCAGGCGGGCGTTGCACTCCATGAACAGCAGCGAGCCGTGGCGGTCCAGCAGCATCTCGACGGTGCCCGCCCCCGTGTAGCCGACCTGGGCGAGGGCCTCGGCGGCCTTGGCCCCCAGGGCGCGCTGGGTGTCGTCCAGGCTGGTGGGGCAGGGGGCTTCCTCGATGAGCTTCTGGCGCTGACGCTGGATGGAGCACTCCCGCTCCCCCAGGCAGGCGGCGCCGCCGTAGCGGTCCACCAGGAGCTGGAACTCCACATGGCGACCGCCCTCGACGAGCTTCTCGAGGTAGACGGTGCCGTGGCCGAAGGCCGCGGCCGCCTGGGCGCTGGCCTCGACGAAGGCCTGCTCGAGCTCATCCGCGGAGCGGGCGATGCGCAGTCCCCGTCCACCACCGCCCGCGACGGCCTTGACCATCACCGGGTAGCCGAGCCGTTCGGCGGCCTGTGCGGCGGCGGCGGGATCGGGCAGGGGGTGGAGGGTGCCGGGGATCACCGGCACGCCGTGGGCCACCATCAGCCGCCGGGCGGCCAGCTTGTCGCCCAGCTGGTGGAGCACGCCGGCCGGGGGGCCGATGAAGGCCAGCCCCAGCGCCTCGCAGCGTGCGGCGAAGCGGGCGTTCTCGGCCAGGAAGCCCCAGCCGGGGTGCACCGCGGAGCAGCCCTCCTGGCGGGCCACCTCGAGGATCGCGTCGGCGTCCAGGTAGGAGTCGCGGGGGTGGGAGCCGCCGATGCAGACCCTGCGATCGGCCTCGGCCAGCCAGGCCTGCTTGCGATCGGCGGCGGAGCACACCACCACGGTGCGCACGCCCAGCCGCTTGCAGGTCTTCACGACGCGAGCGGCCACCTCGCCGCGGTTGGCCACCAGCAGGCGCTGGAACATCAGCCGGCCAGCTCGCGCTCGATGAGGCTCCGCGCGAGCTTGGCGTCCAGCTCTCCGCGGTGAGCCTTCATCAGGGTGCCCATGACACGGCCGAACTCCCGGGGAGAGCTGGCGCCGCAGGCGGCGATGGCTTCGCGCACCCAGGTGATGGTGGTGGCCTCGTCGGCCAGCTTGGGCAGGAACCCGTCGATGACCTCGGCCTCGGCGCGCTCGAGCGCGGCCAGATCCTCGCGGCCGGCGTCGGTGTAGGCCTGGGCCGACTCGTCGCGCTGCTTGCGCAGGCGGCGCAGCACGGCGACGGCCTTGGCCTCGTCGATCTCGGCGCCGGTCTTCTTGGACTCGTCCACCAGGGCGGCGCGGATCAGGCGAAGGGCGGAGATGCGCGCCACGTCGCGGGCCTTCATGGCCGCGGTGAGCTGCTCTTTGACGGTCTCGGCGATGCTCATGGGACCTCCAGGGGGCGAGGTTAGCGCAGCCCGGGGGAGGCGACCAGTCTGGTGGGCCCAGCGGTCGCGTCCGCGCCGTCAGGGGTCGCTGCGCGCTCGCGGAGGGCCCCTATATGGATGGGGTGGACCCTGCGCCCCCCCGCATGTGCCCGGGCGCCTGAAGCGGCGAGGGCCCCCCCCCCCCCCCCCCGGCCCCGGGGGGGCCCCGGGGGGGCCCCCCCGGGGGCGGGGGGGGGGGGGGTGTTGGGGCCTTATTTGTTGGGGGTGGACCGTGCGCCCCCCGGTTTGTGCCGGGGCGCTTTACGGGGGGTGGCCACCCGGGCGGTCTTGGGGCCGGGGGTGGCCCGAGGTTCCGACGCGCGGGAGCTAGTGCGTGGAGAGGTAGTTGGCCACGCCTTCGGGGCTGGCGACCATGGTGTCGGCGCCGTCATCCCAGCCAGCCGGGCAGACCTCACCGTCGTGGGCGGTGATGTACTGGAAGCCCTTGAGGGTGCGGAGCACCTCGTTCACGTTGCGGCCGACGCCGAGGTTGTTGACGATGGCCGACTGGACCACGCCCTCGGGATCGATGATGAACACGCCGCGCAGGGCCACGCCGGCCTCTTCGACGAGGACGCCGTAGTCGCGGGTCAGGGTCTTGTTGAGGTCCGCCACCAGGGGGATGTTGAGCTTGCCGAGGCCGCCCTGGTCCTGGGGGGTGTTGATCCAGGCGAGGTGGGTGAACTGGCTGTCCACGCTCACGCCGACGACGTTGGCGCCCAGCTCGGCGAACTGGGGCTGGGCCTTCGAGAAGGCGAGGATCTCGGTGGGGCAGACGAAGGTGAAGTCGAGGGGGTAGAAGAAGAGCACGGTCCACTTGCCGAGCAGGTCTTCGGAGTTGATCGCGCCCAGCTCGTTGTTGACGACGGCGGGGAGCTCGAAGGTGGGGGCCTTGTTTCCGACCAGGGACATGGGTTCCTCCAGGAGGGGTTCGAGGGGGGGTTCGGGTTGCGGGGGAGAGGTAATCGCGCCACCGGAAGCGGCGTGTCACGCAGCTCACACTTCCCCGCCTGGCACCCGCCCTGCGCCCCGGTTTCGCTCTCGAGCGCCCCTGCGTGGTGCGCCTTTTTTCAGGACGGCCCGGGACCCGGTTCGTCAAGGGGGCCCGTGCGCCCCGTCATGGGTCGGGCGCGGGGGCGGTGAAGTCGCCTGAGGTTTCGTTGACATCGGTTTGGCACGGCAGCTATAAACCTTCCGATGGCGACGAGTCCATCTCCCACCCGTCGTCTACCCGAGCGAGCCTACGGAGCCCCCATGCGCCCTCCCCGCCCCGGCACCCTCATTCTCCTCGCCCTGCCGTTCGCGCTCACCGCGTGCGGTGACTCCGAGGAGACCGTCCGGTACGACTTCCCGCGCCTCGAGCTCTCCACGGAAATGGTGGAGTTCAACGCTGTCGAGCAGGGGGGTAGCACCACCCGCACGGTGTGGCTGTCCAACCTCGGCGATCTCGACATGGGCATCACCGGCATCGAGATCAACGAGAACGACAAGTACGCCGAGCAGTTCGACGTCACGTGGAGCGCGGCCGACATGGAGTGCCCCGAAGGCAGCGGCGACACCGCCGAGGCCGAGGCCAAGGGCTTCGTGACCGACAGCGGTGGCCAGCCCGAGGACACCGGCGACGGCCCGCCCGTCGACGACACCGGCATCACCGACGACGGCTCCGTGGTCATCCTCCCCAAGGACTGCCGCCTGCCCGTGACCGTCTCCTTCCAGCCAGAGAGCCTGGGCACCCTGTGGAGCTCCCTGGTCGTCCGCACCGGCACCGAAGCCGTGGGCGAAGACGCCACGAGCGACCCGTCCTACTACTCGGATCCCATCCACGCCAAGCGCATCGTCTACCTGGTGGGCGAGGGCGAGCGGGGCATCGCCAACATCATGGTGCAGCCGCGCTACTACGACTACGGCCACCTCTGGACCGGCTCCGCCGAGAAGGCCTACATCGCGATCCGCAACGCGGGCGATGGTGACCTGACCGTCAACGAGCCCTACCTCGACGGCTGCGCCGACACCTTCGAGATCACCGCGATGGGCGCCGAGGGCACCTACGCCGTCCTCGAGCCCGGCGTGTCCACCTTCGTCGAGATCACCTACACCCCCGAGTCCACCGACGCGGCCTCCTGCACCATGATCGTCGAGTCCGACGACGAGGACTCCCCGCGGATGGAGGTCGACCTCGAGGCCAACACCGGCGTCGATCCCGAGAACGTGCCCCCCACCGTGGTCATCCGCACCCCGGGCGTGGGTCACCTGTGGAGCGGCGGCGAGGAAGACTCCCTGCAGCTGCAGCTGAACATCTTCGACCTCAACCAGCCCGCCGACTCCCTGACCTGCCGCGTCAAGTCCATGGTCCTGGCCGACGGCGCCTCCGTGGCCCACTGCGAGGCCGACGACGAGTCCGGCCACGTCTACGTGGATGTGCCCTACGAGTACGTGGACACCGGCGTGGACACCATCAAGGTCCAGGTCACCGACGCCTCGGAGATCATCTCCTACGCCTCCATCTCGGTGCTCTGGAACGCCGGCTTCCCGGAGAGCGACGACGACGGCGACGGCTGGGGCGACGAGGCCGACGCCGACGAGGACGGCAACTACGACTGCAACGATCTCGACATCAACACCTACCCCTTCGCGGCCGAGATCGCCGACGGCATCGACAACGACTGCGACGGCGTCATCGACGAGGGCACCCGGGCCTACGACGACGACGGCGACTCCTTCAGCGAGGACGAGGGCGACTGCAACGACTACGACGAGGATGTCTACGCCGGCGCCTGGGAGATCGCGGACTACAAGGACAACGACTGCGACGGCATCACCGACGAGGGCTCGTCGCTGTACGACGACGACGGCGATGGCTACACCGAGATGGACACGGACTGCGACGACGAAGATCCGAACGTCCACCCCGGCGCCGTCGAGTACTGCGACGGCATCGACAACGACTGCAACGGTCTGCGCGACTACTCCGACGAAGGTGGCTGTGTCGAGGTGGACTCCGAGCCCTACGTGGTCGGTGGCATCAACCTGCAGCAGACCGCCTGTGAGCCTGGCGACGCCATCATGGCCTCGGTCTTCGCCTACGACGCCGACGGTCAGTCCCTGGACTACGCCTGGTCGGGCGACGAAGGCCTGGTCATCGAGCCCCTGACCGGCTCCCCCAGCGTCACGGTCACCTGCCCCGAGCCGTCCAACAACAACGGCTCGGTCCTCGGCCTGTACGTCTACGTCACCGACGAAGACCAGAACCCCGTCTGGGACTTCGACGAGATGTGGGTCTACCCCTCGGGCGACCTCTACCGTCAGTTCGTGCAGATCGTCTACGACCAGGGCTCCTGCGCCAGCGCCGCCGCGCTGCCTGCCCTGTCCCTGGCGTGGCTCGCGCTGCTGGGTGCCGCCATCCGGCGCCGCCGCGAAGACTAGCCAGCCTGCGTCTCGAGCGACGGCCGCCCCAAAAAATGGGCGGCCCTGCCCCATAGTTGGGTCATTGCCCTCCCAGTGGGCGCGAAAGGGGCACCGGGCCCCCCCGAAAACCCGGGATCCACGGTCAGGCTCTCAGGCACGGATCCTGCTACACTGATCGCGGTGTCCCTCGACTCCAGGATGGTGCCCATGAGCAGACAGCGCAGACCGCGGTCCCGCACTCCGGCCCTCCGGCGACGTGGTGGTCAGGCCACCACCGAGTTCGCCCTGATGCTGCCCCTGCTGTTCGCCATCCTCTTCATGGTCATCGAGTTCGCGTTCTACTTCGGCGCCATCCACTACGCGAACTACGCCGCGTTCGTGACCGCCCGGGGGGTCCAGGTGGGTGAGGACTCCGCCAGCGACGTCCAGAACCTCATCATGAACGGCAACGTCACCAACGACGCCAGCATCCGCACCGGAGGCAGCAGCGCCACCGTGACCCAGCCCTGGGAGGTCGACATGCCCGGGGTCGAGCAGCTGCTCGGGGACATCGGCTTCAGCGTCACAGCGGTGCTCGGCTCCGAGGAATACGCCTACGAAGGTCAGGTCAACCCCCGCTACGCCGACAACAACGGAGGTGGCGTGTGAGTCGGTTGGTCCGCCGGGTCCGCCGTCGCGCGGGACAGGCCGCGGTCTTCGTGGCCATGATCCTGTTCACCCTGGTGATCTTCCTGGCCCTGGCCACCAACATCGGGATCATCGTCAACGACAAGATCCGGATGCAGAACACCGCCGACCTGGCGACCTACGCGGCGGCCTACTCCGAGGCCCAGGTGCTCAACAACCTGGTCTACCTCAACGGCATCATCGCCGACACCGTGGCCCAGTGCCGCAGCACCCTGGTCAGCTCGTCTCCGTACGTGGACTGCCTCTGCCAGTTCGAGAGCCCGGTGGCCGAGGCCGTCATCGAAGGCTGCAAGATGGCCCTCGATCCGCTCATCCTCAACTTCGTGATGGCGGCCCAGTACAGCGCCTCGGTGACCCCGGCCCTCCAGCGCGGCTACAGCACCGCCGAGGCCAACTTCAGCGGCACCCGATCCCAGACCAGCTTCATGGAAGCCATCCCGGGATCGCCGACCTTCCCGACCCAGTACTGGATCAGCTACTCCACCCACTACATGGGCGGCGGCAGCTTCCCGGCCATCGCGAACTACGACCAGGCCACCTCCATTCAGGTCAACTACGCCCACCTGACCTTCTGCCCCGGCCCGAACTGCTCCTGCTGCATCCCCTACCTGTACTACCCACAGGACAGCCTGAACGGGTGGTTCTACAAGGACAACTCCGATCCGGAGATCTGGGTCGAGGGACGCGTCTACGGCGCGCCCCAGAAGCAGTTCCTGGATGTGGCCTACAGCGGCGGCTACTTCGGCGCCTCCGCCACCGGCGGCGACGACCTGCTCTACGCCTACGCGGTCGCCAAGCCCTACGAGGGCAGCGTCGGGCCGACGCTGACGGGCAACCCCAACGCCGACTGGACCATCGGCCCCCTCTACTCCCCCGGGCCCGCCAGCCTGCTGCTCGACAAGGAGCGGGATCTGGCCATCGTCGAGGAGTATCGGGCGCGTCTCGCGGGCCTGAACGAGGATCTCCAGGGCGGCTCGTCGCCCACCGACCTGGCCCAGATGGACGGCGCCATGCTCGGCAAGATGTGGAACGTCGCCTACTTCAAGCACTAGGAACAGGAGCCAGCCATGCGCATCGTGCGTCGCCGCCGCGGACAGTCGGCCGTCGAGGTCATGCTGCTGATGCCTGTGGTGATGATGGTCTTCATCGCCATGTACTACCTGTGGTCCATCACCTTCGCTGCGGCCAACTGCCACATGCGCGCCCGGGAGTACGCCCTGCACGGCGATGAGTACCTGGGCGGCCGCTCGGAGGGCACCACGGGGAGCTCCGCCCTGCAGGGCCGGGACTACCAGAAGGCCGAGCGCGGGCTGACCAGCTTCGAGTTCAGCGGCACCTCGAGCGACACCTCCATCGACGGCGTCGGCACCAGCGGTGTGAACATCCAGGTCACCGCCTACATCACCAGCAACTAGCGTTCTGGCCGGCCTCCGGCGGCCAGAACGGCCGCCGATCGTACCGACGGCGCCGCAGGCGCCGCGGCACATCGTCGTCGGCCTCCCGCGGCCCCTGTCAGCCGCCGTAGCGGGTCAAGGCGGCGGCGACGGCCGTGTCCACCCGCAGCACGTGCGAGCCCAACCCGGCGGGCTCGAAGCCCGCAGCGCGCGTCAGGGCGCTCTCGTCGTCCGTGAGGCCGCCCTCCGGGCCCACCAGCAGCGCGATGTCCACGTCGGGCCTGGGGAGGGGAGCGGCTCCAGGGGCCATCAGGAGGCGCCTGGAGGGCAGGGAGGGCTCCTGGAGCGCCTCTGGGAGCCCCAGGGGCCGCTGGATGGTGGGGAGCCAACGGCGGCCGCTCTGCTCGCAGGCGGCCAGCAGGACCTTGTGCCAGCGCTCGAGGCGCAGCTTGCGGACCGTGCTGCGGGCGCAGAGCACGGGGATGACGTGGTCGAGCCCCAGCTCGGTCCCCATGCGCAGGCTGGTCTCCCAGGCGGCGGGCTTGCACAGGGCCAGCAGCAAGGTGACCCGGCGGGCGGGGGCGCAGGGCGCTGTGCGCTCCTGGATCTCCACCACGGCCCGGCCTCGCTCCACCGCCACCAGGCGGCCGTGGGCTTCGCGTCCCTGGCCGTCGAACAGCACCACGGCTTCGCCGCGGGGGTGGCGGCAGACCTGGAGCATGTGGTGGCTGGTGTCCTTGCCCAGCACCGCCCGCTGGCCCGGCGCGGGGAGCTCGCCGAGGTGGTAGCGCCGGCTCATGGGCGCAGGAACTCCAGCGAGACCCACTCGCCGTCTACCGCGCGGCGGGCGGGAGCCAGGGGGGCCATGGCCTGCTCCACCAGGTGCGCGCGGTCCGCCAGGACGCCGGCCAGCACCAGGCGCCGCCCGGTGAGGCGCACGAGGTCACAGGCCATGCGCCGCAGCTCCTCGGCGAAGATGTTGGCCACGACCAGGTCGTAGTTTCCGGACAGGACCCGCACCGAGCGGGTGTCGAAGGTGCAGGGCAGGTCGTTGCGCAGCCCGTTGGCCGCAGACGCCCGCACGGCGGCCGGGTCGATGTCCACGCCGTGGGCCCGCATCCCGAGCTTGGCGCCCAGCAGGGCGAGCACGCCGGTGCCGCAGCCCACGTCGAGCAGGCTGTCGCCGCGCCGGGCGTGGCGGGCGACGGCTCGTAGGCAGGCCAGGGTGGTGGGGTGCTGGCCGGTGCCGAAGGCTGCGCCGGGTTCGATGATCAGGGCGCCGGGGACGGGCTCCCAGGGGGGCGCCACGACCACGCCGGTCGCGATCTCGAGGGGCACGAAGGTGGAGCGCCAGCGCTCCTCCCAGTCGCCCTCGGTCATGGTGCCCACCTTCACGGTGGCCTCGGGGACGAAGCGCGCGGCGTGCTCGACCTGTGCGACCCGCTCGGCTTCGTCGGGTGCGCGGTCGAAGTAGGCGATCAGCTCGACCTGCTCAGGGCGGTGGGGCTGGGCCGGGGCGCTGTCCCAGGGCTGCTGTACGCGCCAGTCCTCGCCGTCGGCGGGCCGGGTCTCCACGCCGATGGTGCCCAGCTCGGCCAGCAGGGCCTGGAAGCGCTCGGCCTGGCCTGCCGGCACCGTGACCTGCAGCAGCAGCCAGGAGCGGGGCATACCCTAGTGTTCCTTCGCGGGGGCGGGGCCGGGCTCCTGCAGGGTGACGCCGGCCTGGTGGGCCTCGATCAGGGCCTTGATGGCCTCGGGGCGGGACCGCACCTGGACCCACTGCTCGCCGAACAGGCCCTTGATGAAGAGGGTCGGTGTGCCGGTGATGTCCAGCGCGTCGGCGTGGGCGATGTCGGTCTTCACCCGCTCAGCGGTGATGGGGTCGTCCATGCAGGTGTTCAGGGCGTCCATGTCCAGCCCGATCTGCTTGGCCATGAACTGGATGTCTTCCGAGCCCTGGTACGACTGGTTCTTGAAGAGCAGGTCGTTCAGCTCCCAGAAGCGGCCCTGCTGCCGGGCGCAATCCGTGGCGCGGGCGGCTTCGCAGGCCGTGGGGTGCATGTCGGAGCCGACGAACTCGTTGCACTTGTTGGACAGCGGGTAGTGGCGGAAGCGCACCTGGACCGCCGGGTTGTCCTTGACGATGTCCTTGACGCCGGAGCCCACCTTGGAGCACCAGGGGCAGGCGTAGTCGGCCCACTCGACGATCAGGTAGGGGGCGTCGGAGGCGCCGTAGACCGGCGAGGCGCCGGACAGCTGCACGGTGCCCTTGCGCGGCAGGTGGTAGAACTCGGCCAGGGACGCGGGGTCCTGGACGTCGCCACCGCAGTTCAGGTTCGCTTCCTTGCCGTTGTAGATGGCGATGGAGAGCACGAAGGCCACGATGCCTGCGACCAGCATGACGGGCACCGAGCGGTCGCCGCCCATGCCCATCAGCGTGGTGGCGAAGGCGCCGCTCGCGGGCTCCTGTTCGGGCTTCAGCAGCGCCGGGGTGCGCAGGGCCAGCAGCGCGCCGACCAGCAGCATCAGGTTGACGCCGTACATGGAGATGCAGAACAGGCACCAGGTGTCCATGCTGTGGGAGACCCAGGCCAGCAGGGCGCTGTAGGCCACCGAGCCCAGCCCGGCGACGGTCAGGACCCGGGGCAGGCCGCCCAGCTTCGCGCGGCCCAGGCGCCGCATCACGAGGGCGTAGGCGGCGGCGAAGTAGAAGCCCAGGCCGTACAGGGCCACGGGGATTCCGAACAGCTCACTAAAAGAAGAGGTATTGACCTTGTCGCAGTCGAAGGTCTCGCTCACGGAGCAGATGGAGGTCTCGCCGCAGAGCACCGCGAGGTGCTGGTTGGCCAGGTAGAGCGAGGCGCCCATGCCGGCGACCATGGCCAGGGCCAGGCCCCAGCCCAGGTCCCAGACCATCACGGCGGCGCAGGTGAGCCAGCAAGCGCCGATGCCGCTGATCAGCATGCCGGTCTGGTTGTCCTGCGCGCCCATGATGATGGTGACGACGAGGGCGGTGGCTGCCAGCACGGGGAGCGCGATCTTCACTGCACGCATGGGTCCTCCTGGAGCGAAGGCCAAAGGCCCGAGGGTCCAAGGGTATTCCCTGGATGGGCCCTGTAAAGAGGCTGCGGGAGGTAACCGGAGGCGCTGGCGTGGGCTAACGATCCCGCGCAGCCCGATCCATCTCCCGCTTGTCGGTGCGCTCCTTGAGGGCGCTGCGCTTGTCGTGCCTGCGCTTGCCCTTGCCCAGGCCCAGCTCGACCTTGACCCAGGCCCCCTTGAAGTACATCGAGATGGGCACCAGGGAGTAGCCGCGCTCGCGGACCTTGGCGCCCAGCTTGCGGATCTCCCGGGCGCTCAGCAGCAGCTTCCGCTCTCGCAGGGGCTCGTGGTTTTCGTGGGTTGCCTGCGGGTACTGGGCGATGTGGCTGTTGATGAGCCAGGCCTCGCCGTCGCGGAACACCACGTAGGCGTCGGCCAGGTTTCCGCGGCCCTGTCGCAGGGACTTGACCTCGGACCCGACCAGCACCACCCCGGCCTCCACGCGGTCCTCGATGGCGTAGTCATGGAAGACCTTGCGGTTGCGGTAGATCTGCTGGATGTGGTCGCGGTCGCGGGTCACTGCGGGCTCCTGGGGAGGCACAACCTGCTCAGCCCGGGGCGAGGGCGCAAGCTCGAGGCCACTCCACGGCGCTCCCCGGGGCCGCTCCACTTCGCTCCCCGGGGCCGCTCCACTCCGGTCCCAGGGCCTGGGCCCAGGCCCGGGTGGATGGGCGCGGCGTGCCCGGCTGCCCACTCTCTCTTCTCGCGCGTGCACGCGCGCACGCGTGCGAGGGCCGTGGCCAGCGCGCTGCGGCGCCTCCCTGACAACCGTCGGCCATCGTGGGGTTTCGGGTCGTGCCCCTGTCCGTGGTCCCGGCACTCCACGCCACTCCACCGGGTGTCGTCGTCGCGGGGTGCGCGCTCCCCCTCGACCCTCTGCGGGGCCCCTCCCAGGGCCCGGGAGACCCCTGTGCATTCCATCTCGTTCCACCCGCTCGCGGTGGCGGAGATTCCACTGTAGATGCTCCGGCCAAACCGCTTGTTTCTGGTGAACTGCGCGCCTGATGGGCACTCGACGACGAAGCGCGGCCTTCACCAGTGGTGAAGACCGCGGAAGATGGTCAGCGGTGAAACACGCGATGTGTCAGCGGTCGCCGCCCTCTGGCTTTGCCCCACGCTTCTTCGCCTTCTTGGCTGCGCTGTCCTTGGCCTCCTTCAGGCGGTAGGACTCGCCATCCATCTGCACGATCTCGGAACGGTGGACCAGGCGGTCGACCAGGGTGACGACGCAGGAAGCGTTGGGGAAGACCTCGCTCCACTCGGCGAAGGGCTTGTTGGTGGTGACCAGGATGGGCTTGTCGCCCTCGCTGTACCGGCGGGTGACGACCTCGAACAGCAGGTCTGCGTGGCGGTTGCCGTAGGACAGGTAGCCGACCTCGTCCACGACCAGCAGCTTGGGTCGGGTGTAGCGGGACAGGCGGCGCTTCAGGCCGCTGGCGCTGTCTTGGGCGGCCAGTTCGCCCAGCATGTCGCTGGCGGTGGTGAACAGCACGGTGTTGCCTGTCAGCAGCGCCTTGTGGGCGATGTTCTTGGCCAGCATGGTCTTGCCGGTGCCGTTGGGCCCGATCAGGATGGGGTTGGCGGCATCCTTCATGAACTCGAGGCGCAGCAGGGCCTCGACCTGGACGCGGTCGATGCGCCTGGGCCAGTCCCAGTCGAAGTCGGCCATGGGCTTGAAGCGGCCAAGCTTGGCGTTGCGGATCCGCCGCTCGAGGCTGCGGCGCTGGCGCTCGTCTCCTTCGACCTGCAGCAGCCAGGGTAGCCACTCGGCCTCGCGGATCTCGTCCCAGTGCAGCAGCAGGCCGTACAGGCCCAGGTCGGCCAGTTGGGTGCGATGGTCAGGCTTGCTCATGGTTCTCCCCTCCGACGTTGTCGTAGCTGGCCAGGTCATGGGGCCGGACGTGGACGTCACGGACCCGCGGATCGTCAGGCAGGCTCACGGCCACCGGCGGTGGTGTGCCTGCCGCCTGGGCGCGACGCTCGAGGCCCTGGCGAACCGCACCGACGTGCAGGGCGTCAGCCTCGATGGCCTCGCGGATGGCGGCCTCGAGGACCTCGGCACCCCAGCTGTCCAGCAGGCGCAGCAGGGCCGCAACGGCCGACCCGATGTTGTGGCCCCGCTTGGCGGCACCCTCGAGCAGCGGCTGGCTCGACGGGGCTGCGTGGCGCAGCAGGTCGATGCCACGCTCGGCGCGGGCCTTGCGTTTCCATGCAACCAGGGCCTCGACGTGGGCTGGGTTCTCGACCTGGTCGCCTTTGTCGAAGCTCCGGGGGTGGCGGGCGACCTCGGCCTCGCCGTCCAGCACGCGGACGGTGTCGGGGGTGGCCAGCACCACCAGGGTGCGCCGGACGTGGTCGTGGGGGACGCTGTAGTCGTTCTTGTCGAAGCGAACGTAGGGGGTGCGGCCGACCTTGACCTCGACCCGGTCGTGGGCCGGGAAGGCGTCGTCTGGCAGCGGCAGCAGCCGCTGCTTCTCCTCCTCCCAGGCTTCGGCCACGGTCATGGTGCCGTCGTCGGGGTGCTTGCGCTGGGCCACGGTGTGGCGGCACCAGGTCGCCACAGCATCGTTCAGCTCATCCAGCCCGTCCCAGCGTCGGCCCAGCAGGAAGCTGGCGCGCAGGTCGCGGATGCGCCTCTCGACGCGGGGCTTCTCGTTGCCGCGGTAGGGGGCCACGGGCCGGGGCTCGTAGCGGTGGTGGCCGGCGAAGGCCAACAGGGTCGGGTTGAAGCGGATGGCGTCCCCCCGCCTCTCGGCGACCACGGCTTTCAGGTTGTCGTACAGCAGCACCCTGGGCACACCGCCCAGGGCCTCGAAGGCGCCCTGGTGGCCGGCCATGAAGCTACCCAGGCGCTGATCGTAGAAGAAGCGCACAAAGGTCATGCGGGACCAGGACAGCACCATCACGAAGGCCGACAGGGGCCGCGTGGCGCGGCCGATGGTGACCTTGCCGCAGTGGGCCCAGTCCACCTGGCCCTGCTCGCCCGGCAGCGTGGACAGGCGCTGGTAGGCCTCTGCAGGTGGGCGTGGCCGCAGGCGACTCACGATGCGCCGGAAGTGCGACGAACTGCCGGTGTAGCCGCGCTCCACAACCATGCCGTACAACCGGCTGGCGGGCAGCGTGGGCCAGCGCCGCAGGGTCTCCTCGATGAAGGGCAGGTAGGGATCGACCATCGATGGCCGCCGGGTCAGCCGGGCGGCGATGCCCTTGGACTCGAGCACGCGGCAGACGGTGGTGTGGTGCACGCCGGCCTGCTGGGCGATGGTGCCCACCTTCCAGCCCTCCACGAAGTGCAGCCGCAGGATCTTCTGGGCGAGCTCGTCGGGGATCATGACGCCCTCCCATGCACGCGGTACAGCTCGCGGAAGTCACCGGGACCCCGCAGGCGGAGCGGGCGGCGGTCGGGCATCCACATGAAGTGCGCCCGGGCGGTGTTGTCGGGCAGCAGTGCGCCACCGAAGAGGCTGTCGCCGTAGGAAGCCCGTCCCTGGCTGTCCGCAGCGATGGCAACGTGGGCTGGCCTTCCCACCCAGGCGGCCAGGGACTCCAGCAGCTCGATGGGGGCGCGGGGATCGACCGGCTGGGTGGGCAGGATCGCTCGTAGGCAGTCGTCCTGGTTCCAGCTGGCCAGCAGCCGCGTCTGGTACGGCTCCGACCACAAGGTCACGGTCAAGGGTCTCATCGGATTCCTCCGGCCGGGCTGCCGACATGGCGGCCATGGCTGGGGACTCTGTTCCCTGCACACCGGGGGTGGAGGAACCCTGATCCGTCATCTTCGCCGCGCGGCGCTCGAGGTAGCGCTGCTGGCGGACAGCGTGCAGCTCACGGCCGCGTGGCGTCTGCTGGTAGCGACGGCGAGCTCGACGACAGCTCTCGTCTCGGCGGATCTGCGCGCAGCCGTCGTGACAGTAGCGCTGCCCTCGGTCGCAGCGACGGCACAGGATCACCTGTCGGCCGCACCGAGCGCAGGTGTACAGGCGGTGGGCATCCGTGAACGTCTTCGTCTCCTGGCTGGACAGGCCATCGGAGACGGGTGAATCGGCGCACGGGTCGTCGCTTCCGAACGTCGGCGATGGCCCACGGAGGCTCGGTGGTGCAACACCGGGCCTCCACCCTCTTCAGGGGTGGGGGCGCCCTGCTATCCCATCAGCGCAACAGGGGGCCGTCCTCGTCGCTACGCTCCTGCGGGCGGGCCAGGGTGCCGGGCTGGGTGGCTCAGTTCAGCCGCCCCCGGGGTGGCCCAGGTCTGCCGCCCTGGAGGCGATCAGCTCCCGCGGGTTTCACCACATTGAGGCGGTTCTTGAGGGGCGTTCACATCCACTCCACCTCACTCCCCCTGGCCGCCCCACTTCACTCCCCTGGGCCCAGGCCGGCCCCTGTTGGGCGCCCTGTCGAGGCCGGCTTCGACGCGGGGGAGGGACGGTGTCACCCCCCCCGCCGTGGGGCTGGGGCACTTTGGTTTTTTGCGGAATCGCTATGGAAAAGCCAATGGAAAATAGGCTGTAAAAACTATGGAATAGTTATGGAAAACGCGATTCTGCGATCACGCCCCTCTCGCACCATGGAATGCCCGAAATCACCAGCCTGGCCGGAAAAAATGTTCCACAGAAAATAGTTGGTAGAACGGGGCATATAGACGAGCGTGAAAATTAAGGGGTGGAAAGTGGTGGGAAGTGGTTTGAGGGGGAGGGGAATGGGTTATTCTATGACCGGCGACAGGAAGGCGGCCTGGCGTCGATGGAAACCGGCAGCGAAGTAGACAAGGCGGGCACGAAGTTGAAGGGCGAGCATCTCCAGGTCGATGCCAAGCTGGACCCCAAGGGTCGGCTGGTCCTGCCTGCCAAGCTTCGGCGACGGCTGCAGGCGGAAGGCATCACTTCGTTGGTGTTCATGATCTACCCGAACTTCCAGGCCATCTTCGCATTTACGCCCGAAGACTGGAAGCAAAAAGTCATGAGCCATCTTGACGGTGGCTTCATCTTCGACGCTCGAATCATGGCTCTCGCCCACATCCTCGACAGTGGCTCCCAGGGTGTGGACATCGACAAGCAGGGGCGCATCCTGGTGCCCCCGAAGATGCGCGGCGAGGCTGGGCTCGATCGCGAGCTGGTCCTGCAGACCGTGCAGGGCCGCCTCGAGATCTGGTCTGCCGACGCCTGGCAGGCCCGCAAGGCCGAGCTCGCCAAGGCTGTGGAAGGCCAGGACCTGGGCGCCCTGCTCCGGAGTGGCGCATGAGCTTCCACCACTCCGTGCTCTTCGAGGACGTCCTCGATCTGCTCGAGCCCCGCTCGGGCGGTCGCTACGTGGACGGCACCCTCGGTGACGGCGGCCACGCCCTGGGTGTCCTGGAGCGCTCTGCGCCCGACGGTACGCTGCTGGGCCTGGACCGCGACCCCGCCGCCCTCGGCCGCGCCGGCGAGCGGCTGGCGCCCTTCGGCGAGCGCTGCGCCCTGCGCTGCAGCCCCGCCTCCGGCATGGTCGAGGCCGTGGCGGCCCACGGCTGGACCACCGTCGATGGCGTGGTGATGGACTTCGGTCTCTCCACCCCCCAGCTCGACGACGCCGCCCGGGGCTTCTCCCTGATGCACGACGGCCCCCTGGACATGCGCTTCGACCAGCGCCAGGACGGCTCCGCCGACGACCTGGTCAACCGCGCCGACGAGGCCGAGCTGTCCAGGCTGATCCGCCGCTACGGCGAGGACAAGCAGGCCCGCCGCATCGCCCGCGCCATCGTGGCCGCGCGGCCCATCGGCAGCACCGCCGAGCTGGCCGCCGTCATCGAGCGCGCCGTGGGCGGCCGCCGCGGTCGCCGCACCCACCCCGCGACCCGCACCTTCCAGGCGCTCCGCATCGCCGTGAATGACGAGCTCGACGAGGTCGGCGGCGCGATCCGCGCGGCCCTCGAGGTCGTGGGCCCCGGCGGGCGGGTCGTCGCCATCTCGTTCCACTCCCTCGAGGATCGCATCGTGAAGCGCGCCTTCGCCGACGCCGTCGGCATCGGAGCGCCCAAGGACGCCTACGGGCACCCCATCGATCCCCCTCGCTTCCGCAAGCTCACTCGCCGCGCCGTCAAAGGCGAGGATCGTGACCCCCACCCGCGGGCCCGCTCGGCCCGCCTCCGCGCTGTCCAGCGCCTCCCCGTTCCGGCTCTCGAGGCCGGGTCCAGCCCCTCCCCCACCGACTCTCCCGTAGCAGCCCCCCGCAGACGTTGACGGCCGGCCCTCCGGCCCCGCAGCAGCAGAAGAAGAAGCGAGGACTCCGTGCAGCGCAAGAACAGCCAAACCCTCCGCATGGACCCGGCCATCATCTGGCCCGTGGTCGCGCACTCACCGCTGGTGTGGCGCTTCACGGCCTACATGATGGTCCTGGGCCTGTTGGTGCTGCTCCACACCTGGAGCCGCATCGACGCCCGCGAGACCGCCCTGGCGCTGGACCGCGCCCGGGTGCAGGCGGACCTGTACCGCACCCAGAACGAGCGCCTCATGCTGGAGCTGGCCACCATGACCAGCCTCGGCAGCCTGGGGACCCGCGCCGCGAGCCTGGAGCTCTCGGGCGAGGCCCGCGTGGTGGAGGTCTATTAGCCGTGAGCTTCTCCCCTCGCCGGTTGTGGAACGAGCGCTTCGGAGCCAAGGCTCCGGAGGCCGGCGAGGTGCATCCGCGTCACGAGACGCCGGTGCAGGCCCGGACCCGGGCCCGCGGTGTGGCCAGGCAGCGGTCCTCCATGCTCGGCTGGGCCCTGGTGGCCGGCCTGGCGCTGGTGGCCTCCCGCACCGCCTGGATCATGTTGGTCCCCGACGAGCGGCTCGAGGACAAGGCCCGCTCGCTCTACCACGACGTCGTGGTCCTCGAGGCGCGGCGCGGTGACATCCTCGATCGCGACGGCCACATCATGGCCACCACCGTCTCCATGCCCTCGCTGCACGCCGACCCGGCGCGCATCCCGGCCGAGGACGTGCAGGCCCTGGCCGCCGAGCTGGCCCCCCTGATCGATCGCAGCCCGACCTGGCTCGCCTCCCGCCTCTCCCGCGAGGGCGCCCGGGATGTGCTGCTCGCTCGCGACGTGACCCCCGAGGTCGTGCGTCGGGCGTCGCTGCTCGGCCGCGGTGGCAAGCTCTTCGTGCGTGAGCGCTATCGTCGCTACACCCCGGACGGCCACGTCGCCGCTGCGCTGCTGGGCGTCGTCGGGCACACCGGCTCGGGCCGTGAAGGCCTCGAGCGCTCCCTGGATGAATACCTCCGGGGCGACACCTTCCAGTTCGTGCGTGCCCGGGACCGCTCCGGACGCGGGCTCCAGGCCGCAGCCGCGGCGCTGCAGGCCGCCCACGAGGGTCACGACGTGGTCCTCACCATCGACCGCACCCTCCAGTTCGCCGCCGAGCAGGCGCTGGACGAGGTGGTGGAGCGCTCCGAGCCCCTCGCTGCGCACCTGGTGGTGCTCGACGTGGAGACCGGCGAGATCCTCGCCATGGCCAACCGGCCCTCCACCAACGCCAACGACCGCGCGGGCCTCGACCCCAAGGGGCTCCGCAACTACGCGGTGGCCGACACGGTCGAGCCCGGCTCCGTCTTCAAGCCCTTCGTGATGGCCCTGGCCCTGGACGTGGGCCTGGTCTCCGCCTCCGGCATGATGGACTGCGAGGGGGGCGCCTGGCGCATCGGGCGGACCCGCATCCGCGACGATCACGCCCACGGTGTGGTCACCATGGGCGAGGTCATCAAGTACTCGAGCAACATCGGCGCGGCCAAGCTCGCCCTCGGCCTCGGCGCCGAGAAGACCATCGCCGGCCTGCGCGACTTCGGCTTCGCCCGCGACCCCGGCACCCGCATCCCCGGCGCCCTACCCGGCTTCATGCGGCGCGCGGGCTCCATCAAGCCCATCGAGCTGGCCACCACCTCCTACGGCCAGGGCGTCACCTCCACCACCCTGCAGCTGGCCTCCGCGGTCGCGACCATCGCCAACGACGGTGTGCGCATGGAGCCCACCATCCTGCGCGAGGTGCGTGACCGGCGCGGCCAGGTGGTCTTCAGCGCCGAGCCCCACGTGGACCGCCGGGTGGTCTCGGCCGAGGCCGCCCAGCAGACCGCCGCGATGATGGTCACCGTCACCGAGGAAGGCGGCACCGGCACCCGCGCCGCCGTCCCCGGCTACGCGGTGGCTGGCAAGACGGGCACCGCGTGGAAGGTGGTGGACGGCAAGTACTCGGCCTCCGCCCGGGTCGCCTCCTTCATCGGCTTCCTGCCCGCTGACGATCCCGAGGTCGCCATCGCGGTGGTCACCGACACCCCGACCAAGGGCAGCCGCTACGGCGGCACGGTCTCTGGCCCCGCCTTCCAGAAGGTGGCCGAGGCGGCCATGCGTCACCGCGCCATCCCGCCCAGCCCCGAGCTGCTGGCGGACGGCGAGGCGACGGACGAGGCCGAGGCCGCGGTGGCCGAGCTGCTCCTGCCCACCGCCGCGTCCCCCTGGTCCGTGCGGCCCCTCGAGGATCGCCAGCTGGGTCTGGCCTGGGTCGCCGACGGCCAGCTCCGTCTCCCCGACACCAGCGGTCTCGGCCTGCGCGACGTCCTCGTGCTCTTCGAAGACTCCGGCCTCGAGGTCGCCCTGAGCGGCTACGGACAGGCCGTGACCATGCATCCCGAAGCTGGCGCCCTCGTGGCTCCCGGTGACAGGGTGGAAGTGAGGTTCCAGTGAGCCTCTTCCTCCTGCACGTGCCCGAGCGCCAGCGTCTGCTCCCCGAGTCCGCGTGGTTCGGTGAGCCCTCCCTTCCCACGAACACCATCTCCCAAACCGGCCCCGGGGCGGGGGAACGGGACGATCGTGGTCTCTCGGACGAACCATCCCCGGCTTCGTCCACTGGTCTACGGGGGCGGCGCGTTCCCCTCCAGGTGGTCTCGACGGGTCCAAACCCCCGGGCCCTCGCCACCTGCGCCGCGAACCTCGAACCGGAGACCAAGACACACCCGCTCTCCGCTGCCGAACTTCCAGGCTGTCCGCTCACTGCTGCATGTCCTGGTTCCCCCGCCCTGGGTGCCCCCTCCTCGCACCCGGCCGGTTCACCCGATCTCCCCGAACACCAGGGCGCTCCGACGGCGCACCCGCACAGTTCCCGTGCATCCCTCCTTCGCTTCGCTGCCGTGGAGCGCCCTGTTCTCTACCTGCTCGAGTCGTCCTGACGGTCCCAGCCCGATGGCGTCGAGCTCCCCTCCCGCCCCGCCAAGACTCCCTCCACCGCTCCCCCTTCGGCATCCCCTGTCGTCTTGTCTTTCCAGCATCGAGCCAAAGACCTGGCCGCCCTCCTGGCCAGGATCGAATCCCTCCCCGGGGCGGAGAGCACGGGCTCTCCGCCTTCCGGGGTTGGTGTGTGCGGAGATCTGGACCGCCCCGTCAGTGGCCTGACCCACGACTCGCGGGCGGTCCAGCAGGACGGGGTGTTCGTGGCGCTCCCCGGCGCCCGCTTCGACGGCCACGACTTCGTCCCCAGGCTGGGGCAAGCCGCGGCGGTGGTGGTGCAGCGCGAGGTCGAGGCGCCCGAGGGCGTGACCGTGCTGCGGGTCCCCGACACCCGCGGCGCGCTGCCCTGGCTGGCGGCGGCCTTCCACGGCTTCCCGGGGCGACGGATGCCCATGGCCGGCGTGACCGGCACCAACGGCAAGACCACCGCCACGACCATGGCCTCCGCGGCGCTGCTCGCGGCGGGGCGCACCCCCGGGCTGGTGGGGACCACCGGGCATCGGGTCGGTGAGCGCGAGCTGACCATCGTCGAGCTGCTCGGGCCGGCCGCCGCAGGGCACCACCACACCACCCCCGAGGCCCCCACCCTCCAGGCCCTGCTGGCCGGGATGGCCGAGCGGGGCTGCGACTGTGCGCTGATGGAGGTCTCCAGCATCGGCCTGGACGCCCGTCGCGCCGACGCCATCCCCTTCCGGGTCGCCGCCTACACCAACCTCACCCGCGACCACCTGGACTACCACGGCACCATGGAGGCCTACGCCGAGGCCAAGGAGCGGCTCTTCCACGAGCTGCTCCCGAGGGACGGGCTGGCGCTGCTGAACCGGGACGACCCCCACTGGGAGCGCTTCCGGCCCGCAGGCAGGCGCTGCTGGACCTACGGCCTGGACCGCGGCGACCTGCGCGCCGAGGGCGCCGTGCTCTCCGCCGAGGGCTCGACCGCGACCGTGCACACCCCCATGGGCTCCGGCGCGCTGCGGCTGCCCCTGGTGGGGCGGCACAACCTCTCCAACGCGCTGTGCGCCCTCGGCATGGCCCTGGGCCTCGGCTGCCCCTTCGACGCGGCCCTCGACGGCCTCGCCGGCCTGCGCCCCGTGGCCGGGCGCCTCGAGGCGGTCCCCAACGACCGGGGCCTCGGCGTCTTCGTGGACTACGCCCACACCCCCGATGCCCTCGAGCACGTGCTCGCCTGCCTGAGGGAGCTGGCCCCCCGGCGCCTCATCACGGTCTTCGGCTGCGGCGGCGACCGGGACCGCGGCAAGCGCGGCCCCATGGGCCAGGCGGCCTGGCGTGGCTCCGACCTCGCGGTGGTCACATCCGACAACCCCCGCAGTGAAGATCCCGAAGCCATCGTCCGGGAGATCCTCGCCGGCCTCCCCGCGAACGCCGAGGGGCTCCGGGTCCAGGTGGACCGGGCCGCGGCGATCCGTGAAGCCCTCGAGCTGGCCAGGGAAGGGGACCTGGTGCTCATCGCCGGCAAGGGGCACGAGACCTACCAGGAGCTCGCCGACGGGACCATCGACTTCGACGATCGCCTGGTGGCACGGGCTGTGCTGGAGGACGGGGCATGAAGTACACCGGCGCCCAGATCGCGACCCACAGCGGCGGACGGCTCCTGGCCGACGGCCCCGCGGGGCCCATCGTGACCGACACCCGCGCGCTGAAGCCCGGCGATTGGTTCCTCGCCCTGGTGGGCGATCGCTTCGACGGGCACGCCTTCCTGGACATCGCCCGTGACGCCGGCTGCGCCGGCGCCATCATCTCCGGAGAGGCCCCGGCGGGCTGGGGGCGGGGCCTCGTGCAGGTGCCCGACACCCTCGTCGCGCTGCAGGCGGTCTCGGCCGCGAGCCGGCGCAGCTTCGACGGCCCCGTGGTCGCCATCACCGGCTCGGTGGGCAAGACCACCACCCGCGCCCTGACGGTGCTGGCGCTGTCCGCCGGCGAGCGGGTGCACCACACCAGGGGCAACCTCAACAACCACATCGGGCTGCCCCTGACCCTGCTGGCGCGGGAGCCCGGCGCCACCCTGATGGTGCTCGAGCTCGGCATGAACGCCCCCGGCGAGATCGCGCTGCTGCAGGGGCTCTGCGAGCCCACGGTGCGCATCGTCACCAACGTGGCGCCGGCCCACCTCGAGGGGCTGGGCACCATCGAGGGGGTCGCCCGGGCCAAGGGCGAGCTGTACGACGGCGCGCGCGCCGGTGACGTGCTCTGCATCAACATGGACGACCACCGCGTGGCGGCCATGCCCCTGCCCGAGGGGGTGCGGGTGCTGCGCTACGGTCGGTCGCAGGGCTGCGACGTCCGGTTGCGGAGCGCTGCGCTGGACGCCTCGGGTGACCAGGTGCGGGTGCGCTTCGGGCTCGAGGTGCACGGAGAGCTGGTCAGCGGCTGGATCCCGGCGCCGGGGCTCTACATGGCCGCCAACGCCTGTGCCGCGGTGGCCGTGGCCGTGGCCCTGGGCAAGGACCCCGCCCAGGCGGCCGCCGCCCTGGCCGGCTACGCGCCGGTGGGCGCCCGCATGGCCCTGGCCGACGGCCCCATGGGGACGCGGGTCCTCAACGACGCCTACAACGCCAACCCGGCCAGCATGGCCGCGGCCCTCGAGACCCTCTGCGCCCTGCCGGCTCCCCGACGCATCGCCCTGCTGGGGGACATGCTCGAGCTCGGCCCCACCGAGGTCGCGCTGCACCGGGCACTCATCGACGACGCCCTGGAGCTCGGCCTCGACATGGTGGGGGTCTGTGGCCCCCGCATGAGCTCCGCCGCGGCCTCCCTCGCCGCCCGTGACGACCTCTTGGTGGCGCCGGACGCGGAGGGGTTGGCCCTCGCGCTGGCGCCGCGGCTGCTGCCGGGTGATCTGGTGCTCCTCAAGGGCAGCCGCGGCATGGCCATGGAACGCATCTTGCGAACGCTCAGCTCTGGATAGCGCCGATGTTCTTCTACCTGTACGACACCCTTGGCGAGCAGAGCACCTTCTTCAATGTGTTCCGCTACACGACCTTCCGGATGGCCTGGGGCCTGATGACCGCGCTGGCCATCTGCTACGTGAGCTATCCATGGTTCATCGGCTGGATGCGCCGTCGCAAGATGGAGCAGGTCATCCGGGACGACGGCCCGCAGACCCACCTCGAGAGCAAGGTCGGCACCCCGACGATGGGCGGCGCGGTGATGCTGCTGGGCATCACGGTCTCGGTCCTGCTCTGGGCCCGGCTGGACCAGAGCGTGGTCTGGATGGCCCTGATCATCCTGCTCGGCTACGGCGCCATCGGCTTCGTGGACGACTGGAAGAAGGTCATGCAGAAGAGCTCCGCGGGGCTCGCGGGCCGCTGGAAGCTGGTCTGGCAGGCCGTCATCGGCCTGGCGGTGCTCGGCATCGGCTACCTCTGGGGCGACATCGATCCGGCCCTGGCCCTGCCCTTCTTCAAGAACGTGGTGATCCACTTCGACGCCCTGTGGGTCGGCGCGCCGGCCATGTTCGGCTGGCTGTACGTGGCCTTCGCGGTCTTCGTGCTGATGTCCATGTCCAACGCCGTGAACCTCACCGACGGCCTGGACGGCCTGGCCATCGGGCCCATCATGACCTCGGCGGCCACCTACGCGCTGCTGGCCTACGTCACCGGCGTGGAGAACTTCGCGAACTACCTGCGCATCCCCTACGTCGAGGGCTCCTCGGAGCTGGCGGTCATCGCCGTCGCGGTGGTGGGCGCGGGGCTCGGCTTCCTGTGGTTCAACTCCTACCCCGCCCAGGTGTTCATGGGTGACGTGGGCTCCCTGAGCCTCGGTGGCCTGCTGGGTGCCCTCGCCATCCTCACCAAGCACGAGCTGCTCGTGGTGCTGGTGGGCGGCATCTTCGTGCTCGAGGCCGTCAGCGTGGTGCTGCAGGTGGGCAGCTACAAGCTGCGCAAGAAGCGCATCTTCGCCATGGCGCCCATCCACCACCACTACGAGAAGAAGGGCTGGTCCGAGCCCAAGATCATCGTCCGCTTCTGGATCATCTCCATCATGCTGGCCCTCATGGCCCTCACCACCATCAAGCTGCGCTGATCATGTCCACCCTCGCCCCCATCTCCACCAGCCTGGCCGGCCGCCGCGTCCTCGTGGTCGGCATGGCTCGCTCAGGGCGCGCCGCGGCGGCTCGGTGTGTGCGCGAGGGGGCGGTGGTCACCTGCGTCGATCTGCGCCGGGACCTCGAGCCGGTGCCCGGCTGCCGCATGGCGCTGGGGCCCCACGACCGGCAGGACTTTCTGGGGGCCGAGCTCATCGTCCTCTCCCCCGGCGTGCCCTCCACCCAGCGGGACCTGCAGGCCGCGGTGGCCGCGGGCGTGCCCGTGGTGGGGGAGCTGGCCCTCGCCGCCGAGCGCATCACCGCCCCGCTGGTGGCCATCACAGGCACCAACGGCAAGAGCACGGTCACCCACTTCACCGGGCAGCTGCTGCGGGACGCGGGCTCCCGCTGCTTCGTGGGCGGCAACATCGGCCTGCCCCTGTGCGAGGCGCTCGAGGGTGGCCCCTGGGACCACGTCGTCGCGGAGATCTCCTCCTACCAGCTCGAGTGGCCCGGGGCCCTGTCCCCCGCGGCCGCGGTGGTGCTCAACCTCACCCCCGATCACCTCCAGCGCCACGGGACCATGGCCTGCTACGGCGACACCAAGTGTCGGGTCTTCGACAACATGGCCCCCGACGCGGCGGCCATCCTGCCCGCGGGCCCAGGGCTGCTCACGGAGCTGGCTGGGGACCGGGGCGGGCGGCGGCTCTGGATCGGGGCCCGGCCCGGGATCGTCCTCGAGGGCGAGACGGTGCACTGGGAGCCCGGCGATGGCCGGGGGGCCAGCATCGACCTGTCCGGCCTGGCTGTGCCCGGCGCCCACAACCGCTGGAACGCGGCGGTGGCCTGCCTGCTGGCCCTCGAGGTCGGCGCCGAGCCCGCGGCCCTGCGGCCCGAGCGGCTCACCGCGCTGGCCCACCGCATGGAGGTGGTCGGCACCCCCGGTGGCGTGACCTGGATCAACGACTCCAAGGCCACCAACGTCGCGGCGGCCCAGACCGGCATCGAGGGCCTCGGTCGCCCCGCGCTGGTGCTGCTGGGCGGTGACGGCAAGGACGGAGAGGACTACGGCGCCCTGGCGCCCGCGCTCACCGGCGGCCCCGGGGTGATCTGCTTCGGGCGCTCCGGCCCCACCATCGCCGCGGCCCTGGCCTCCCTCGAGCCCCACCTGGTGGAGGGCATGGAGGCCGCGGTGCAGCTGGCCCGCGGCTTGGCCCGGCCCGGCGACGCGGTGGTGCTGTCGCCCGCCTGCGCATCCTTCGACGAGTTCGACGACTTCGAGCACCGGGGCGACGCCTTCCGCGCCCTGGTCCGGGAGATGGCATGACCCACACCGATCCCCACGGTGTCCCCCAGCCCACGCTGTGGCAGCTGCTGAGCAAGGTGCTGCTCGGCGAATCCAAGGCGGATGAGCCCGGCGCCCGCGACCGCCATCCGGTGGACTGGTGGATCGTGCTGCTGGTCCTCAGCCTGACCTTCTTCGGGCTGGTGATGGTGTTCTCGGCCTCGGCCATCGAGGCGGTGGAGACCACCGGGAGTCCCTACTACTACTTGATCCGGCAGGGCATCGCGGCGGGCATCGGCCTGGTCGGGATGGTCATCTTCTCCCGCATCCCCTCCCACCGCCTGGCCCGCTTCGGCTGGGTGCTCTACTTCGCCTGCATCGTGGGCCTGCTGGCGGTCTTCATCCCCGGCATCGGCCACAAGGCCAACGGCGCCATCCGCTGGATCGCCTTCGGCAGCCTCCGGCTGCAGCCCTCGGAGTTCATGAAGCTGGCGCTGGTGCTGGTGCTGGCCGAGCGGGTCAACCGCTACACCGGGGGCGTGAACGATCTGAAGCGCCACGTGCTGCCCGTGATCGCGGTGACCGCTCCGGTGCTCGTGCTGGTCATGCTCGAGCCGGACTTCGGCACCACCCTCATCCTGGCCGGCATCTGCTGCATGGTGCTCTACCTCGGCGGGATCCCCTCCAAGTGGATGGCCGCCATCGGCGGAGCCGGGGTGCTCATGGCCGTCGTGGCCATCCTGATGAACCCCAACCGCATCGGGCGGGTGATCTCGTGGATCGATCCCTGGTCTGCGGCCGACGGCGGCGGCTACCAGGTCATCATGGGCTGGGTCGCGCTGCACTACGGCGGGCTGTGGGGCCAGGGGCTGGGCGAGGCCATGTCCAGCATGAAGTGGCTGCCCTTCGCCCACACCGACTTCGTGGCCGCGGTGGCCGGCGAGGAGCTCGGCTTCCTGCGCCTGGCGGTCCTGCTGGGCATCTACGGGCTGCTCATCTGGCGCGGTGTGCACGTCGCCAACCGCTCCCGCACCTACTTCGGCACGCTGGCGGCGGGCAGCATCACGCTCATCCTCGGCCTGCAGACCCTGTTCAACCTCGGCGTCATCATGGGCCTGGTGCCCCCCAAGGGCCTCGTACTGCCCTTCATGAGCTACGGCGCCTCCGCGCTCATCGCCCACCTGTGGAGCGTCGGTGTGCTCCTGACCGTCTCCGCCGAGCCCGATGAAGAGGTCGTGGCGGAGCTGGCCTCGGGTGGGGGTGGCGGCGGCCGGCTGGTGCCGGTAGAGGGCGCCCTCGGCGCTGGCGTCGCCCGCTGGGGCGAGCTGGCCCGCGCCTGGGCCACCCGGAGAGGTACGTCGTGATCGAGATGTTTCGTGGCAAGGTGCGCCAGGTCCACTTCGTTGGCATCGGCGGCACGGGGATGTGCGGGATCGCCGAGGTCCTGCTCAACATGGGCTTCGAGGTCAGCGGGTCCGACCTGCGCGAGGGCGAGGTCGTTCAACGGCTGAGGTCCCTGGGGGCCACGGTCTTCATCGGGCATGCCCCCGAGAACGTGGCCGGGGCCGACGTGGTGGTCCGCTCCACCGCGGTGAAGCAGCACAACGTCGAGGTCCAGGCGGCGGTCCAGCACGCCATCCCCGTCATCCGGCGGGCGGAGATGCTGGCCGAGCTGATGCGCATGAAGCACGGCCTGGCCGCCGCGGGCACCCACGGCAAGACCACCGTCACCTCCATGCTCGCCACCTGCCTGCACGCCGCGGGGCTCGATCCCACGGTGATCATCGGTGGGCGCCTCGACCGCTTCGGCTCCAACGCCCAGCACGGGCTCGGTCCCTACCTGGTGGCCGAGGCCGACGAGAGCGACGGCTCCTTCATGCTGCTGGCCCCCACCGTGGCCGTGATCACCAACGTGGATCCGGAGCACCTCGAGCACTACGGCAGCTTCGAGACGCTGGTGGACACCTTCGTCGACTTCGCCAACAAGGTGCCGTTCTACGGCTACGCCGTGGTCTGTCTGGACCACCCGGTGGTGCAGGAGATGCTGCCGCGGATCCGCCGCCGCGTGGTGACCTACGGCCTGAGCGTACAGGCCGACTACCGGGGCGAGGAGCTGGGCTACAGCGCCTTCGAGTCCCGCTTCGCGGTCTGGCGCGGCGGCGAGCGCCTGGGCGAGGTCAACCTGGGGATGCCCGGCCTGCACAACGTCAGCAACGCCCTGGCCTCCATCGCCACCGCCGTGGAGCTGGACATCCCCTTCGAGCAGGCCGCCGCGGCCCTCGAGGGCTTCTCCGGCATCCAGCGCCGCTTCACCCTGCGGGGGGAGGCCGCCGGGCGCCTGGTCGTGGACGACTACGGGCATCACCCCGAAGAGATCACCGCGACCCTGGGGGCGGCCCGGAAGGGGTTCCCCGAGCGCCGCATCGTCGCGGTCTTCCAGCCCCACCGCTACTCCCGCCTCTCCCGGCTGCAGCGCGAGTTCGCCCGCTGCTTCAACCAGGCCGACGAGGTCGTGGTCTGCCCGGTCTACCGGGCCGGCGAGACCCCCATCCCCGGGCTCGACGAGGACGCCGTGGCCGCGGCTATCCGGGCCCACGGTCACCGCAACGTGGTGGCGGTCGACAGCCTGGAGCGGGCCGTGGACCACCTGGTGGAGACCGGGCGTGAGGGCGACGTGATCCTCACCCTGGGCGCCGGCGACGTGAACCGGGTCTGCCGCGAGCTGTTGGAGCGCCTCGGTGGCGCGGCACGCTGAGCTGGCCGAGGTCCTGGGGTCCCACCCCGGGGTGGTGCTGCGCCTCGACGAGCGGGTGGCGCGCCACAGCGCCCTGCGCATCGGCGGTGAGGTGGAGGCCTGGGTCCTGGCCCTGGACGAAGCGGCGGTCAAGGACGCCGTGGCGGCCTTGAGGCGCGGCAAGCTGTCCCTGCGGCCCCACGATCCCCTCGGGGATCACTACGCCCGCGAAGAAGGGCTCGCCGGCGCCATGCTCCGCCTCGGGCCCGCCTTCGGGCAGCTGGGCGTGGAGGACGATCGCCTGCACGCGGGCGCGGCGGTGCCCCTGGCCCGGCTGGGCGTGGTGGCGGCGCGCCACGGCCTCGAGGCCTGGGCCCCCCTGAGCCGCTGGCCTGGCACCGTCGGCGGGTGGCTGAGCGGCGCGGACCCCGCGCGGCTCGCGCCCCTGGTCCACAGCGTGCGGGCCCTGCGAGGACGCAGTGTGGTGGAGCGTTCCGGAGACACCCTCGCCTCCCTCGGCTCCAAGGCCATCGTGCTCGGCGCGGTGTTCCACGGGCGCCCCGACGCGCCCCTGCCGCCGTCACCACCATCGCCGGGTAGCCTCACCCTGCAGGGTGGGGACGTCCTCCGCGCCATGGTGAAGAGCCGGCTGCCGGGGCTGCGCCTGCGCAGCATCCGCCTGGCCAGCGAGCAGCCGGGCCTGGTGGTCAACCTGGGCGGCGGGAGCTCCCGGGACCTCGACCTGGTGCTCAAGCTGGTCCAGGACCGGCTGAAGCGGGACCACGGCGTCGAGCTGGAGGCCCGGCTGGCCCCCCTGGGGCGCCCCCCCAAGACCGAGCCGGATCCGAGGCTCGGGCTGTACTGAATCTGTGCTGGAGGCCTGACATGGGAGTGAAACGCAGTGACCGGGTCGCCGTGCTGCTGGGCGGGATGTCCGCCGAGCGCCCCGTCTCCCTCGACAGCGGCGCCGCGGTGGCCCGCGCCCTGCGCGCGCGGGGTTGGGACGCCGTGGAGCTCGACGTCGGGCCCGACCTGCCCGTCCGGCTGCTCGATCTCGAGATCGAGGCCTGCTGGATCGCGCTCCACGGCCGCTTCGGGGAGGACGGCTGTGTGCAGGGCTTGCTGGAGCTGATGCGGATTCCCTACACCGGCTCCGGGCCCACCGCCTCGGCGGTGGCCATGGACAAGCTGCTCACCAAGCGGATGCTCGAGGGCCACGGGCTCGCGCTGCCCCAGCAGGTCGTGCTGGCGCCCGAGGACCCGCTGCCCGCACAGATCGAGCTGCCGGTGGTCGCCAAGACCCCCACCGGCGGGTCCACCCTGGGCATCAGCTTCTGTCGTACACTCGAGGAGCTGCAGCGGGGCGTGGCCGACTGCCGGACCCACGGAGGCACCGTGCAGCTCGAGCGCTTCGTGGAGGGCGACGAGATCACCGTGGCGCTGCTCGACGGCCAGCCGCTGCCCGTGGTCGCCATCCGGCCAGAGGGCGGATTCTTCGACTTCGAGGCCAAGTACACCAAGGGCAAGACCCGCTACATCGTCCCCGCGGACATCGACGCCGCGGCCGCGGCCCGGGCCCAGCGGGACGCCGCGGTGGCGGCTCGGGTCCTCGGGCTCTCGGGCATCTGTCGGGCCGACTTCATCGTAGACGGGGAGGGGACCCCCTGGTTCCTCGAGGTCAACACCATCCCCGGGATGACCGAGACCAGCCTGTCTCCCATGGCCGCAGCCGAGGCGGGCATCGACTTCGGCGAGCTGGTGGAGCGGGTGCTGCTGGGGGCCCGCCTGCACCTCGAGCGGGCGAGCTCGTAGACGGTCCCGTCCGGCGCGCCGCGGACCCTGGTCGGGCGCCGGGGGCCCCACGATTTTCTCCGCCCTGGCGCGGGGGCCAGCGCTCGCTCGGAGGCGCCCCCGTCCAGCGCCGGCCGAGGGGCGTCACCAGAGCCTGGAAAGTGCGTATAACGCAGTGACAAAGCGGAAAAGCGAGGCGGGGGAGCCGGGGGTCGGTCGCCCTCGTCCGGCCACCCCGTCGGCCCGGGGACGCGCTGGGGCCACGGGCGCGGGGCTGCGGCGCGGAGCCTCCGAAAAAAGCCGGCTTCCTTTGCTTGTCAAGAGCTGTCGAGGGCGGTAGAAACAAACCATCGGGCGTGGCTCGCAGTCTCCCCCCGGTCGGTTCCCTCCGACCCACGCTGCCCCCCGATGCTCCCCGCTCCCACTCCCCCCTCCCATCGCTCTGAGCTCCTCGCCGTGGTCCACCCCCTCCTGGCACCTCCTGCGCCCCGTCGGCGTCAGCGCATCGGCTGGCTCCTGCTCGGCTGCGCCCTGGCGGGGCTGGTGTGGGCGGGCGTGACCCTGGCTCAGGACTACCGCTTCTGGGTGCGGAACGTGGTGGTGGAGAACGTCACGGCCGAAGCCCATCAGCTCGATCCCATCGGCTACCAGCCCCACTGCTCGGCAGCGGAGCTGCGGCACCTCGCCGACGTGCGGCGGGACAGCCCCATCTGGCGGGTGGACCTGTCCGACATCGTCGAAGGCGTGATGGGCCACCCCTGGGTCGCCTCGGTGGAAGCCAGCACCCGCTGGCCGGACACCGTGGTCATCCGCGTGACCGAGCACCGGCCTGTGCTGCTCATGCAGCAGCAGGGCCTGTACTACGTCAACGCCGACGCCGAGGTCTTCAAGCGCGCTCGCGGCTCCGACCTCGACTACCCCGTGCTCACCGGCCTCGACCCTCGGCTGGGCGAGGGCAACCCCGCGGTCGCCCGGCGCATCATCGGTGACGCCATCGCCCTGCTGGGCGAGGTGGGCGACTCCGCCGAGCTGAGCACCGACGACCTGAGCGAGATCCGGTTCCACGAACAGGATGGCTTCACCCTCGTGCTGCGCAGCGGCACCGAGCTGGCCCTCGGCTTCGCGCGGGCCTCGGCCCGCCTCGAGCGCCTGGCGCAGCTTCGCGCCAGCGGCCTCGACGCCACCGAGCCGCAGCACATCGACCTGGCCCCCTCCACGGTGGCGCTGGTCACTCCCCTTTCCAAGCGTACTTCCCCAGGGTTGGACTGACCTCCAGGCGTCAGGGCCCCCCCCACCCTCTCCCCCCCCATTTCTCCACTCACATCCCCACTGTCAGGAACGGGGCATTCCTGGCGACATCGGAGGCAGGCCATGATCGAACTGGTCGAAAACGAGCTGGTGGTCCCCGCGAAGATCAAGGTGATCGGCGTGGGCGGCGCCGGAAACAACGCTGTCAACACCATGATCAACGCCGGTATGCAGGGCGTCGAGTTCATCGCCGTGAACACCGACGCGCAGGCCCTGGCCAACTCTCGCGCCTCCCGCTGCTTCCAGCTGGGTGAGCAGCTCACCCGTGGGCTCGGCGCGGGCGCCAACCCCGAGGTGGGCCGCGAGGCCGCCCTCGAGGATCAGGATCGGCTCGCCGAGCTGGTCGCTGGCTCGGACATGGTCTTCATCACCGCCGGCATGGGCGGCGGCACGGGCACCGGTGCGGCGCCGGTCATCGCTCAGGTCTGCCGCGAGGTCGGCGCCCTGACCGTGGCCGTGGTCACCCGGCCCTTCCGCTTCGAGGCCCGCAAGCGCCACAAGCAGGCCGAGGAAGGCATCGAGAACCTCAAGAAGGTGGTGGACACCCTGATCACCATCCCGAACGAGCGCCTCGTGAGCCTGGCCTGCGAGCGCACCACCATGGTGGAGTCCTTCAAGATGGCCGATGAGGTCCTGCTGGCCGCCTGCAAGGGCGTCTCGGAGCTCATCTACCACAACGGCCACGTCAACGTGGACTTCGCCGATGTGCGCACCGTCATGGCCTCCAAGGGCGTCGCCCTGATGGGCGTCGGCCACGGCACGGGCGAGAACCGCACCGTCGATGCCGCCTACCAGGCCATCTCCAGCCCGCTGCTGGACGACGTCAGCATCGCCGGCGCCACCTCGGTGCTCATCAACATCACCGGGCCCTCGAGCCTCACCATGTACGAGATCAACGAGGCCAGCACCCTGATCCACGAAGAGGTCCACGAGGACGCCAACGTGATCTGGGGCCTGGTCATCGACGAGTCCATGGAGGACACCGCCCGCGTGACCGTCATCGCCACCGGCTTCGAGGCCACCAACGCCCGCGCGCGTCGGCCCAGCGTCGAAGAGCGCATCGCGGTGCACATGGGCGGCGGCCGCGGCCACCGTGCCCCCACCAGCGGCCACGGCAACGCCTCGGGCTACGACATCTCGAACGACGACTACGACATTCCGACGTTCTTCCGGAACGCGGATTAGACCCTGGGAAGTACCGGGAGGGGGCGGCGCTTGCCGTCCCCTCCCACCATCTTCAGGGGGACCCTCCGGCGGCCGCTTCGCCCAGATCGATGGCATCGCGGGCGGCCACCAGTTGGGCCAGCGGACGACCCACGTAGCCCCACTCGCCGGCCTTCGAGACGCCGGTGTCGAAGTGGTTCCAGGCCTTGACCTGGAGGATCTGGGACCGCTGCGCGACCTCCTCACGGTAGACCGCGGTGGCCTCGTCGGACAGCTTGCGGGGAGGGCTGGACGCGAGCATCGCCGCGTGCAGCTCGAGGTAGGCTTGGCCCAGCAGCAGCAGCCCCTCGAGGATCCATTCCGGCTCGCCCATGTAGGCCGCCGCGGCGATCTGCTGCTCGGCGTCTGCGAGGTAGGCGGCCCGCTGCTCGAGGGCTCGCTCCTGGCGCCGCTGGGAGCCTGACAGCTCGAGGCTCGCGGCGGCGTCCAGCAGCACCCGCGCGCGGGTCACGTGGGCCTTGCCGCGGAGGTAGGGGACCAGCTCGGTTCCCTCGGCCGCGGCGGACGCGCTGTCGAGCAGCCGCAGGCCCGCGCGGAGGCGGCCGGAGCGCACCATGCTGATGCCCCGCTGCAGGTCCAGGGTCAGGCGGTCGTGCAGGTCCAGGCCCCGGGTGGTCTCGACCCGCTCGAGGCTGCGCCGGGCCTCCCGGTGCCGGTCGAGGTATTCGAGGCACAGGGCCCGCCGGAACCAGCCGTCCTGGCTCACCACCGAGGCGGGCCAGGTCTGGACCAGGCGGTCGTAGGCGGCGAGGGCTTCGTCGAAGCGCTCGTCGCGCTCGTGGCAGAGCCCCAGCTGGTACAAGGCCAGGGCCTGCTCCGGCGCGGGGGGCTGCTGCTCGATCACGATCTGTAGACGGGCGATGGCGCCGGCGGTGTCGCCCCGCAGGCGGCGCTCGACGGCGGCGTCGATGATCTCCGGGTTGGTGAGCCCCACCACGTCCAGCAGCTGCGCGGATCCGGTGATCACCACGGGCTCGAGGGTCACGGGGGCGGGGCGGTGGGCGCAGGCCAGCAGGGCGGCGAGCACGAGGGCGGTCATGGCATCACTCCAGCGGGCGGCGTGCCCGAGGTCCCCGACAGCCGCGGGGCGCAGCGGTTCCGGATGGACGCGGGTTCCGGATGTGAAAGCCCCCCGGCCTGACGACCGGGGGGTCCCACTCTGGCGGTGTGGCTCGTCGAGCTCCCTCTTCCCTGGGAAGTGGGTCTCTGACTACCGCTTCAGGCTCCCCAGTGGGGGGACCAGGGAGCGCACCGCGGAAGCACGGTCAAGATCCTGGAAAGCGGCGTGAGGGAAACCTTCCTCCGAGTCAAGGCACCAACCGAGCAGGTCTTCAGCATAGATCGAGCGACGGCCGCGATGCAAGGAGGACCGGGCTTGGCAAGCGCGCCCTGCAGGCGTAGTCTCAGCGCATCGGCGAGGCTCTCCGCCGCGGACTCCTTCATGCTGGAAACCAACCCCAAGCGCCTGCGCGTCGTGCTGGTGCGGTGGCCCCCCCGCGGTCCCGCTGCCCTGCGCGAGGTGCTGCCCGGTGGCCACGTGCCCAAGCGGGACGCCCTGCCCGTGGTCGTTCGCGTCACCGAGGACCGTGTCCGCGCCGATGAGACCGCGGCGCGGCTGCGGCAGGCCGGCGCCGGGGTGGTGGTCATGAGCGAGTACGGGGGCGCCCCGGTCATCTGTGGCGACCACCCACCGGAGCTGGTCCGGGGGGCATGCCGCCGCTGCGGACGCGACGTCTGCGCCGGCTGCCTGCTCGAGGCCGACGGCGAGCGTCTCTGCCAGCCCTGTGCCGCCGAGACCCGCGCCGGGATCCAACGGGTCCACACCCGGCAGCTGTTCGTCGTGTTCCTGTTCTGCGCCTTCCTCTACCAGGTCTACGCCCTGTGGCGACGCGACAGCGACATCCGCAAGGGTTGGGACGTCGCCAACGTGGCGCTGCTGCAGTTCGTGCCCCCCGGGCAGCTGCTCCACCCCATGGTCCGGGGTCTCTCCGGGCAGGGGGGCAGCAGCTGGGACGGGCCGACCTACGCCGACATCGTCTCCCTCTTCGACAGCGAGCGGCAGCGCTTCAGTGGGCAGCTGAGTGGCACGATCCACATGAGCGTGCGGGGACCTTGGCAGCAGCGCCCGAGCCCACCGTCGCTGCTCGAGGACATGGAGTCGAGCTGGAGGATGGGCCTCGCCGCGGTCCGCTACTCCTGGTACTGGCGGCGGCTCGCGGAGCGGCACGGGGTCGAGGGGCGCCACTTCCCCTTGCGCATGTTCGTGATCTTCACCGACGAAGCGGGGGACCAGGCCGCCTTCTCCAGGGCGGATCAGGGCGGCAACCTGGCCGTGACCTACATCTCCCTGGACGATCCCAACCCCGTCTACCCGGCCATCACCATCGCCCACGAGCTCGCTCACCTGCTGGGTGCGAGCGACAAGTACGGTGCCGACGGCCTCGCGAACATCCCGGAGGGCTACGTCGAGCCCTACGCGGAGCCCATGTACCCCCAGCGCTTCGCGGAGCTGATGGCGGTGGACATCCCCATCAGCCGGACCCACGAGCAGGAGCCCAGCTCCCTCGATCAGATCCGCCTGGGGCACCGCTCTGCGGCCGAGATGGGGTGGATCGCCGAGGACCAGGCCGAGAGCTTCTACCGGGCCCTCGGGGTCACCCCGGAGGACCAGCTCGAGGACGACCTGGACCTCCAGGACGAGCCGCCCGAGCCTCCTGTGGACGCCCCGACCACCGACCCGTAGTCGGCGGGTGGAAGGGTGCTTCTCCCCGCGGTGTTGCCACCGTGGCCGCGGTGGTTGACAGGACGCGCCAGGCTCCCTAGAACATCCATACCCCCCCGCGCCTTCGCAACGTCGGCGCTCCTGTCCCCGACGCGTGCCGCGTCCCCTGCCTCGCCCTCGAACCCCACCCTCCAATCCCCCCTGGAGGCCCCATGTCCCGGCTCCGCGTCCTCCTCGCGATCTTCGTGCTCCTCCCGTTCATGCTCGGCAGCAAGTCCTGCAAGGAGGAAGACGTCGATCCCGACGATCTGATCCCCACCGACCTGGTCCCCCCCGAGGTGACGCTGCAGGTCATCTCCATCGACCCGGCCTACGGCACCACCGGCACCCCGTTCTCCGCCCAGGTCTACGGCGCCCAGTTCGAGCTGGGCGCCCAGGTGCGCGTGGGCAACAAGGCCTCCCCCAAGGTGGGCTTCGTCAACGAGAACACCCTGTCGATCACGGTCCCGGCCATGGAGCAGGGCGCCTACGATCTCACCGTCACCAACCCCGACGGTGAGAAGGCGGTGCTGCGCCGCGGCGTGAACATCAGCGGCGACGCCATCGGCGCCTCCTGCCGCCACCTGGTGGTCTACTTCGACTACGACAGCTCGGAGCTCCGCGGCGACAGCTCGTCCACCATCAGCGCCCAGGCCGACTGCCTGCGCTCCTCCCGGGGCAACCTGCGGGTCGAGGGCCACTGCGACCAGCGGGGCACCACCGAGTACAACATCGCCCTGGGTGAGCGCCGCGCCCACGCCGTGCAGCGCTACCTCGTCAGCCAGGGCGTCTCCCCCGGCCGCATCAGCACGGTCTCCTACGGCGAAGAGCGCCCCGCTTCCAGCGGCGGCGACGAGAGCGCCTGGGAGCGCAACCGGCGGGCCGAGATCCGCCTCCTGGACTGACCCCAGCCCGAGAGCCAGCATGCGCAGCAGCACACTCTTCCTCTCCTTGTTCCTGGCCGGCTGTGTCTGGGACCGCACCGGCCAGTCCGCCACCGAAGCGTGGCGGCGCGAGATGGCCATCCAGTCCACCCGGACCCAGACCCTCCAGGCCGCCGTCGAGGACGCCCTCGTGCGCGTCGAGCAGCTCGAAGAGGTCACCCGGGCCCGCGGCCAGGACGAGATCCTCCGCATGGAGACCATGGACCAGCTCCGCAACGAGGTCGCCCGTCTTCGCGGCGATCTCGAGGTCCTCCAGCACGAGGCCGGGATCACCACCGAGTCCAGCGGTGCCTTCCGCGAGGACGCCGAGTTCCGGCTGGCCTGGCTCGAGGCCAGGGCTCAGGCCCTCGAGGAGTCCCTCGGCATGGAGCCCCCGGAGCCCCCGGTGCTGGCCGACGCGGACGACACCGGCCTGGACGAGCCCGACGACGGTGACCCGGATGACGGCGGCGAGGACCCCGAGGATGGGTCCAGCGAGGATCCCGAGGATCCCGCCGTCCCGGCCACCTTCGAGGACCGCCTGGCGCTGGCTCAGGAGCACATGAAGGAGGGGCGCTATCTGCCCGCGCGCGCGATCCTGAAGAAGCTCATCGGCGCCGACGAGGCCGCCGAACAGCTCCACGAGATCCGCTACCTGATCGCCGAGACCCACTTCCGCGAGGGCGAATATCAGTCCGCCATCCTGGCCTACCAGGAAGTGGTGGACCACCACGGTGACTCGGATCGCGCCCCCTGGGCCATGCTGCGGCAGGGCGAGTGCTTCGAGGCCCTCGGGCAGCGGGACAACGCGGTGCTGTTCTACGACGACGTGATGCGCCTCTTCCCACGGTCCAAGGCCGCCAAGGAAGCCAAAGCCCTCGAGTCGCGCTGATCCCTGGTCGGTTACGTTGAGGCCATGCGTGGCGCCCCCCCTCTGGTCATGGGCATCTCGAACGTGACCCCCGACTCCTTCCACGACGGCGGTCGCTGGTCATCCGTGGAACAGGCGGTCGAAGGGGCGCTGATCATGGCCGAGCAGGGCGCCGACTGGATCGACGTGGGCGGGGAATCCACCCGGCCGGGCGCCCCCCCGGTGGCGGCCGAGCTCGAGCGCGAGCGGGTCGTGCCCGTGATCCGGGCGCTGCGTCAGGCGCGGCCCGAGCTGCGCATCAGCGTCGACACCGCCAAGGCCTCGGTGGCCTGCGCGGCCCTCGAGGCGGGGGCCTCCGCGGTCAACGACGTGACCGCCCTCGGCGACCCCGAGATGGCGGCGGTGGTGGCCTCGGCCGGCTGCGATCTGATGCTGATGCACATGCGGGGCACGCCCCGCACCATGCAGGCCGACCCCCGCTACGACGACGTGGTCGTGGAGGTGCGAGACCACCTGCTCGAGCGCGCCGAGCGCGCGGTCGCGGCGGGCATCCCGCGGGAACGCCTCTGGATCGATCCCGGCATCGGCTTCGGCAAGACCGTCGAGCACAACCTGGCCCTGCTGCGGGGCCTGCCGGCGCTGGTGGAGACCGGCCTGCCGGTCCTGGTGGGGGCCTCGCGCAAGTCCTTCATCGGGCATGTGCTCGGTCTGGCAGACACGAACGAGCGCCTCGAGGGGTCCCTCGCGGTGGCGTCCATCGCCACCTGGCTGGGGGCCGCGATGCTGCGCGTGCACGATGTGCGGGCCACGCGGCGGGCGGTGGATCTCGCCGCGGCCGTGGCGGGGGGTGAGCGGTGATCGGCGACTTCTTCTCCGCGGTCTGGTGGACCCTCTCCACCATCCACTGGAACGACATCGTCGACATCGCGATCCTGTCCTACGTCCTCTACCGCACCCTGCTGATCCTCAAGGGGACCCGGGCGTTCCAGAGCCTGCTGGGCCTGGTCTTCGTGCTGCTCATCTACGCGCTGTCGGCCCGCTTCCACCTGTACACCCTGCACTGGCTGCTGCAGAAGTTCTTCGTGTACATCGTGCTGGCGGTGATCATCCTGTTCCAGAACGACATCCGCCACGGCCTCGCCCGCGCCGGCGGGCAGCTGTTCAAGTCCTTCGCGCCCCGTCCGGAGACCTCCATGCTCGAGGACGTCGTGCGGGCCTGCTTCGCGCTGGCCTCCCGGCGCATGGGGGCGCTGATCGCCATCCAGCGCACCGCCAGCCTCGACGACTATGTCGAGCCGGCCCTGCGCCTGGACGCGCGGGTCAGCCAGGAGCTGCTGCTGTCCATCTTCCACCCCACCTCGCCGCTGCACGACGGCGCCGTGGTGGTGCAGGCGGGCCGCCTCGCCGCGGCCAAGGTCTTCCTGCCCCTGTCCCTCTCCAAGGACGTCAGCCGCTTCTTCGGCACCCGGCACCGCGCGGCGCTGGGGTTGACCGAGGAGACAGACGCGGTGGTGCTCATCGTCTCCGAAGAGCGCGGCACCGTCAGCCTGGCCATGTCCGGGGCGCTGACCCCGGTCGGCGACATCAACGAGCTGCGCCAGCGCCTGCAGGAGATCTTCGCCACCCAGAAGCCCGGCCAGGCCGGCTCCGAGCCCGAGCTGGAGGACTAGCCCATGCAGCTCCCCGCCTGGCTCGACAAGGTCGCCCGCAAGCCCGACCTCGCGGAGATCCGCGACGGCGTGCGCGACTCCCTGACCCGCAACACCGGCTTCAAGGTCTTGAGCGTCATCTTCGCGTTTGCGGGCTGGGCCTGGGTGCAGGGCGAGCAGGTCGTGGAGCAGAAGGCCCGGGTGCGGCTCGAGTGGGTCATCCCCGAAGAGCTCTCCCTGCTCGACACCCTCCCGGACAGCCTCTCGGTGACCGCCTCGGGCTCCCAGGTGTTCGTGCGCAACCTCCGCCGCGCCGATCTCGAGCTGCAGGTGGACCTCAGCGACGCCACCCCCGGCGTGCAGTCGGTGGAGTTCGAGGATCGTTTCATCGAGAACCTGCCCCAGAACGTCAACGTGGTCGGGCTCTCACCCGCCCGGGTCGAGTTCGAGCTCGACGAGAAGGTCACCAAGCAGGTCAAGCTCGAGGCCTCGCTCTCGGGCGCTCCCAAGCCGGGCCTGCGCCTGGTGGGCATGGAGCTCGAGCCCTCCACCGTGCTGCTCGAGGGGCCGGCGTCGGTGCTGGTGGGGGTCACCGAGATTCCGACCTCCCCCATCGACATCGGCCGCTTCGAGCGCAGCTCTCGGGACGAGGTCAGCACCGGCCCCATGCCCGAGTGGGCGCGCCGGGTGGACGACGTGCCCATCGTGGTGGGCGTGAAGCTCGAGCCCATCACCACCTCGGCCCGGTTCGCCGAGGTCCCGGTGGTGATCAGGACCCCCGGCTGGGTCACCGACGTGGCCACCGTCGAGATCGAGCTGTCCGGGCCTGTCTCGGTGGTCGAGGCCATCGAGCCCGAGCTGGTCACCGCGGTCATCAACGTCAGCCCCGAGCTCGAGCCGGCGCCGGTGCAGGCCACCAGGGGCGATGGCCCCGCCCGTCTCGCGCTGGTCCTGTCCGATCGCGCCAAGCTGACCATCGACACCTTCGAGCCCTCCGTCATCGAGGTCCGTCCGGCCCCGTGAGCCCGGCCACCTCGAGAGGTTCCCCATGACAGCCTCCCTGCGCTTTGGCACCGACGGCATCCGCGGCGTCGCGGGCCGCTTCCCCATCGATCCCCGCACCGCCTGGATCCTGGGCCTGGTGCTCGGGCGCCAGGCGCGCCGGGTCCTGCTGGCTCGCGACTCCCGCAGCAGCGGCCCGCTGCTCACCGCGGCGCTGGCGGCGGGTGTCCGCGCGGCGGGCGCCCAGCCTGTGCCCGTGGGCGTGCTGCCCACCCCGGCCTTGTCGGTGCTGCTCGCCCGCGGCTGGGGTGAGCGCGGGGTCATGGTCACCGCGAGCCACAATCCACCCCACGACAACGGCCTCAAGGTGTTGGGCGCCAGCGGCCACAAGCTCGACGACGCCTCCCAGCAGCAGCTCCAAGACGCCCTGAACGGCGCGCTCCAGGCCGGGGCGGCGCCCGCCAGGCAGCTCCCGGACAGCGAGCCCGAGCCGCGCCACGACGAGGCGCGCGAACTCTACCTGACCGTCCTGCGGGAGCACCTGCCGCCGGAGCGCTGGCTCGAGGGCTGCACCGTCGTGCTCGACGGCTCCTTCGGCGCGGGCGCCGTCACCGGGCCGACCATCCTCGAGGCCCTCGGGGCGACCGTGATCCCCTTCGCCTGCGAGCCCGACGGCGCGCGCATCAACGTCGGCTGCGGCGCGGTCCACCCCGCCGCCCTGGCCGAGCGGGTGCGGGCCGAGGGCGCCGACCTGGGCATGGGACTCGACGGCGACGCCGACCGGGGCGTGATGGTGGCCGCCAGCGGGCGGGTGCTCGATGGCGACGCCATGCTCTACCTGCTCGCCAGCGGCGACGCGGTGGTCGGGACCATCATGAGCGGCGGCGGCCTCGAGGAGGCCCTGCGAGCCAGAGGCATCGAGCTGCTCCGCACACCGGTTGGCGATCGTTTCGTGGACGCCGAGGTCCACGCGCGGGGCCTCGCCGTCGGCGGCGAGTCCTCGGGCCATGTCTGCCTGAGCGACGGCCTGCCCACCGCCGATGGCATGCTCTCCTGCCTGCGGGTCCTCGTGGAGGGCAGCGATCTCGACTCCCGGCTCGCGGCCTATCAGCCCTGGCCCAGGGTCCAGGAGAACGTGCGGGTCACCCACCGTCCGGCCCTGGACAGCGTCCCGGAGATCGTGAGCGCACAGCAGGCCGCCGAGGCCGAGCTCGGCGCGCTCGGGCGCACCCTGCTGCGCTACTCCGGCACCGAACCCCTGCTGCGCGTCCTGGTCGAAGGGCGCGAGGAATCACTCGTTCAGCGCGTCTCCGACGGTCTCGTCCAGGCCGTGCGCGACGCCATTGGAGCCTAGCCCATGCCCCCTCGTCTCGGTCTGAACATCGATCACGTGGCCACCCTGCGCGAGGCGCGCAAGGCCAGCTACCCCTGTCCCATCGCCGCCGCGTTGCTCGGCGAGCTCGCTGGCGCGGCGCAGATCACCTGCCACATCCGCGGGGATCGCCGGCACATCCAGGACGACGATCTGCATCGGCTGCGGGCATCGGTGCAGACCCTGCTCAACGTGGAGCTGGCCATCACCGACGAGATGAAGGCCATCGCGTTGGAGTGTCTGCCTCACCGGGTCACGCTCGTCGAGGAGCGGCCGGACGAGGTCACCACCGAAGGTGGGCTCGACGTGGTCGCCAACCGCGACGCCGTCGCCGCCTTCACCGCCGAGATGCAGGCCGCAGGCATCCGGGTCAGCCTGTTCATCGACCCGGTCCCCGAGCAGGTCCAGGCCAGCGCGATGCCCGGCGTGGACATGGTCGAGCTGAACACCAACGCCTACGCCGAGGGCGGCGGACAGGCCGAGCTCGAGCGCCTGAAGACCGCCGCGGTGCTCTGCGAGCAGCTGGGCGTCGAGGTCGCGGCCGGCCACGGCCTGACCCACCACAACCTGCCGGACCTGGTCGAGGCCGTGCCCGAGATCATCGAGTACAACATCGGCCACGCCATCATCGGTCGGTCCGTGTTCGTCGGGCTCGATCAAGCCGTGCGGGACATCTGCCGGATCCTGGCCGGCCAGGCTCCATGATCCCGGTCTCGACCGCCGAGCAGGTGCGCGCCCTCGACGAGCGCGCCATCCGCGATCTCGGCATCCCCGGCCCCGTGCTGATGGAGAACGCGGGGCGCTTGGCGACCGCCGCCCTCCTCCAGCACCACGGCCCCGCGGCCCGGCGCGGGGTGCGGATCCTCTGCGGTCGCGGCAACAACGGGGGAGACGGCTGGGTCATGGCCAGGCAGCTCGCCCTCGCGGGCCTGCCCGTCCAGGTCGCCGCGCTGTCCGGCGGGATGTCCGACGACTGCGCCCTGAACCGCGGCATCTGCGAGCGCATGGGCGTGGTGGTGCACGAGGACTGGGACCCCGCCGACGATCTCGGCGCGGGTGGCACCGGCCTGATCGTGGACGCCTTGCTGGGAACGGGGCTGTCCTCGGCTCTGCGGGGCACCGTGGCGGCCTGGGTCGAGCGCGCCAACGACTCGGGCCTGCCCATCGTGGCGGTGGACCTCCCCACCGGCCTCCACGCCGACAGCGGGGAGCCCCTCGGGGCCGCCATCCGCGCCAGCACCACCGTCACCTTCGGCCGCCTCAAGGCTGGCTTGTTGTTGGAGCCCGGCGCCGACCACGCGGGTCGAGTCATCGTGGCCGACATCGGCCTCGACGCCGCCAGCCACCTGCTCGCCGAGCACCTGCCCACGCCGGCCTCCGACATCGGAGCCCTGCTGCAGGTGCCAGAGCCCGCCGACGTGGCGAGCTGGCTGCCCCTGCGCCCCGCCGGGGGACACAAGGGCAGCAGCGGACACCTCGCGGTGGTCGCGGGCAGCGCGGAGAAGGCCGGCGCGGGCGTGCTGACCTGCAACGCCGCCATCCGCGCCGGGGCCGGCCTGGTCACCCTCTTCCTGCCCCGGGCGGCCTGGGGCCGGCTGAGCGCCCTGCGGCCCGAGGTGATGCTCGAGGACATCGAGGATCTCGTGCCAGAGCGGTACAGCGCCCTGGCCGTCGGCCCCGGTGTCGGCACCGGGCCCGCCGTCGTCGCGCGCTGCCGGGCCCTGTGGCGAGACGCCCCTGTCCCGGCGGTGTTCGACGCCGACGGCCTCAACGCCCTCGCCGGAGCCCTCGAGCCATCCGCCCATCCACGCCTCATGACCCCCCATCCCGGCGAGGCCGCACGGCTGCTCGGCTCGAGCCCGGCCGCTGTCCAGCGGGACCGTCTCGGTGCCCTGCGCCAGCTCGCCGCGTGGGCTCCGGTCCTGCTCAAGGGGCGGCACACCCTCGTGAGCGGCGCGCCGCCCACCGTGAACCCCACCGGCGGGCCCTCCCTGGCCACCGCCGGCTCCGGCGACGTGCTGACGGGGCTGGTGGGCGCGCTGCTGGCCCGGGGGCTCGGGCCCGAGCGAGCCGGCTGCGCCGGGGCGTTCCTCCACGGTTACGCCGCCGAGCTGCACGGTCAGGAGCCGCTGGTGGCCGGCGATCTCGTCGAGGCGCTGCCCCGCGCTCTCTCCAGCGTCGCCGAGCGAGGCCCGGTGGTCGAGCAGGTCTGAGGGTCCGAATCGGGGCGGTCCCTAAACTGGGCCCGCCCGCATGCCGATGGGCACCGTGAGCGGAATGCTCCCTCCTGCCGCGCCCATCGTAGGACCCCACATGCATCGACTCGTCCCCCTCGCTCTCCTGCTGGTCAGCCCCACCGCCCTGGCGGACTGGGAGCCCGCGCAGCCTCAGCTGCTCGTGGACCAGCTCTCGGTGGCCATCGCCCTCGAGGCCCACGACGTCGATTTCGAGAGCGCCAGCGCGCTGGTCGCCTCCACCTCCGAGGGGCCCCTGATCAAGCGCTACGACCGCTGGCGCGGCCGGGAACACCTGGAGACCACCGAGGCCACCACCGTGGCGCTGATGAGCCTGGACTCCTACGCGGCCCCCGGCGATCCCCAGACCTGGCGCATCGAGTCCGGTGAGATCTGCACGCGCATCCGCGGGGCCCAGGTGCCCGTGAGCCACGCGCGCCTCACCGCCGTCAGCCCCTTCGACACTCAGTCCACCAGCGATAGCGCGCAGATCTTCCGCGGCGAGAGCGCCGACGGCGAAGAGGTCCTGACCTGGCTGCGCCCGGGCGAGACCGTCACCATGGTCCAGGCGGAGAGCGTCAGCCGCAAGAAGCGCATCGAGCGAATCGAGCTTCATCAGCGGGACCGCCGCCTGACCCTGACCCGGGACGACGAGAGCTCCGAGGCCTGCTACCTGGCGGACTGAGCGCGCCGCGGCCTACTGTTCGCGGGCGTCGCTCCGCAGGCGGAGCTCCTTGAGGGCTTCGCTGATGAGCCGCGCCACGCGGTACACCTTGGGGGGTGTGGAGAGCAGCGCCTGGTTGACCTCGAGCTCCAGGTAGATGATCTGGTGCTTGAGGCCGTGGCGCTCGGCGCTGTAGATCAGGCCGCGGCGTCCGGAGTAGGGCTCGTTGAGCGCGGTCACCAGGCCGCGGGCCTCGAGGCTGCGGGCCAGGCGGGTGGCCACGGCCTCGTAGGGGTTGAACAGCACGCCGACGTCCAGCTCCCGCTGCAGCCCGTAGAGGGCCGGCACGAAGCTGTGGACCGAGACCAGCGCGATGTCGCCGCCGTGGTGGCGCCGGCGCTCCAGCAGCTCGTCGAGCTTGCGGTGGAACACGGCGTGGTAGCTCTCGATGCGCAGGGCGCGCTCGTGGGGTGAGAGCAGCTCGTTGAAGGCCAGGGGGTGCTGCTCGACCCGGGGCACGATGATGGTGGGATCGGAGGGGTCGCGGTTGGCGTCGCAGACCAGGCGGCTGAAGCGGGACAGCACCGCCACCGAGCCGGTGTTGCGCACGATCTCCCGGACCAGCTCCGCCGCGCCGATGTCGTAGGCCCAGTGGGTGGCCATCCACGGCGCGTCCCCGGGACCCGAGCGGATCGGCTCCGGCAGGCGGTTGCTGGCGTGCTCGCAGGAGAGCACGAGCCGGCCGTGGCCCGGCCAGCCGAACACCTCGCTGGCGTCGTCGACATCGTGGATGTGCTGTGGTGCTTCACTCATCGTCGGGCCCTCCTAACGATGAGGAGCCGATGGGGGTAGGGTCAAGAAGGGGTCAATGACGCCTCGGGGGCTCTCGAGCGTGGCTCGGGATACGGCCCTTCCTCCTTGCGCCACGCACACGATGCACGGACTGGTCATGTCACCCCCCCAGCCAGCGGGTCGCCGCCTGGATGTCGCGCTGCGGCAGGGGCTCTCGCGGCTCTGGCCGGCGGTGTTCGCCGTGGCCCCCGGGCTGCTGCTCTGGAGGGCCGTGGGACCCCACCGGGTGCCGGGCCTGCCCCAGGAGCCGCTCTTCGCCACCCTCGCTGCGGCGGGCGTGATCGAGCGCTGGCTGGTCGCCCCCGGCTCCCTGGGGCAGTGCGAGCTGGCGCTCGGGGCGGGGGGCTTCCTGCCGGCTCAGCTGTCGGTGGCGCTGCCCCTGGCTGGGCTCTCATCCGTCCTCGGGCTGGCCTGGGCCTACGGCCTGGTGTTGCTGGTCGCCCTGTGGCTGAGCGGGCTGGGGCCGGCCCTGCTGGCCCGGCGCCTGCTCGGGGCCGAGGCCCTGGCGGCGGCGGTGGTCGCGGGCCTGGCCGTGCAGCTCTCGCCCCCTGTGCTTCGCTGCGCCTGGGACGGTCAGCTGGCGCTGCTGGCCATCGGGCCGGTCTGCCTGGCGCTGGCCGCCAGGCGGCCGTGGTCGACCGCGCTGTGGGGCCTGGTCTCGGGGGGGATGGGTGCCGTGACCGCGCTCTTCGCGGTTGTTGGGGCCGGGGTCCGCCCGCGCCCCGGGGCCCCCCCCGCCCCGGCGTTGCCGCACCACACCCGCCAGATCCAGGCGCGGGGGGCGCCGCCCGCCCTTCCGGGCGCGGCGGGCTGGCAGGGGAGCGCCGAGCTCGGCGAGGCCTACGTGACCGCAGGGGGCGCGGTGTTCCCCCAGACCGCCGTCGCGGCTGGGATGGACGCCTCGCCGGCGTCCTTCGATTGGGCCAGCCTCCCCGCGAGGCTGCACGGGGGGCCGGTGGCGCTGCTGGGATGCCTGCTCGGCTTGGCCTGGCGGCGCTCGCGCCCCTGGGCGCTGCTCGGCCTGGGCGCGCTGGTGTGCACCCACGCCCTGCTCGGTCCGCTCCCGCTCCCGGGGGAGCAGGCGGCCCGTCCGCCGTCCTGGCTCGGTGGAGGGGTGCCCTGGCTACCGGGTGGGGCACCGGCCCTCGAGCTGCTGCTGCCGATCCTGCTCGGCGCCGGGCTGGGGTACGCGGCCCTGGTGCGCTGGCGGCGCGAGGCATCGGCGCTGGTGCTGGCCGTCTGTCTCTGGACCTCGCCGCTGCTGCCCCTCGATCGTGGCCTGCCGGTGACCAACCTGCCGCCGCTCCCGGCCGCGGATGCCCTCGGCGAGCTCGAACCCGGCCCCGCGCTCCTGCTTCCCGCGGTCGGGGAGCCCTACCGCCAACCCGGCGCTGGCGTCGCCGAGCTGCTGCTGCTCGCCGTCCGGCTGGACCGGCCCCTGCCGTTGGTGGGCGGCGACGCGCAGGACCCCGCGATCACGGCACGCACGGCCTGGCTGGCGAACCACCCGGTCGAGCTCGGCTCGGCCTCGCTGCTGTGGGCCGCCCGGGAGCAGGCCCCCCTCGAGCAGGCCCGGCAGGGGGGCTACCGGGCCCTCATCGTCGATCTGCAAGCCTACGACGGCGGGACCCGCGGCTTCGTCCGCGCGGAGCTCGAGCGGCTGCTCGGCCCACCCCTGGCCGAGGACCCCCGCTGGCTGGCCTGGGAGCTCTAGCGGTCAGCGCCGAGGGTCAGCGCGGCTCGCCGACGTCGGCGCCGGGGGTGGGGTTGCGGGGGTAGGGCACGTCCACGCTCAGCTCGCGGACCAGGAAGGCCCACATGTCTGCGGCCTCGTCGATGCGCATGCTCTTGGGCTTGCCGCGGGAGTGGCCGGCCCGGGTCTCGATGCGGATCAGGATGGGATCGTCCCCGCCCTGGGCGGCCTGCAGCGCCGCGGCGAACTTGAAGCTGTGGGCGGGCACCACGCGGTCGTCGTGGTCGCCGGTGGTGATGAGCAGCGCCGGGTACTCGGTGCCGTCGACGCAGGTGTGGACCGGCGAGTAGCCCAGCAGGTACTCGAACATCTCCTTGCTGTCGTCCACGGTGCCGTAGTCGCTGGCCCAGGCCCAGCCGATGGTGAACAGGTGGTAGCGGAGCATGTCCATCACGCCCACCGCGGCGATGCCAGCGCCCCACAGGTCGGGGCGCTGCAGCACCGAGGCGCCCACCAGCAGGCCGCCGTTGGAGCCGCCCATGATGGCGAGCTTGTCGGTCTGGGTGTAGCCGTTGTCGATCAGGAACTCGCCGGCCGCGGCGAAGTCGTCGAAGACGTTCTGCTTGTTCAGCAGGGTGCCGGCCTCGTGCCACTCTTCGCCGTACTCACCGCCGCCGCGCAGGTTGGCGACGGCGTAGATGCC
>CAYZVO010000008.1:0-77008 GCA_964481655.1 uncultured Enterobacterales bacterium | reverse complement strand
CGGTTTCCGTCCCCAGGTTTGGTGAAGTCCACCTCGAGCTGGGGCCCCCGCTGGACCGGGTAGTTCATCAGCGCAGGCAGCGCGGTGCCCCGCGGGGGCAGCGCGGGGCGCAGCTCGTCCATGGGCAGGAGGCCGGGCAGCCGCGCGGCCAGCTCGGCGTAGACCTGCTCCATCACGATCCGGTAGGCCTCGCGGCCCAGCAGCTCGGCGTGCTCGCCGAAGCCGCCGCTCAGGTAGCGGCCGCGGTCGGCGGCGATCAGCAGCGCCTCGGCGTCCACGACGGCCACGCCGTGCTCGGCCGCCACCTCGGCCATGGCCCGGCGCAGCGCCGAGCTGGCCCGGGCAGGGTAGGCGTCGAGATCCCGGGCGAGCATCAGCGAGCTGGAGGCCGCGTCTTGCTGCCCCCGGGCGAGCATGAGCCGACCGTGGACGTAGCGCAGGCCCGCGTGCTCGGGGTGCTGCTCGATGAGTGCGTCGAGGCCTCGCACCGCGTCGGGATCCCCGCGCTCGAGGGCCTGCACCCGCGCCTCGGCGTCGCGATCCAGCTCCTCGGCTCCGCGGCCGCCCGAGCCAGCGGGGGGACGCAGCAGGTTCGAGGCGGGCAGCACCCAGACCGAGACGATCCCGGCAGCCTGGGCGTCCCGGGCGATGGCGTCGAGGGACGCGCGGAAGTGGGCCTCGAGGGCCGCGGGGTCCACCGGGTCCACGGACGCCCGGGCACGCTCGGTGGGCTGATCCGGAGGCGGCAGGCTCGGGTCCTCGCCGGGGGCCGCGATCAGCAGCCCGATCAGCCGGGAGCGGGTCGCGAGCCAGGCGACGACACCCGCGACGCCCCCCCGCGAAGCGGTGAGCTGCTGCTCCGAGAACTCGCAGTGGCCCGTGTACAGCACCACGCCATCGACCTGCCGCTCCAGCAGCTCCCGCTGCAGGCCCGCGATGCGGGTCGCGCCGTAGCCCCGGGCCCCCGCATTCACCAACTGGGAGCGGCCACCGCTGCCCTGCTCGAGCAGCGCGGCGAGCAACCAGCTGGCCCCGTCGGGGGGCGGCGCCTTCATGCTCGAGGCGCCCAGGGTCGCCACCCGCAGCGTGCCCTCGGGCTTGTCGTCCGGCACGAACAGGTAGGGCGTGAGCTCCTGTCGGTTGCGGACCCAGCCCCCGTGCTCATCCGCGTGGCTGAGGTAGTCCACACCGGGCTGGTGACCCACGGCCAGGCCGCCGGTGGCCGCGCGGGGCGGCGGGCCCACCACCCGGACGGCGAGCTCGGCGCCGATGAGCAGCACGGCGAGGGCCGCGGTGGCGACCAGCAGCAGCCGACGGTTCAGCGGGGTGGCGGACATACCGGGAGTGTATGCAGCCCCCCCGCGGAGCGCATCAAGACGGGTCCGCTAGCCTCGAGGGCTCTCCACCGGCAGCAGCGCCCACAGCCCGATGGGGTTGTGGAAGGGATCGTCGGCGGGGAAGTGCTCACAGCGCTGGTGGGCGAACTCGTACACCGGGGCGTCCTCGGCGACGGCGAAGGTCTGCCCATCCTCGATCTCGGGCTCCTCCGCCGCCAGGTAGAAGACGAAGGTCTCGAGCAGGTCCACCGCCTCCTCGGGCGAGAGGCCCGGGGGGACCACCGCGTCGGGCAGGCCGAGGTTGTGCATCCCGCAGGTGAAGAAGCCCTGGCCAGCGTCGCCGACGAAGGCGAGGTAGGCGGCCAGCAGGGCGCCGACGTCGTGGGCGTCCGCGGTCATGGCCCGCCAGGCCTCGACCCCGTGGGCCACACCGGCCGACTCGACCTTCACGCCCAGCCCGCCCGCGCGCAGCAGCGCCTCGGCGAAGATCATCACCCGGCGCGCGGCCTGCAGGCTGCCGCCGTCGCGGTCGATGAGGAAGACGTGGCCCGGCGCCGCGTCGATGGCCGCCAGCTCGTCGGCGTCCATGGCGCCCCGCCCGGCGACCGCGAAGGCCCGCGCCAGGCTGGGGTCCCGGGGGTGCCACTCGAGCTCCAGGGCGTCCTCGGTGACCAGCTCCATCATCAGCTTGCCCGCCAGCACGAAGCGGGGCCCGTCCTCGGGGGCCAGCTCCATCACGGCGCTCATGAGATCCTCGCGGCTCTGCCAGGGACCAGGGACGCAGACGACGCTCTCGACACTCATGGGACCTCCAGGTGGTCTGCGCGCCTGCTAATCGGGCACCGCCTCCGGATCACGGCCCCCGTCCGAGCTCGCCAGGCTCGCCTCCCGCTTCCGGCGGTAACGCCGGCGATGGAGCCACGCCCCGAAGCCCATGATGAGCAGGCCAGGCAGGAAGCCCCCAGCGCCCATGAGCATCGCCCCGAAGCCCCAGGCCAGCCAGCACAGGACCCCGCCGACCACACCGCCGGGGCCGCGCTGGTGCCACGGACGCTGCCAGCGGGCGAGGGCGAGGCCCAGCAGCCCGAGCACCACCAGCGCAAAGGCCACCGCGAACCAGCGCTGGGGGTCCTCGACGGCGGCCGTGTTCGAGGGCGCGGTGCCCACGGCGGCTGGGCCGGCGAACAGGCCCAGGGCCGCCAGACACAGTCCCAGGGCGTGGCCCAGGGTCCTGACGAAGCCGTCCCTGGGGGGGGACGACGGGGGCTCGGCGGTGGTCATGGGCACAGCATACACCCCCGGGCTCGCTGCTATACTTGCCGCGTCTCGCCGCGGGGAAACCCATGCTCGCCTGCCTGCTGGCCCTCGTCCTGCCCGTCGCCGACGGCGCGGAGACCTTCGAGGGGCTGAGCTTCTACCTGGGCGATCCCCACGCCCACACCGGCGTCTCCGGCGACGCCGCGTCCACGGACATGGGTGAGGGGGTCTGCAAGGGCCGCTGCGGCGCCGTCGAGGACCTGATCGACACCGCCAAGGGCAACGGGCTGGATTGGCTGGCGGTGACCGACCACGTCAACGGCAACTGGGCCCCCGACGACCTGCCGTTCATGATCGTGCAGGGGATGCTGCTGGCGGCCGACGACCCGCAGGGTGGGTTCATCACGCTGCCGGCCGCCGAGCTGTGGTTCATGAACAGCGAGGGCCTGCTGGGCCACAAGAACCTCTACCTGGGGGCCAGCAACGACGAGCTGCGGGGCATCGGACTGGAGGACATGCGCTTCAGCGGCGAGCTGATCCGCATCGGAGGCTGCTCCAACATCTGGGACTGGGTGGAGGACGTGGGGGACGCCTGGGGTGAGGTGATGCTCATCGCCCACCACCCGGGCATGCCGGACACCATGGGCACCACCTGGCGCTGCCACCGGGGCGAACGGGCCGCGCGCCTCTCCCCTGCGGTGGAGATCTACTCTCGACACGGCAACAGCGTGTACTGCCCGGAGGACTACGATCCCCTCTGGCAGGGCTGCGAGGCGGACAACGTGGCCACCGCCGCCATGGACCCCGACGGCCACGCCCTGCGCATGGGCTTCATGGCCGGCACCGACTCCCACGACACCCTGCCGGGCGAGGTCTGCGGCGTGGATCAGGTGCGAGAGCACCCCTACGGCGGCGGCCTGACCGTCGCGGTGATCGACGAGGGGACCCCCTTCCGCCGGGACACCCTGTTCCAGGCCATCAAGCACAGCTCAGTCTACGCCACCAGCGGGCCGCTGCTGCCCGCCGTGGTGGAGTACAGCGTGGACGGCACGGTGCTCGGGGGCATGGGCGATGTGCTCGATGTGCCCGATGGGGAGCCGTTGGTGGTCGAGCTCCGCGTCCCCAAAAAAGACGCCGATCCCATCACGATGGTCGAGCTGATGACCACCGCCGGCGCCCACGGCATGGCAGAGGACGATCCCGGTGTGTACCGCATCGAGCTCCCCCACGACGAGGTCACGACCTGGATGTTCCCGCGCATCCAGCTCGACGGCGAGGCATGGTACGGCGAGCCCTGCCCCGACGGAGGGGGCGGCCGCCGCGAGCTGATCTGGCTCTCGCCCAGCTACACCACCGAGCGCGGCTTCGGCGACACCGCCCCGCCCCCGGACAGCGGCGAGCCGGAGGACAGCAGCGAGCCCGACGGCCCCGGCGACGGCGGGACCTGCCGCGGCGGCTGCGCGTGGGGCGGCGCGGGGCCTGCGGTGGGCCTGGTGCTGGTGGTGCTGGGAATGATGGGCCTGCGTCGCAGGCGGGACCAGGCGTGAGCGCGCGAGCCATCCAGCTGCGCGCCGCCACGGCCGCCGACATCCCGCTGCTTCGCGCCCCCCGAGGTCGAGGGCGTGCTGCTCGATCCCCTGGCGAGCAACACCCGCGCCCACCGCTTCTACGAGCGCCTGGGCTTCGAGCGGGTGGAAGAGCGCGTCTTCGAGGGGGATGACTGCGTCGTGTACAGGCTGAGCCGGGAGCGCTGGGCCGCGACGCGAGGGGCCTGAGGGACCTAGAAGAACCCCAGCTCCAGCCGGGTCTCCTCCGGCAGCTCCGACGGGTCCCAGGGGGGCTCCCAGACCAGGTCCACGCGGGGGTAGACCACGCCCTCGGTCTCGCGGATGGCGCGGGTGGTGTCCTCGACGATCAGGGGGCCCATGGGGCAGGCCGGCGAGGTCAGAGTGAGGTCCACGCGGACCTTGCCCTCGTCCTCGATGTGCACGCCGTAGATGAGCCCCAGATCGAAGATGTTGATGGGGATCTCGGGGTCGTAGACCTGGCGCAGGGCGGCCACCAGGCGCCGGTGCAGGTCCTGCTTGTCCTCGGGCCAGTCGGCGTCCGGCTCGGCCAGCTCGGGGGGCGCAGGCGGGCGCGGGACGTCGGCGTAGGGCTTGGGCTCCGGCGGGGGGGGTGGCTTGGGCGCGCGGGTGCTGGCGCTGGGCTCCCAGCGGGAGTCGCGGCTGGGCTCGCTGCGGCCCAGGGCCTTGCTGGCGGCGCGGCCTGCGAGCTTCTTGAGTCCTCTGCGGAGTGCCATGGTGGGTCTCCTGGGGGCCTGTCCGCCCCCTCTCCCCGTGGGGGAGAGGGGAGAAGGGGCTATTCGGTGGTCACGAGGTCGGTGTCGCCGTGCAGGGCTGCCTTGAGGGCGTGCCAGGCCAGGGCGGCGCACTTGACCCGCGAGGGGAAGCGCGCGACGCCCTCGAGGACCACGAGCTTGCCCAGGCCGTCGGCGTTGTCGCGCTTGCCGGTCACCAGGGCCAACACCTCGTCGGCCAGGGCCTCGGCCTCTTCGACGGGCTTGCCCTCGACCGCCTCGGTCATCAGGCTGGCGGACGCCGTGGAGATGGCGCAGCCCTGGCCGTCGAACTTGATGCAGCGCAGCTTGTCGTCCTCCAGGTGCACGTAGACCTGGATCTCGTCGCCGCACAGGGGGTTGTAGCCCTGGGCGCAGTGGGAGAACGAGCACGCGCAGCCCTTGTTGCGGGGCCGCTTTGCGTGATCGAGGATCACTTCCTGGTAGAGGTCGTCGCCGATCATCGGAACACTCGGATCGCGTGGTGGAGGGCCTCGGCGAGGCGGTCGACCTCGTCGCGGGTGTTGTAGAGCCCGAAGCTGGCCCGGGTGGTGGCCGGGAGGCCGAAGTGGCGCACGGCCGGCTGAGCGCAGTGGTGGCCGGAGCGCACCGCCACACCTGCCCGGTCGAGCAGGGTGCCCAGATCGTGGGGGTGGACGTCATCGACCACGAAGGAGAGCACGGGGCCCTTCTCGGGCGCGGTGCCCACCACCGACAGGCCCGTGATCCGCTGCAGCAGCTCTGTGCCGTAGGCCAGCAGGTCCTGCTCGTGGGAGGCCAGGGCGGCGCGGTCGAGGCCCATCAGGAAGCGGGCCGCGTGCCCCAGACCGATGGCGCCCTCGATGTTCGGGGTGCCGGCCTCGAAGCGGGCCGGGGGCTTCTGGAAGATGGTCTTCTCGAAGCTCACCGACAGGATCATGTCGCCGCCTGCCTGCCAGGGGGGCATCTCGGCCAGGACCTCGTAGTCACCCCACAGCACGCCGACCCCGCTGGGGCCGTACATCTTGTGGCTGGACAGCACGTAGAAGTCCGCGCCCAGGGCCTGGACATCGACGATCTCGTGGGCGACTGCCTGAGCGCCATCCACGAGCACGCGCGAACCGTTGGCCTTGGCCTTCGAGATGATCTCCCCGATGGGATTGACGGTGCCCAGGGCGTTCGACACCTGCACCACCGAGACCAGCTTGACCTCGGGGGTCAGCAGCTCATCGAAGACGTCCATGCGCAGGGCGCCGTGATCGTCCATGGGGATGACCCGCAGCTCGATGCCCTTCTCCTGGCGCAGCAGCTGCCAGGGCACGATGTTGGCGTGGTGCTCCATGGCGGAGATGAGCACCGCGTCGCCGGCCTTCAGGTTCGCACGACCCCAGGAGTAGGCCACCAGGTTGATGGCCTCGGTGGCGCCCCGGGTGAAGACGATCTCCTTGGCGCTCTTCGCGTTGAGAAAGGCCCGGATGGACTCCCGGGCGCCCTCGTAGGCCTCGGTGGCGCGGACGGACAGCTCGTGCACGCCCCGGTGCACGTTGCTCACGTCGTAGCGCAGGTGCCGCTCCATGGCCTCGATGACCGCCAGGGGCTTCTGGGTGGTGGCGGCGTTGTCCAGGTAGACCAGCGGCTGGCCGTTGACCTTCTGGGCCAGGGTCGGGAACTGGCGGCGCAGGCCGCGCAGGCCCAGGCTGACCGCCGGAGAGCTGTCGAGTGCGGCGTAGGCCATCAGCGCCTCCCCTCGAGCACACGACGCAGCCAGCGGCTGACCGCGGCGGTGGCGTGCTCCTGCAGATCGCCCTCGGGGAACAGCTCCACCACCTCGGCGGTGAAGGCCTCGAGCAGCAGGCGACGGGCCTGCATGGGCCCGAGCCCGCGCTGGCGCAGGTAGAACAGGGCCTCGTCGTCCACCTGCCCCACGGTGGATCCGTGGGTGCACTTGACGTCGTCGGCGTAGATCTCGAGCTGGGGCCGGGCGTGGGCCACCGCGTCGTCGCTCAGCAGCAGCGAGCGGCTGGACTGGTTGGCGTCGATGCCCTGGGCGTCCTTGGCCACGTGGACCCGGCCGTTGAAGACCGCGCGGGCCTCACCCGCGAGCACAGCCCGGAATGCCTGCTCGCTGGCGCCACCGGGGGCGGCGTGGTCGATGAAGGTGAAGAAGTCCTGGACCTGGTCTTCGAGCCCCAGGGCCAGGCCGGCCAGCTGAGTCTCGGCCTCGGGGCCCAGCTGGGCCACCCGCAGCTCGGTGCGACCGAGGGCGCCGCCTGCGCTCAGGGACTGCAGCTGGTAGCCGCTGCGCGCCCCCTGCTCGACGTGGATGAGCCCGATCTGGTGGCTGCGCTTGCCCGCCCGCTGCAGCCGGCTGTGCAGCAGCTCGGCTTCGTCGGCGATGGAGATGGACAGCACCGAGTCGGACAGGTCGTCCCCCTCGAACAGGGCCACCGTGATGTGGTCCTCGATCAGCTCCACCGCCGCGCCCTCATCGAGGATGACCACGTGGCGCAGCCAGCTGGCGCGCTCGCCGCCGGTGCTGACGGTGACCAGGTGCACGGGGTGCTCCACCACCACGCCGGCGGGGATCCGCAGCACCAGGCCGTCCTGCATCAGGGCGGTGTTCAGATCGAAGAAGGCGTGCTCGCCGCGCTCGGGGCGCTTGGCCAGCCAGCGGGCCATGGCCACGGGATCGTCGGCCAGGGCCTGCTTCAAGGTGGTGAGCTGCACGCCCTCGGGCAGGGCCTGGGCGATCTCGGCGGAGGCCACGAAGCCACCGTCCACGAAGACCAGGCGGTGGGCGCCCTCGATGAGGGGGTAGGCGCCGCTGACCGGCGGGGCCACGGGCAGCGCGGTCTGGAGGGCCTGCGACCCGATGGAGGCCACGGCGGTGTTCTTCCAGTCCTCGTCGCGGCGGGTGGGGAAGCCCCGGGCCGCGAAGCGGTCCATGGCCTGACCCCGGAGCTTGCTCATCCAGGGGAGCTCGGCGCCCGCCAGCCGGCCGGCGCTGCGCTCGAGGACTCCGCGGTAGTGGGCGGTGGCGTCCATGGGTCCCCCTAGGTGGCCTGGGCCGCGGCGCGCTCGAGCCCGGCTTCCTGCAGCAGATCGGCGTAGCCGTCCTGTTCGAGCTCGGCGGCCAGCTCGGGCCCGCCGGAGCGCACGATGCGGCCCTCGGCCAGCACGTGGATGTGGTCGGGCTGGAGGTGGTCGAGCAGGCGCTGGTAGTGGGTGATGACCACCATGGCCCGGTCGGGGCTGCGCAGGGCGGTCACCCCGGCTGCCACCTGACGCAGGGCGTCGATGTCCAGGCCCGAGTCCGTCTCGTCGAGCACCGCCAGGCTGGGCTGCAGCAGCGCCATCTGGAAGACCTCGTTGCGCTTCTTCTCACCGCCGGAGAAGCCCTCGTTCAGGGAGCGCTGAAGGAAGGCCTCGTCCATCTTGACCAGCTTCAGGGCCTTGCGGGCCTCGACCAGGAAGTCGAAGGCGTCCAGGGGCGTCTGACCCCGGTGCTCCCGCACGCTGTTCACCGCCGCCTTGAGGAAGGTCGCGGTGGACACACCGGGGATCTCCACCGGGTACTGGAAGCTCATGAACACGCCCTCGCGGGCGCGCTCCTCGACCTCCTTGTCCACGATGTCCTCGCCCTTGTAGCTGATGGAGCCGCCGGTCACCTCGTAGTCGGGGTGGCCGGCCACCACCTTGGCCAGGGTGCTCTTGCCCGAGCCGTTGGGGCCCATGATGGCGTGCACCTCGCCAGCCTTCACCTTCAGGCTCAGGCCGTTCAGGATCGCCTGGCCGTCGATGGCCACGTGCAGGTCCTCGATCTCCAACATCGTCGTGCGCTTCATGATCGTCTCTCCTCAGCCCACCGAGCCTTCGAGGGTGATGCCCAGCAGCTTGCGGGCTTCCACGGCGAACTCCATCGGGAGCTCCTCGAGCACCTCCTTGGCGAAGCCGTTGACCACCATGCTGACGGCGTCGTCGGTGCTCAGGCCCCGCTGCCGCAGGTAGAAGAGCTGGTCTTCACCGATGCGGCTGGTGCTCGCCTCGTGCTCGAGCTGAGCGCTGGCGTTGTGGACGTTGACATAGGGGAAGGTGTGCGCCCCGCACTGGTCGCCCAGCAGCAGGGAGTCGCACTGGGTGTAGTTCCGGGCGTCGCGGGCCCGCTTGTCGATGTGCACCAGGCCCCGGTAGGCGTTCTGGCTGCGGCCAGCGGAGATGCCCTTGGAGACGATGGTGGAGCGGGTGTTGCGCCCGATGTGGATCATCTTGGTGCCGGTGTCGGCCTGCTGGCGGTTGTTGGTGACCGCCACCGAGTAGAACTCGCCCACCGCGTTGTCGCCCTGCAGAATGCAGGAGGGGTACTTCCAGGTGATGGCCGAGCCGGTCTCGACCTGGGTCCAGCTCACCCGGGCGTCGGCGAGGACCCGGGCCCGCTTGGTGACCAGGTTGTAGATGCCGCCCACGCCGTTCTCATCGCCCGGGTACCAGTTCTGGACGGTCGAGTACTTGATGGTCGAGCCCTCTTCGGCCACCAGCTCCACCACCGCGGCGTGGAGCTGGTTCTCGTCGCGCTGGGGGGCGGTGCAGCCCTCGAGGTAGCTGACGTGGGAGCCGGGGGCAGCCACGATGAGCGTGCGCTCGAACTGGCCGGTGTTGGCGGCGTTGATGCGGAAGTAGGTGGACAGCTCCACCGGGCAGCGCACCCCCTCGGGGATGTAGACGAAGCTGCCGTCGGTGAAGACCGCGGAGTTGAGCGCCGCGTAGAAGTTGTCCCGGCTGGGGACCACCGAGCCGAGATGCTCGCGGACCAGCTCGGGGTGCTCGCGGACGGCCTCGGAGAAGGACATGAACAGGATGCCGTGCTTCGTCAGCTCGTCCTTCATGGTGGTGGCCACGGAGACCGAGTCGAACACCGCGTCCACGGCCACGCCGGCCATCATCTTCTGCTCTTCGAGGGGGATGCCCAGCTTGTCGAAGGTGGCCTTGATCTCGGGGTCCAGGTCGTCGAGGCTGTCCAGCTGCACCTTCTTCTTGGGGGCCGCGAAGTAGCTGATCGCCTGGTAGTCGATGGGCTCGAGGTCGATGTGGGCCCAGCTGGGCTCGGCCATGGTGAGCCAGTGCCGGTAGGCATCGAGGCGCCACGCGAGCAGCCACTCGGGCTCGCCCTTCTTGGCGGAGATGAGCCGGATGACGTCCTCGGACAGCCCCGGCGGCACCACGTCCTGCTCGACGTCGGTGACGAAGCCGTACTTGTACTCCTGGCCGACGATGTCTTCGGGCTGGATGGGTTCGGATGCGCTCATGCCGAGGCCTCCAGGATGGGGTTGGGGCGCTGCCGCTCGAGCAGCTGGCCGAGGGTCTCTTCGGAGCCCAGCAGGTCGGCGAGGGTCACGCCGGCCAGCAGGTTGCCCAGCAGGGTGTCCAGCGAGCCCCACAGCACCCGGAGGGTGCAGCCAGCGTCACGGGCGCAGCCCAGCGTGCCGCCGTCCGAGCAGGGCATCTCGAGGACGGTCTCACCGTCCATGCCCGCCAGGACGTCGCGCAGGCTGATCTGCTCCGGGGGCCGCACCAGGCGGTAGCCGCCGTGGGCGCCGCGGAATCCGCGGACCAGGCCCGCCTGCCGCAGTTGGCGCATGATCTTGCCGACGTGGGGGGTGCTGAGCCCCTCGTCCGCCGCGATCTCGGGGATACCGAGCGGCTCCGACGCTCCGGTGCGCTCGTGGCGCGCCAGCTGCATCAGGCACCGCAGTCCATATTCTTCGCTTGCTGACAACTTCATAGACGCAAACTTCGCAATCCATACGCTCGAGTCAAGATTAGGCGGCGGGCGCGGTAACGGGGGCTACGCGAGCCCCGACATCCCGTGCTACCGGTGGAACAGACCCCCTCCACAAGGCTCCCGATGCGCACCCTGTTGGTCTGCTCGCTCCTGCTCGCCACGGCCTGCCCAGGCCGCTTCGACGCCCCGCCCGAAGACACGGGCACCTGCCAAGCCCGAGACGACGACAACGACACGCCAGAGACCGCCTCGACCATCCTGCCCGACAGCCTCGACTACACCGAGCCGGGCGAGCGCGGGCACCTCGGCGGCGACGACGTGGACTGGTACGTGCACTCGTTCCACGACGGCGACTGGTGGGGGCTGTCGGTGGACCCGGACGATCCCGAGGCCCTCGAGGTCCGCATCACCACCTACGACGAGGACCTCCAGGAGCTTCGGACCTCCACCGCGGGCACCGACTGGGGGTACACGGACCCGGACTACCCGAACAACCCCGGCCCGGTGCTGCGCTACATGGAGGCCGTGGTGGAGTCGGGCTGCGGCACCTACGGCTTCTTCATCACCACCCTGTAGAAGGAGGGGCGGCCATGGCAAAGAAGAGACGAGAGAAGGTCGACACCAGCGGCGGCGGCAGCGGCGGCTTCGGCGGGCTGGGTTCCCTGCTGCAGGCCAGCGGCCTCGAGGCCAGTGCCGCGCCGGCGCCGACGAAGGCCCCAGCGCCGGTCGGCAAGCCCCGCAAGCCCGGCCGGGTGGTGCTACGCCGAGAGAAGAAAGGCCGCGGCGGCAAGGTGGTCACCACGCTCACCCGCCACGGCCTGGACGAGCTCGGCTGCACTGCGCTGGCGAAGCGCCTGCGCAAGGCCCTGGGCTGCGGCGCCGGGGTCGAGGCCGACGTCGTCGTGCTCCAAGGCGACCAGCGGGACCGCGCCGCCGAGCTGCTCGAGGGCGACGGCTGGAGGGTGGTGCGGGGCTAGCCCACAGCGCACGGCGGGGGCCCGCAGGTGGGACATCGGACCGTTGTCCTGATAGTCTGCGGGGCATCAAGGAGATCACCATGTCGCGCACCAAGATCATCGCCGCCGCTCTCACCATTGGCCTCGCCGGTTTCGCAGGCACCACAGCCCTGCACGCCGAGGTGCTCGAGGCCAGCAACGTCATCGTCGTTGGCGCCACGGGCGTGGACGATGTGGTCAAGATCTACGTGGACGGGGCCGAGGTCGGCACCTGCTCCTGGGCCACCTCGGCGGCGGACTGCTCGGTGCGCGTGAAGGTGGACCTGGGCCAGAAGACCACCGCCAAGGTGCGCTTCGAGCTCACCAACTACATCTACAACGGGCCCTGCTTCCCCGGACCCTGCGGCAAGTACACCGGCAGCTTCTACGTCGAAAACGCCAAGGGCGAGCGCGAGTGGACCGACAGCGTCAGCTGCCACGCCTCGAGCTGCTCCGACGGCAACACCGCCGGCATCAAGTACGACCGCACGGTGACCTGGCAGAAGTAGCGCCCGCGCTCACTCCCGCGTCGCGGTGAAGCTGCCGGCCCACTCCACGCCGGCGGAGCCCTGGCTCCAGCTACCGGAGGAGCTCCCGCCGAGGGTGTGACCGTCGGCGAAGCCCCACCAGACGGCGAAGGCAGCGAGCGCGGTCCACCAGGCGCGTTCTTCCATGGCGTTCTCCGGGGAGGGTCAGTCGACCGCGATCTTCATCTTGCAGGGCACCCAGCCCTCTGGGACGCAGGAGTCGCCGAACAGGTAGCAGGTCTCTCCCGCGGCCGCGGCGGCCATGGTCTCGACCTCCTTGCAGCCCTGCTCCGAGGACGTGCAGCCCAGGATGGAGCCGGGCACGCCGCTGAAGGCCGGGTCCGGGCGCTGCAGCTGGGCCAGGTCCTCGGCGCTCAGGCCACGGATGGTGCTGCAGCCCTCAGCGGCCTCGCATGCCTCTTGATCCAGGCCGCTGCACGCCGGCGGGGCGGGGGGCGGTTCGGGCTCGACCGCCGGCGCCAGCTCGGCCGCGGGGGCGGCGGGAGCCGCGGTCGAGACGGCGGCATCGGGGCTGGGCTGGGAGCAGGCGCTGACGAGCAGGGCCGGGAGCGCGCAGAGCATCACGAGGGGGCGCATGGGGCGTCCTGGGCAGGGGGGACTCCCAGGACACCAGCAGCGACCCCGCGCCCGCTCAGCGACACCCGCGGGGGTCGGTACAGCGGGTGGAGCCGCTGGTCGTTCCGGCCTGCTCGCTCTGGGACTCGCCGCCCTCGAAGGAGTGGGAGGGGATCTCCTGATCGTCGAGCAGCACCTCGAAGCCCTTCTTGACGAGCAGGCCGTCGAGGGCGTCCGCCTCCCACTCGATCCGATCCGCGTCCACCACCAACGCCAGCAGCAGCGCCGCGGTGTCCGAGGCCATCACCACCACCGCGGTGCCGTCCTGCTCCGCCACGTGGGTGGCGATCAGGTCCTCGGGGTAGCTCTCGAGCCACTGGGTCAACCAGGGCTGGTCGGGGCTCGGCGCATCCACGGTCTCCACATCGGCGGCGGGCAGCACGAGCACATCCACCACGCCGGGAACGGAGTCACCGGCGCTGCCCAGCGCCCAGCTCGCGGTGACGCTGGTCTCGAGGGTGGTGATGGCGTCACCCGCCTCGCTGACGGCGGCGTCGAGGTCGAGGGCGTCACCCGTGGCCCAGGCCTCACCCTGCAGCACGGCCAGGGTGTCGAGCTCGAAGCCGAGCGCGGCCGTGGCGACCAGGGTGGCGCTGGCGTCCCAGCCGTCGCCGCTGGAAAAGCCCCGGGGGGCGCGCAGCGGGATGTCCAGCTCGAGGGCCAGCCCGCCGTCGTGCAGCAATTCACCCGCGACGTCCACGGGCGAGATCTCGTAGGCAGCCGTGCCGGCCACGGTCGAGCCGAGGTAGTCCTCGGCCACGCGATCGGCGCCGAAGGCGGTGGTGGGAAGGGCGAGGGCGAGGACGGTGATGAGGGTGCGGGTCATGTCGGGCTCCGAGGCGCGTAGTGTGCCCAGACAGTGCGCAAGCCGCGTGCCAGCTCGCAGAGCCCCGCGCCAAGACGGTGCAACGCCGGTTTTCGCCACCAGCGGTCACAGAGCCGACGGTTGACCCACACTGAAGTGCATGGCCCACGAGTTTCCGGTGTAGGGTGGCCGGCACTCGCCAGGAGCCACCATGCCCGCCACCACCCGCCCCCTCATCGTCCTCACCCTGCTGCTGGCCTCCTGCGTCGTGCACCCCCATGGTGGGCCGGTGCCCGTCGAGGGCCTGGTCGACGGCAGCTACGAAGCCCGCGCCGTGAGCTTCCCCAACTCGGCCCGGGTGCGGGTCCAGGTCGAGGACGGCCGCATGACCGAGGTGGAGCTGGTCAAGCACAACGCCTCCCAGCGAGGCCACGTCTGCGACGCGTACCTCCCCGCCCAGATGGTCGAGCAGCAGTCCACCGTGGTGGACGCGGTCACCGGCGCGACCAGCTCGAGCAACACGATCATGCAGGCCACCCACAAGGCCCTGAAGAAGGCCGCGCAGGCGGAGTGAGCCTCACTCGGCGGCGGGCTCGACCGCTGGCTCCGGCTCACCCGTCCACTGCTCGGCGAGGGAAAGAATGGTCTCCTTGATGGCCGCCTTGCAGGCATCAGCCGCGCAGTTGGTGGCCGCCAGGTAGGCCAGATCCCGCCCGGGCACCGCCACCACCCGGGCGTACCACATGGAGTTGCTGCCCGAGTGGGTCAGCGCGTGCTCCCCGAGCCAGTCGGGCTCGAGGGAGCCCCAGCCCATGGCGTAGTCGTTCAGCCGGGGGCGGTGAAGCTCGGCCCACAGCTCCGCGGGCAGGTAGTCCAGGCGCTCTCCCCTGGCGCCGTCGACATGGGCGCTGGCGAAGCGAGCCCAGCTGGCGAGGGTGAAGTGCATGGTGCCAGCGGGGGCCAGGGCGATGGGGTTGTCCGCCACAGGCACCGACTCGATCACGAAGAACGAGCCCGGATCCCCGACGTGGCCGTAGGGGCTGGTGGGCGGCGGCGGCCCGAAGCCCCAGTCCACCACGCCCAGGGGCTCGAAGACCTCCTGCTGCATCAGCTGGGCGTAGCTGGCGCCGCTGGCGATCTCGGCCATGGCCGCGGCGGTGGTGAGGCCCAGGTTCGAGTACAGGTAGGTGGTCCCCGGTTCGTTCACGGGGGGCTCAGCGAGCACGACCCCGAGGATCCTGCGGCGGGCGTCGGGGGGCGCATCGGCGCTCATCAGCAGCCGCACCATCCACAGGGTGCTGGGGTTGACCGGTATCCCCGAGCTGTGGGTCAGCAGCTGATCGAGGGTGACCGCGGACCAGTCCGCGTGGGGCTCGAGCTCCGCCAGCACCTCGCCCACGGTGTCGTCCCACGACAGCACGCCGCGCTGCACCAGGCGGGCGATCATGGTGGCGGTCATGGCCTTGCCGTTGGAGCCGATGTGCCAGCGCTCGTTCACCGTAGCGGCCGCCTCGGTGTCGAAGCGATCGAGGCCCACCGCACCCACGGCGATCAGCTCACCGTCCCGCGCCACCCCGGCCGCCAGCGCGGGGAGCCCGTGCTCGTCACGGATGGGATCGAGCAGCGCGTCGAGGTCGGCCGCGTCGCTGGGGGCGAGCAATGTCGGCGGCGGCGCCTCGGGCTGGATGTCGTAGCGGGACGTGTCGCCGCAACCCAACACGAGGGCAGCAGGGAGCGCGATGAGCACGAGCCGGCTCATGGGGACTCCAGGTCGGCGGGGTCGAAGCAGAGCGCCACCCGATGTTCCTCGGCGGAGCCGAGCCTGCGCTCAACGCAGCGCATAGCGCTGCCGAACAGCTCGCTCCTGTCGATGGTCTGGTCCTCAACGGTCTGTCCCGCCGGCTGACCATCGGCCCAATACAGCCGGGTGCCCGCAGGCACCGTGATGGCCGCCGCCCCGCGGGCGCCGCCCCCCAGCGCCCCGAAGATGCCCGCGAGAGGGTCTCCCGGAGGAGGGGTCTCGCCGAGGAACCGGTACCCACCGCACTTCAAGGAGACATCGAACAGGCTCTGGTCTCCGCGGGGGGCCACCGAGCTCACGGCGAAGTCTTCGTTGTGGTCGTAGGACGGCTGGCGCAGCGCGAAGGGCTCGCCGCCGATGGTGCCCGTGGTGCCCCAGGGGATGCGCACATCACCGTAGACCCGCTGGTGCCTGGTGGCGTTGGAGCCATAGTCGTGGACGGTGTAGGCGCTGGCGGGCAGCGGGAAGAGCTGCCCGTGCAGCCACAGCCGACCGTCGATCACCGGGGTGCCCGGCAGGAACAGCAGGCCGGTGCCGTCGTCGTGGTCCACCACCAGATCCTCGCCCACCACAGGCAGCAGATCGGACTCGGGAATCCACGCGCGCACGGCCACGAAGCGGGACAGGGTCTGGTGCGGCACACAGTGGCTGTCCCAATCGACCACGCCACCGAGGCGCAGCTCGGCGAGGCCGTCGCGGCGCCCGAGCAGCTCCACCACATAGAGCTGATCGACGCCAGCGGAGTAGGCCTCGCCCACCGAAACGATGGGCTCACCAGAGGCCCGCTGCAGGCCCCCGATGCCATGGATGATCGCGAAGCGGGCCAGCTGCTCAGCCTCGCCCGCGGGCGCCATCCAGCCGGCGGGCGCGGCCTGGGGAGCTGCGGGCTCGGGGCGCTCGGGGGGAGGCGGGGCCTGAGGCATCTCGCCCTTGGCGGCCTTCAGATCGTACGCCAGCTCCACCATGCGCGCGCCCAGGTCCTCGCGCCGCTGCCGATCGGCGCGGCCCAGGGCGTCGCTGGTCATGATCCCCCCCAGCACCGTCGAGGCACGCACGGAGAGGGGCTCGGCCTTCTCGGCCAGCAGGCCGCGGAAGAGCGCACACTGGCTCTCATCGAGCTCGCCAGGACACGGGATGGAGAGCAGGTCCCGGGCGAGGGTCCCGTAGCCGTCGGCCAGGCGCAGCAGGCCCGCGTCGCGCTGGTCGTCCGGCAGCTGCTGCACGCCGGCCTCGAGGGCCTGCAGGGCCTGCACCGCCTCGGCCAGCAGCTGCGGCTGGGCCTGCAGATCCGCGCTGGGCGGCAGGTGGACCGCCTCGAGCTGGCGGTCCAGGGACTTCAACGACGAGGTCCCAGCCAGGGCGACGGCGACGGTGAACAGCGGGAAGAACAGCCAGTGGGTGCCGAGCATGAGCGAGCCTCCGTTCGGGTCCGTATGCAGGGGGGCGGGTGTTCTATCGCGCGTTAGGGGTTGGGGTGCCAGTGGACCTGGACCGGCAGACCAGCCGCCGCCGCGCGCTCGAAGAAGGCCGCGATGTGCCCCAGGACGGCGATGAGGTGTTCGGGATCGGCCTCGAAGCGCCAGACCCGCTCGGCCTCTGGTGGCACATCGACCAGCGGCGGGAGCGCCCCAGGAACCTCGAGCCGCTCAGCCAGGGCCACCACCCGCGCGGGAGGGATCAGGGCGTCGCGCAGCGCATACGCCATGGACACAGCCTCCGAATCGGGTTCGCCGCCGAAGGCCTCGAGGATGGCCCCGGCGCCCGGGAACGGCTGCGGCTGCAGCGCGAAGTGTCGGCGGGCGAAGGACGGACAGGTGTAGACCACCCAGCCCCAGCCGTCGGGCACGCAGTACAGCTCGAAAGCGGTGGCGAGCTCGTGGAAGCAGTCTTCGGCGAACTCGTCGTCTTGCTCGACGACGGCCTGATCCAGCAGCGGAGCCCAGCGTGCGGGCGCCGCCCGGATGAAGTGCCGCAGCAGGTGGGGCCGGAGGATGGGCGGGACATCGCGGGCCCAGACGGCTTCGCAGTGCTCGGGGTTGGCGTCGGGCGCCGGGGGCAGGGCGGCCATGAGGGGCTCGAGGGCCCCGACGTCGTGACGGGCCGCCCTGAGCCGATCCAACAGGTCGGCGTCGAGGGCCCGCCAGGTGGTGTTGCTGAAACGCTCGGACATCGGCGCTAGCCCTCGCGCTCGCCCCACAGCTCGAAGATCCGGGGCTGTTCCGGCTCGTGGGCCAAGCGCTCGAAGACGCCCCTCGGCAGCCACCGAGGTGATCGGCGCGAAGTCGGAAGCCCCGCAGACGCCGCCCGGCAGCCACCGAGGTGATCGGCGCGAAGTCGGAAGCCCCGCCGACGCCACCCGGCAGCCACCGAGGTGATCGGCGCGAAGTCGGAAGCCCCGCCGACGCCACCCGGCAGCCTCATGTTCGCACCGGGGTAGGGGGGGGACCACACTCCATGGACCGGCAACGATCGATCTGTGGGTGCTGCCCTCGAAGCATCGCTGCAATGCTTGGGCGTACCACGCGCCAAGTGCGATGGTGGCTGACGAGTGGCGACGGAGGGCGCTTGCCAGTGGAACGGGCAGGTGGTGTGGCCGGGCTCGAGGTGGTTGCGCACGACCCCCAGGCTGCCACCGCGTTCGCGCATACCGGCGGTGAGCACTTCCCAGGAGCAGCCCCAGGGCTCTTGTTCCATGGCTTCGCGTTCGGCGGTCTCGGCGTTGGTGATCAGGGGGGTGGGGTCGGACATCGCGGGCTCCGAAGGGCACGTGGGACGCCCCACCTAGCCCACCAGGAAGCCAGGAACTGTCCGGGCCTATCCCTCCCCCTTCCGCAGCCCCGAGTGGTACAGCCAGCGGCCGTCCACCCGACGGAACAAGGAGCGCTCGGCCATGACCGTGGCGCCGTCGTCCGAGGACAGCTGGGCCCGGAAGTCCACGATGCCCCGATCGCCGTCGGCTCTGGCCTCGTGCACCTCGAGGCCCTCGAAGCGCACCGACCGGCAGAACGCGGCGACCTGCTCGCGCCAGTGCTCCGTGGCGGCCTCGAAGTGGGGGCCGGTGGGGTCGGTGGTGCGGAGGATGTGCTCCACCAAGCCCAGCGCATAGGCCGAGTAGCGGCTGCGCATCAGGGCTTCGGGGGTGGGGGCCGGGTCGCCCTGGTGGGCGCGGCGGCAGCACTTCTTGTACTTGCGACCGGAGTGGCAGGGGCAGGCGTCGTTGGGCTTGGGCAAGGACATGCTGCGCTGCTAACAAGCCCGGCCTGCGAGCGGCGGCACCACCGGGCTAGACTCTCCCCATGCACACCATCGCCCTGGCCCTGCTGACCCTGGCCTGCCACCCCGCGGTGGTCGAACCGGACGACAGCGAGCCCCCCGAGGCCGACGCCGACACGGACACCGACAGCGACAGCGACGCCGACAGCGACAGCGACGCCGACAGCGACCCTCCACCCCTCAGCGTGAGCACGGACTTCGACAGCGGCAGCCTGGGGGACTGGACCATCGACGGTGCGCAGATCACCGCGAGCCTCCAGACCAACACCATGGTCAACACCGGCGACATCTACGCCTACTGGATGCACGTCGAGCTGGCGGGCGCCCTGGGGCGGACGGTCGCGGTGACCCTCGAGGGCGTGGCCGACAACCCCTTCTTCGGCGCCGGCGCCGGGGAGAACCAGGTGGTGACCAGCTGCGACGGGGAGTCCTGGGAGCGGATCACCGACCACAGCTACGGCGCCCAGGGCGGCGGCAGCTACCGCTTCAGCTGGACCCCCGCCTGCGACAGCCCCCGCGTGGCCACCTTCTTCCCCTACCCCTGGGAGGCTCTGGACCGCTGGACCCGCGTCGCGGGCAAGGATCCCACCACCAGCCTGCGCATCCTGGGCGTCAGCGCCCAGGGCCGGGAGATCCACGAGCTGACCATCACCAACGACGCCATCCCCGCCAGCGGCAAGCGCACGGTCTTCATCCTGGGCCGCCAGCACGCAGCGGAGACCGCCGGCTCCTACCAGCTCACCGGCCTGGTGGACTTCCTGTTGTCCGGCGAACCCGAGGCCCAGCCCTTGCTGGACGGCATCGTCTGGCGCGTGGTGCCCATGATGAACCCCGACGGCGTCTACCTCGGTCACTCCCGGGCCAGCTCGCAGCTGCGAGACCCCAACGCCGACTGGGCCAACGACGAGACGGTGGAGGTGAACATCGTGCGGGAGCGGGTGCTCGAGCTGGCGGCCGATCCGGGCCTGGACATGGTGCTGGACTGGCACAACCAGGTGAACGACACCCGCTGGTACGACTTCGTCTACAGCCCCAGCGGCAACGACTTCTTCCCGGTGCTGGCCCAGTGGACCAGCTTCGACGCCGAGGTGGCGTCCGGTGCCAGCTCGTGCACCGCCGCGGACTGCTCCTTCCGGGGCTGGGCCATGACCCAGGTGCTCCGCGATCCCATGTTCGTGCTGGAGCCCAGCCCCCACCAGGCCCACTGGACCGTCGAGGGCCTCCGGGAGCAGGGCGCGCTCACCGCGCGAGCCATCGGCGCCTACCTCGGCGCACCGTGAGCGCCCTCAGGCTTCCAGGACCCGCTGCAGCTCGGAGAGCAGGGTCTTGGAGGAGCAGGGCTTGGCCACCGCGCCGGCGAAGCCGAAGTCCCGGTGCTGAGCGATGGTGGTGTCGTTGGTGTAGCCGCTCATGACGATGGCCCGGAGCCCGGGCTGAGCCTGGTGCAGCTCACCCACGATCTCCCGCCCGCCCCGACCGCCGGGGATGGTGAGATCCAGGATGGCGGCGTCGTAGGGGCGCCCGTCGCGCAGGCTCTGCCGGACTCGCTCGAGGGCCTCGTCGCCGTGCCGGGCCTCCTCGACCTGGTAGCCGAAGTGGGTCAGCAACTCCCGCACCAGCTCGCGGATGGAGGCCTCGTCGTCCATCACCAGCACCCGACCCTGTCCGGGCACGGGTTCGCGGATCGCGGCGGCGGTGGCGTCCGGTTCGCTGGCGTCGGTCGCGGGCAGGTGGAGGGTGAAGACCGACCCCTGGCCCAGCTCCGACTCCACATACACGTGGCCGCCGTGGCGCTTGATGACGCTGAAGACGGTGGCCAGCCCGAGCCCCTGCCCCTGCCGCTTGGTGGTGTAGTAGGGGTCGAAGATGCGCTCGAGGTGTTCGGGCGCGATGCCCACCCCCCGATCGCGGACCACCACCCGCAGGTAGCGCCCGGGCTTCAGGGGCGGCAGCTCCTCGACCGCCAGCTCGATGGCGTCGAGGGTCACATCGACGGTGCCACCGCTGGGCAGGGCCTGGATGGCGTTGATGAAGAGGTTGTTGAAGGCCTGACCCACCTGCCCGGGGTCCACCTCGGCGAGGGGCAGGCCCGGCGCGACCTCCAGCTCCGCGAGGGCGCGGCTGCCGTGGAAGGACAGCTCCAGGGACTCCCGCAGCACCGTGTCCAGCTGTACGACCTTGCGGATGGGGTGCCCACCGCTGGCGAAGGTCTGCAGCTGCAGGGTGAGGTCCCGGGCGCGCTTGGCGGCGGTCTCCGCGCGCTCGAGGTAGTCCCGCAGGGGGCTGTCGGCGTCGAGGCGATCGCGCACCATGGTCACGTTGCCGAGCACCCCCTGCAGCATGTTGTTGAAGTCGTGGGCGATGCCACCGGCCAGCACCCCCAGGGACTCGAGCTTCTGGACCCGCAGCAGGTCCTCTTCCATGGCCTTGCGCTCGGTGAGGTCCTCGATCATCACGAAGGTCATGCGCTCGGCGCCGGGCCCGCCATGCCCCAGAGTGGCGGTGGTCCGGGCGTGCATCACGCTGCCGTCGGCGCGCAGGTAGCGCTTCTCGATCTCCACCATGGAGCGCCGCCCCTCGTGCAGGGCCTCGCTGATGCGCACGCTGTCGGCGAGATCGTGGGGGTGGGTCATCTCCCGCATGGTCATGCCCGCCAGCTGCTCGGGCGTGTAGCCGGTCATGCGGCTCAGCGCGGGGTTGACCCGCACCATCTCCTAGGCGACGACGATGGCCATGCCCAGCGGAGAGGACTCGAAGAAGCCGCGGAAGCGCTGCTCGCTGAGCTCGAGGGCCTGCTGCTGGGCGCGCTGCTCGGTGATGTCCTCGAGGACCCCGTCGATGCGCTGGATGGTGTTGTCCTGGTCGAAGGTGCCGTGCACGGTGAAGCGCGCGAGGATGGGGGAGCCGTCCTTGCGCCGCAGGGGCACCTCGAAGCTGATGGTGTGGGAGCGCTGGAAGTCGTTGTCGAGCAGGCGGCGCACCAGCCGGATGCGGTCCTCCGGGTCCTCGTAGAGGATGGCGGAGCTGCTGCCGATGACCTCGCTGGGGTCGTCGAAGCCCAGGATCTCGAGGATGGCGGGGTTCGCGCTGGAGATGCGCCCGCTCATGGGCTCCGACAGGGAGTACACGCCCACAGGGAGGTTCTCCACGAGCGTGCGCTGCTGGGCCTCGCTCTCCCGCAGGGCAGCCTGCACATCGACCAGCTCGGTCACGTCCACGGCGCTCAGGAGCCGGTACTCCCCGTGGACGGTGAGCTGCAGCCGCACCCAGCGACGGTCTCCGCAGGCGTGGACGAACGGCGCGGTGGCCTCGACGGGCTCACCCGAGGCGAGGTGGGCCCGCCACTGCTCTTCGAGGGAGCCGGCCACCGCCGGGTCGCTCGCGGCGCGCCGCATGGCCTGCAGCACGTTCCAGCCCTCGGGGTTGTCGTAGCCGGTCAGGGCCTCGAGCCCGGCGCTGCGCAGCACGTACTCGCCCTTCAGGTCGAGCACGGCGATGGGTGTCAGGCTGCGCTCCAGCAGCTCGACGAGTTCGGGATCGCGCATCGGCATCAGCGTCCTCCTGCACCCTCAGCGCGACCCTCGCCCGCCCTGTGGCACCACGGTCCCGGGACGTATCAAGGCACGAAGCGATACCCCACCCCCCACACCGTGGTGAGGTGGCGACGGGTGACCTCTTCCCCCAGCTTCTGGCGCAGGGATGAGACGAAGTTGTCCACGGTGCGCTCGGTGCCCTGGTACTCGCGGCCCCAGACCCCAGCGAGGATCTGCTCGCGGGTGAGCACGCGCTCGGGCCGGGTCAGGAAGAAGCGCAGCAGCTCCACCTCGCGGGGCTTGAGCTCCACGAGCTTGCCGTCGACCCGGACGGTGTGGGTGTCCGGCCCGAGCTCGATCACCCCGGCGCGCAGCACCTCGACGGGCTCGGGCTGCAGAGCCTGGGCGGTGCGCAGGGTGGCGCGCACGCGGGCCTGCAGCTCGGCGATGCTGAAGGGCTTGGTCACGTAGTCGTTGGCCCCCAGATCGAGCCCCTTGATCTTGTCCCGCTCCGAGCCCAGCGCGGTCAGGACCACCACGGGCAGCGCGGCGTCCTCTTCGCGGATGCGCCGCAGGATCTCGAGCCCGTCCACGCCGGGCAGCATGAGATCGAGCACCACCAGGTCCGGTCGCTCGCGCGCGAGCTCTTCGAGGCCGCGGTGGCCGTCGTTGGCGGTGCGCACGCGGAAACCCTCGCGGCGCAGGTTCATGGTCAGGCCCATGAGCAGGGAGGGGTCGTCCTCGATGATCAGGATGGTCTCGCTCATCCTTCGCGTACCTCCAAGGCGTCCTCGGTGGGGATCACGGGCAGGTCGACGGTGAAGGTGGCGCCTTCGCCCTCACGGCTCACCAGGGTGACCTTGCCCCGGTGGGCCTTCACCACGTGGCGCACCATCGCCAGCCCCAGGCCGTGCCCGGGCAGCGCGCTGGTGTCCCGCACATCCGCCCCTCGGTAGAACTTGTCGAAGACCCGCCGCAGCTCGCTGCGGGGGATGCCAGGGCCTCGATCGGTCACATCGACCAGGGCCCGCTTGCCCTCGCGGCGCACGCTCACGATGAGCACGCCGCCGTCGCCGCCGTACTTCACGGCGTTGCGCATGAGGTTGAGGAAGGACTCCACCAGGGCGTGGCGATCGGCGCAGACCGCCGGGGAGGGATCGCAGATGTCCAGGGTGACCTCGACCCCGCTCTCCCGCAGCTGGCTCTCCATCTGGGCCAGGGCCTCGGCCACCAGGCTGTCCACCCGCTCGGGGTGCAGCTCGAAGACCCGGCGCCCCGACTCCATGCGCCCCCAGTCGAGCAGGCGCTCGATGAGCCCGGTGAGCCGCGAGGTCTCCGACGAGATGGCCTCGAGGCACTGCTGGCGCTCCGCCTCCTCCATGCCCCCCTGCTCGAGGGTGTCCACGAACAGCCGGATGCTCGCCAGGGGCGTGCGCAGCTCGTGGTTGACCTTGGAGACGAAGTCGGTCTGCAGCTGCCGCTCGCGCTTGGCGCGGCTCAGGGCCACCGCGCCGATGATCATGCCGGTCAGCGCGAACAGGGAGAAGATGATGACCAGCACGCCCGAGGCGATGTCCCAGCCGCTGCGCTGGGTGACCAGGATGGTGATGCCCACCGCCGAGAGCACGACGGTGGAGACCACGGCGATGGTGATGACGGTGGGGGTGGCCTTCACACAGTGCCTCTATCCCGCAGCGCGGGCGCCGCTCGAAACCCGGCCCACAGTGGTGACGCTTCGATGACAGCTCAGTCGAGCTTCAGCAGCGCGCGGGCGTTGCCCCCCCGCAGCCCCTCCCACTGTTCCTCGCTGATGGCCGGGATCTCGGCCCACTTGCGGGCGATCCAGGGCAGCTCGAGGCTCGGCAGCTCCCGCAGCCAGGCGCTGGGAAGGGTGACGGGGAAGTCGGAGCCGAACAGCAGCCGATCCCCCAGGCCCGCGGCCATGAGGGTGGCGATGGCCTGGACGCGCATGAGCTTGGGGTAGGTGCCCAGGGCCGACAGATCGATCCAGACCTTCGGGTGCCAGAAGGCGACGGTGGCCAGGGTCTCGGTCCAGGGGGCGCCGGCGTGGGCGGCGATGACGGTCAGCTCCGGGTAGCGCAGCACCACCTCGTCCAGCTGCAGGGGGTGGCCCAGGCGCTGGGGTACCGTGGGGATCACCGAGCCCATGTGGATCAGGATCGGCAGGTCGTGCTCGATGCAGGCCTCGTACAGGGGAAAGCAGGCCGGGTCCGTGATGTCGACGTAGCCGAACTCGCCGATGCCACGGAAGCCCCACTCCTCGACGCAGCGGCGCACCGCGCCGGCCACGTCGGGCTCGCGGAAGGGGTCCACCGAGCCGAAGCCGATGAGCCGGTCCGGGTGCTGGGCCACCACCGCAGCGTGGCGGGCGTCGTCGTGCTGGAAGCCCGCGCAGGGGGGGCTGCCGAGGACCACGGCCTGTTCGATGCCGCCCCGATCCATGTCGGCCAGCAGCACATCGACCGGGGGCTCGTCGCCGATGGGCACCGGGCCCTGCTCGAGGAAGCGCATCACCCGGGGGTCGTTCACATCCTGCCGGCAGGCCAGGTGCGTGTGGATGTCGATGACGCCGGGCATGGATCAGCGCTGCCCGTTGCGCCGGGGCAGGGTGAACCAGAACGTGGCCCCCGCGCCGGGGGCGGACTCCACCCAGATGCGCCCGCCGTGGTCGAGCACGGCCTTCTCACAGACCGCCAACCCGATGCCCGTGCCGGGCACCTCGTCGCGCTGGGGTCCCCGGGTGAACATCTCGAAGAGGCAGTCCTGGTAGGCCGCCGGGATGCCGGGGCCCTGATCCCGGACCCAGAACAGCCAGTCGTCGCCCCGGGACTCGGCCCCCACGGAGACCCGCGGCGTGCTGGGCCCGGAGAACTTGATGGCGTTGCTCACCAGGTTGCGCAGCAGCTGCTCGATCAGGGGCTTGTAGCCCTGGACCACCGGGAGCATGCCGCGCTCGATGACGGCACCGGAGCTCCGGATGGCGTCGGCCAGCTCGCGCTCCACCAGCTCCAGCACGAAGGAGATGTCCACCGGCTCCACCGCGCGCTTGCCGCGGCAGAGCCTGGCGTAGACCAGCATGTCCTCGATGAGCTCGTTCATGCGCTCGGCGCCGAAGACGATCTGCCGCAGGGCGTGCTGAGCGTCGCCCGGGAGCTGACCTTCGCAGCAGACGGCGAGCAGGTCGGCGTAGCCGGAGACCAGGTGCAGGGGCTGCCGCAGGTCGTGGGAGACCGCGGCGGCGAAGCGCTCGAGCTCGGCGTTCGAGCGCTCGAGCTCCGCCTTGACCCGGGCGTGCTCCGCCGCGTAGCGCAGGGAGCGCTCGAGGCGCTGGGCGTCGATGCGGTCGCGCACCAGGAAGTCGGCCGCCCCGGCGTGCATGGAGGCCAGATCGACGTCCCGATCCGGAGTGTTGGCGAGCACCACGAAGGCACCCGCGAAGCCCTGCTGGCGAGCCTCGCCGACCAGCGTGTGGCCGAGGTCGCGCTCCACGCCGGCGTCGAGCAGCACCACGTCGACCTCCGCCTGGCCCAGGGCGGTCAGCGCCGCCGCCGCGTCGCGCACCCGCACCACCCGATGGGGGGACGGCTCGTGGGCGTCGAGCAGCGCGGTGGTGGCCTCGGCGTCTCCGTCCACAGGAGAGACCAGGAGCACGCGCACGTGGGGTAGGGCCAGAGGGGCCATGGGAGCTTCACCGCCGAGGATGCCCACGTATGGCGACAGGCAGCGGGCACGCAAGGTAAGAACAGTGCATGGCACGACGCGTCCCACGCACCCCCATCGCGATCACCATCGCCGCACTCCTGGCCGGGGTGCTGCTGGGCCTGGCGCTGGTGCAAGGCAACGAGCTGTGGCTGCCCGCTGCGCTGCAACCCATCGGCCACACCCTGTACCGCCTGGCCTACTGGATCACCCTGCCGGCCCAGCGGCTGGTGCTGCTGATCTACCCCCTGGCCCACCACCACGTCCCCGACCAGAACCCACCCGCGGCCGCAGCGGTCACCGCGGTGGCCCTCGGGCTGCTGGCCTGGGGCGCGGTGAAGCTCTGGCGTCACCTGCCGCTCCCCTCGGCTGAGCCCGAGCAGCCCGGCCGTCGCGACGCGCTGGCCACCATCGGCACCGGACTGCTGGGCGCTGGGGTGCTCAGCGCCATCGGCTTCGGCACCTGGGGGGTGCTCATCGAGCCCCGGCGCTTGCAGGTGCGGCGCTACTCCATGCCCATCCGAGGCCTGCCCGCGTGGGCCGACGGCCTGCGCATCGTGCAGCTGTCCGACACCCACTACGGCCCCTACGTGCCCCTGACCTACCTGCGCCGGGCGGTGGACCTGGCCAACTCCCTCGAGCCGGATCTCATCGCGTTGACCGGCGACTACGTGCACCGCACCGTCAACGCCATCCCCGACGGCATCGGAGTGCTGGGCACCACCGAGGCGCCCCTCGGCCGCTTCTCGGTGCTGGGCAACCACGACCACTGGGCCGGACCCGAGGCCTGTCTCGAGGCCCTGCGCGCCAACGGCGTGCGCCCCCTGGACCGGCAGCACGTCTACCTCGGCCCCGACGGTGCCCACGACGAGCCCGGGCCGGACCGCTTCGTCCTGGCGGGCTTCGGCGACCTGTGGGAGGACGAGCACCCCGCCGCCGCCTCGCTGCAGGGCGTGGACCCGGACACCCCCCGCGTCGTGCTGTCCCACAACCCGGACTACGCCGAGTACCTGCCCGAGGACCTCCGGGTGGACCTGATCATCGCCGGCCACACCCACGGCGGCCAGGTCTGGGTGCCGGGCAAGGGCACCCCCAAGATCCCCTCGCGCTACGGCCAGTGGTACGCCGGTGGCATCTGCAAGGGACCCCATTGTCCCGTGATCGTCTCCCGCGGGGTGGGCATGGCCTACCTGCCAGTGCGGCTGGGCGTGCCCCCCGAGATCGTGGTCATCACCCTCACCCGCGCCCCGGAGCCCGCGTGATCTCCCTGCCGACCTTCGCCATCCCCTGCTTCGACGACAACTACGCCTGGGGCATCGCGACCGGCCAGGGAGAGGCCGCCGTGGTCGATCCGGGCCAGGCGGGCCCTGTCCATCGCTGGCTCGAGCAGGCCGGGCTCCGGCTGCGCTGGATCCTGCTGACCCACCACCACGGCGATCACATCGGGGGCGCCGCCGTCCTGGCCAGCCGCCACGGCGCCGCCGTGCTGGGGGCCGCCGAGGACCGCCACCGCCTCCCCACCCTGGACAGAGCGCTCGGCGACGGCGACGAGCTGGAGCTGGGACCGCACAGCGCCAGGGTGCTGGCCGTGCCGGGGCACACCCGCGGCCACATCGCCTACCAGGTCGGCGACTGCATCTTCGCCGGCGACGTGCTCTTCGCCTACGGCTGCGGCCGGGTCTTCGAGGGCACGCCGGACCAGATGTGGACCAGCCTGAGCCGCCTGCGATCCCTCCCGCCGACCACCCGCCTGTGCTGCGGCCACGAGTACACCGCCGCCAACCTGCGCTTCGCCCGCCACTCGCTCCCCGACGACCCCGGCCTGGCCGCCGTCGAGGCCCGCTGCACCGCCCGCCGCCAGCGCGGCGAGCCCACCCTCCCCACCCCCATGGGCGAGCAGGCCGCGCTCAACCCCTTCCTGCGCTGCGACGAGCCGGCCATGGTGGAGGCGCTGGGGCTGGAGGGGCGTTCACCCGCCGAGGTCTTCGCCGAGATCCGTGGGCGGAAGGACCGGTTCAGGGGGTAGCGAACAGGCGCTTGCAGTCCTCGAGCACGTCCGCTGGGTGGGTCCCCACGTCCACATCGTCGTAGCGCAGGACCTGGGCGCCGGTGGCGTCGAGGATGACGGTGATGCGGCCGGGGATGGGGCCCAGCTTGCTGCCCACGGCGCCGTAGTGCAGGGCCAGGGCCTTGTCGTCGTCGGTCCACAGGGGGAACTGGTAGCCCTCGGCGCGGGCCCAGTCGGCGTTCTTGGCGGGCTTGTTGAAGCTCACGCCCACGATGCCCACGTCGATGGCCTCGAACTGGTCGAAGAGGTCGCGGTACCCGCAACCCTCCTTGGTTCAGCCAGGGGTCCCGGCCATCGGGTAGAACCACAGGACGTGGGGCCGACCCTGGAGGTCCTGGGGACCGCGGACGTTGCCGAGATGATCGGTCACCGCGAAGTCCGGCACCGCCAGGCCGTCGACGGGGGTCCCGCCGTGCAGCGCGGTGCCGTCGGGGGCCACCGCGGGGGTGGACTGCTCGGCCGAGGCTGAGCAGGCGGCGAGGATCAGGCAAGAAGCCAGCGAGAGCGTGCGCATGGGGTCCTCCGCAGTGAGGCTACCAGGGGATGGGCTCGGCGTCGCGGAAGAAGCCACCGCTGGGGCCGTCGGGGGGCAGGGTGGCCATGGCCACGATGCCGAAGGCGCCCTGCTCGAGGGTGCGGGTTGCGTTGGCGCCGCCCATGTCGGTCTTCACCCAGCCCGGGCAGACGGCGTTGACCAGCACGCCGCGCTCGGACAGCTCCGCCGCCAGCACCCGGGTCAGGGCGTTCAGTGCGGCCTTGGACAGGCGGTAGCCGGCGTAGGCGCCTTGCATGTCACTCAGCTGCCCCATGCCCGAGGAGACGTTGACGATGCGACCACCGCTGGGGATCAGGGGCGCGATGGCCTGGGCCACCCGCAGGGGGCCGATGGTGTTGGTCTCGAAGGTCTCGCACACCAGCCGGGGCTCCACCTCGAGGCCAGGAGCCGAGCCGTCTGCCGTCGCCTCGAGGAACACGCCGGCGTTGTTCACCAGCACGTCCACCTGACCGAACTCACCCTCGAGCCGGGCGGCGAGGCTGGCGGCGTCCGCCGGGCTGGTCACGTCCAGCACGGCGCTCGACACATCCAGCCCCTCGTCGCGCAGCGCAGACGCGGCGTCCTGGCCGCGCTCGGCGTCCCGGGCGGTGAGCACCACCGCGTAGCCCCGCTGGGCAAGCTCTCGACAGGTCTGCAGCCCAAGGCCGCGGTTGCCGCCGGTCACCACGGCGACGGGTCGTTGCTTCGTCATGTCGACCTCCGCGCTCAAGCTGCGCAGGCCTCGCCGGGGGTCAAGCCCGGCTCCCAGCACCCGGACCCGACACCGGGGTGCCGGTAGCGGTGCTCACCCCCCGTCGGCGCTACTGGGCCTCGAGCTTGGCGGCGCTCTTCTCGAAGTCGCCCCGCACGGAGTCCTCGACCGCGCTGGCGGCCTTCTCCCGCAGGATCGGGGCCACCGAGGCGTCCCCGAGGGCGACCAGCGCCTTGGCGGCGTCCCGGGCCACGTGGGAGTTGCTGTCGTCCAGGGCCCCGATGAGGGCGTCGCGATCGATGGGCAGGATGGTGTCGCGCATGGCCCGGGCGACGGCCTTGCGCACCGACTCGCTGCCGTTCGCCAGGGCCTGGTGGACCTTCGGCCGCAGATCGGGGTTGCCCAGGCGGGTGAGGCTCTTCCAGGCCTGCTCCACCACCGCGGGCTCGCTGTGCTGGGTGCCGTGCTCGAGCAGCCAGGGCTCACCCTCGGAGAAGCCGCGCTTGCCCACGATGATCACCGCCTTGCGGGCGATGGTGGCGTCGGCGTCGGCCATGGCCTTGACCACAACCGAAGCGGACTCGTCGCCCAGCTCCTTCTCGATCACCCCCAGGGCGTGGGCGCGGTTCGAGGTGGCCGCGTCCGACAGGGCCATGGTCGATGCGGCCTGGGCCAGGCCGGGGGCCTCGAGCTCCCGCAGCCCCTTCAAGGCCGCGAGGCGAACCTTGGGGGCCTGATCCAGCATCGAGGCCTGTACCAGGGCGTCCTGGTGCTCCACGAGCCCCCGGTCGGCGAGGTACTCGATGCACTCGATCCGGATCTCGGCGCTGGGGCGCTCGAGGCAGGCCACCAGCTCCTCGGGGCTGGCCTTCTTGGGACGGAAGTCGTCCGCGAGGGCCGATCCCGAGGCTGCGAGGGCGCACAGGGCGAAGACGATGGGAGCACGCATGGAACCTCCTGCATGGTTCGTTGGCCCTATCGTCGGCGGTGGCCAGGGCCAAACCGAGCCACGACAGGGCCGACGAGGACGCGCTATGCAGCCATCATTCCCCAGCCCGAGGCCGCCCGCCATCCCCAGCCGCGCCACCATCGCCCTCGCCCTCGCCGCCGGCTGCACCTGCTCCACGGAGCCCGAGCCCCAGGGCATGAGCCTCAGCGCCCAGATGGACCGCTACGCGTCTGCCCTGGTCGGGCCCGCCGAGGACGCGGGGCCTCGCCTGGACGAATGCCTGACGCTGACGGACCCCGACCTGGCCGGCGACTGCGCTCTGGTGGTCATCCGCCACGCGACCACCAACTCCGACGGCGATCCCGAGCTGCTCTGCCCCATGGTGCCCAAGGGCATCTGGCGGGAGGAGTGTTGGTTCGAGGCCGCCGAGCTGGTCCGCCGCAAGAGCAAGCAGCGCGCGGTGAGCTACTGCGATCGCGCGACCCGCTTCCGCGATGACTGCCGCCAGCACCTGTGGCAGGGCCAGCTCAAGCGGCTGGTCAACCGATACGGACCCGACGGCTTCGCCGAGGCCCTGCCCGAGGCCACCGAGCTGCACGACGAGTGGGCCGTGCTGCTGGACGAGGGCGAGGACCACAGCTACCGCTACTGGCTGCGCTTCTACCAGGCGGGCCTGGGCGGGATGCACCCCCTCGATCTCGAGGTCTGCGAGGGGCTGCCCGATGTGCACAGGGACCGCTGCGTCGAGGCCGGGGCCCAGCGCTGGGCACAGCACCTGGAGCAGGCCCTCGAGGACCCCGCACAGACGAGCATCATCTGCCGCCCCGGAGACGACCTGGTCCAGCGCTGGGCCAGGCTGGGGGAGCGCACCCACGCCCTGCCCCACCCCCGGCTCGAGCAGGAGGCGCTGGCCTTCCAGCAAGCCAACTGCATGCAGCTCGGCGGCTAGCCCACCAACGCCCGCAGGTCGTCCTCGAGTCGGCGCAGCTCGCGCACGGCGCGTTCGACCAACGGCTCGATGTCGTCGAGCTCGCCCGCGCGGGCCGCCGCCTCCAGCTCGCCGAAGCGGGTCCAGGCCCGATCGGCGGCGAAGTTGCCGCAGGAGCCCTTGAGGGTGTGGGCCGCCAGGACGATCGCCTTCGGATCCCCGGCATCGAGAGCCTGTCGAAGGCTCGCGAGGTGGGCGCCCGCGCCGTCCATGAAGACCTTGGCCAGCTCGGTGACCAGCTCTCGGTCGTCCTCGTAGACGCTCATCAGGTGATCGACGTCGAAGCTGGGGGCGTCCGGGTCCTCGTCGAGCGAGGGCAGACCCCCGAGCACGGCCTCGAGCATCGCCAGCACCGCGGCCGGCTTGACCGGCTTGGCCAGGTACTCGTCCATGCCGACCTCGAGGCAGCGCTCCCGGTCGCCGCTCAGGGCGTGGGCGGTCATGGCCACGATGGGCAGGTGATCGCCCCCCTCGGCCTCGGCCTCGCGGATCCGCCGGGTGGCCTCGAACCCGTCGAGCACCGGCATCTGGATGTCCATGAAGACCAGCTCGGGCCGGTCGCGCTCCACGGCCTCGACGGCCGCCGCGCCGGTGCCCACCGTGGTGATGATGTGCCCGGCGCTCTCCAGGATCCGCCGCATGAGCAGCTGGTTCACCGCGTTGTCCTCGGCCACCAGGATGCGACGGGGCCGCCGCAGGGCGGCGCTGGCGCGGCGGCGAAGCGCCGGGATCACGGGCGACGGGACCCGCCCTCCCGCCAGCGTCGACAGGCCGCCCGTGGGGGACCGGACCAGGGCGGGGTGCACTCGCTGCTCGCAGCGGGCGAAGCGAGCGTACAGCGTGAAGCAGCTGCCCTCCCCCTCGACGCTGCTGACCGTGATGTGCCCCCCCATCAGGCGGGCGAGCTCGTGGCTGATGGACAGGCCGAGGCCGGTGCCACCGTAGTCGCGGGTGATGGACCCGTCGGCCTGGGTGAAGGCGGAGAAGATGGCCTCGAGCTTGTCTCCGGGGATGCCGATGCCGGTGTCGGTCACCGCGAAGGAGAGCTCCACATGATCTTCGGTGGACTCCTGCAGCTCGACCGCGACCACGACCTCGCCCTCCTGGGTGAACTTCAGGGCGTTGCCCACCAGGTTGAGGAGCACCTGCCGCAGCCGGCCGGGGTCGCCCCGCAGCGTGGCCGGGATCGCCTCCCCCATGTCCACAGCGAGCATGAGGCCGCTGGCCTGCGCCCGGGGAGCGAGGATGCGGATGGCGTCGGCCACAGTGTCGCGCAGCTCGAACTCGATCCGGTCGAGCTCGAGGTGGCCGGCCTCGATGCGGGAGAAGTCGAGGATGTCGTTGATGATGCTCAGCAGGGCGTCGGCGGAGACCGCGACGGTGTGGAGCATCTCGTGCTGATCGGGGTCGAGGGCGGTGTCCATGAGCAGCTGGGTCATGCCCACGATGCCGTTCATGGGCGTGCGGATCTCGTGGCTCATGTTGGCCAGGAACATGCTCTTGGCGTTGGTGGCGGCCTCGGCCTGCTGCCGGGCGGCGGCCAGCTCGATCTCGTGCTGGCGCACCTCCTCGAGCTGGGTGGCCAGGGCGGTGCGCAGCTGCTTCTCGGTGTCGATGCGCTCCTGGAGGCGGGAGAGGATCCGCTCGTTCTCCACGAACTGCTCGACGACCCGCTCGGCGGTGATGGCGGCGGCGTCGCGGGCGACACGGATCTCCCGCCGCAGCAGCTCGATCTCGGCCATGAGCTCCCGGCGGTTGCGCTTCATGCCTCCCCTCCCACCAGCCTCAGGCACAGGGCGGTCGCCCGGGCGACGGTGTCGGCGTCCGCGGGCGCCTCGAGGCCCACGATGGAGAGCTCCGGGACGTCGCGCTCGCAGAGCCGGGGCAGCTGGGCCAGCAGCCAGGCCAGCCCGCTGTCGTGATCGCAGCGCTCAGGGGCCGCCAGCTGCTCGCGGGCCAGCTGGACCACCCCGCCGGCGTCGGTGAAGCCCGAGACCGTGTCCACCAGCACCACGCGCCCGGCGCCGTCCAGCAGGGACAGCAGCCGCAGCCCGCCGAGGCCCCCGTCCACCAGCTCCACGCCCGGGGGCAGGGACCGCGCCGCCAGGGCGTCGTGCACCGCCAACCCGGCGCTGTCCGCCTCGACCAGGCGGTTGCCGACGCAGAGGATGCGGGTCATCCCACCCCCAGCCGGAGCCGGCGGGTCGCGCCGCTGGGCTGCAGGGTGTGCACCGTGCACACCAGACAGGGATCGAAGGACCGCACCACGTGGCCCAGCTGGACCGGGGCGTCCGGCGCGGGCAGTCGGGTCCCCGCCAGGGCGGTCTCCATGGGCCCCGGCACCCCGTTGGCGTCCCGGGGGGAGGCGTTCCAGGCGGTGGGGGTGATGATCTGGTAGTGGGCGATGCGATCGTCCTCGATGCGCACCCAGTGACCCAGGGCGCCCCGGGAGGCCTGGGTGAGGCCCACGCCCTCGCCGCCGTCGTAGGGATCGGGGGAGCGGTAGAACTCACCCCCCGGATCGATCTCCTCGAGCCAGGTCTGCATGGCCGGGAGCAGCTCGGCGCCGCGCACCAGCCGGGCGAGCTGGCGGGCGAGCACCGTGGAGCCCCGGCTGGCGACCATGTCCTGCAGCAGCGGGTGCCCGCCCACCACCAGCTCGGCCAGGGCCCCGGTCTCGGCGGGGCGGTCCTGGTAGCGGGGCGCCTTGGCCCAGCTGTAGCGGTCTCCCTCGAGCCCGGTGGCGTAGGGCATGGTGACGCCCCGGGACGGGTGGCGGCCGCCCTCGTAGCCCTGGAACCATGAGCAGGCGATGTGCTCGCTGATCTCGGCCTGGACCAGGGGGCGGACGTGCCCGTTGCTGGCCACGCCGCCGGTCATGAGCACCGAGGATCGCTTGCGACCGCGCACCTGGGATCCCCCGGGGAGCACCAGAGAGCCGTAGGAGATCAAACTGCAGTCGTGGGCGCCCAGCTCGGCCCAGTCGTGGGCTGCGCCCCAGCGCAGCAGGAAGCCCACCTCGCTGCTGGCGTGCTCTGGCCGCTCGGCCAGCCAGGCGTCCAGCTCGTCGACCCCGCGCAGCTGGTGCCAACGTTCGATGGAGCAACCGAGCACCTGCGCCTCGTACCAGCGCCGGTACTCGGCGAGCAGCAGCCGGCACTGCTGCAGGTCCGCCTGGGTGGGCAGGCAGACCACGCCCCCGGGGACCATGAAGTTCGAGTGGGGCCACTGCCCACCCAGGATCGCGATGATGTCCAGCAGGCGGCGGGTGCGGCGCACCACCTCGAGGGTCACCCGGCCCGCGTTGGGGGCGTAGCGCTCCACCGCTGCGTCGTACAGCGCCGTGTCGGCGTAGCTGGGGTGCAGCATGTCGGGGCAGAACATCAGGGCGTGCTGCCGCAGGTCGCTCTGCAGGTGCTCCGCCATCAGGGCCACGTTGCGCACCCGCTGCCCTTCCGCGGGCACCCGGGCGTGGTGGATCTGGTCGAGAGCCAGCGCGGCGGCGTGCAGGTGGGAGGTGCTGCAGATCCCGCAGATGCGGGGGGTGATGACCAGCCCGTCCAGGGAGCCCCGGCCGACCATCAGGGTCTCGAAGCCCCGGTAGAGGGTGCCCGAGCACCAGGCCCGGACCACGAGATCGTCGCGCAGCTCGGCGTGGACCTCGAGGTCGCCCTCGACGCGGTTCATCGGAACGGCGATCCGGCGCGTTGACATATTACACCTTGGTCTTTCGCTCACGCAGACGGTCGGGTGCCGCCGCGCGGGCCATGGTCTTGTAGGCCAGGAAGTGGGCTCGATCGACGCCGATGGGCAGATCCAGGGGGGCCCCCTCGATGGCCCGGGTGCGGAAGAAGGGGTGCTCCTGGGGGAAGTCCGCCCGCATGCAGCCCACGCAGGGCACGCCGGCGCGGGTGCGCGAGTTGCGCTTGGCCCACAGGTGTTTGTTGCAGGGGCCGTAGGTGCTCGGGCCGCGGCAGCCCAGGAAGAAGTACATGCAGCCAGGGGAGCCGAAGTCCTGATCCTCGACGCGGAACTCGTGGTACTCGTTACGGGTGCAGCCCTGGTGTACGAGGGTCGAGTACCAGTCCGCGGGGCGGTTGTAGGCGTCCAGCTGGAGGGTGTCGCCCAGGGCGATGGTCACCAGGACGCTCCGCAGCACGGCGGGGTGGACGGGGCAGCCGGGCAGGTTGATCACGGGCAGCCCCGCGCCCGAGGTCCAGTTGGCGCCCAGGAAGCCCCCGCGCTCGGTGCGGTGGTACTGCAGGCCCGTGGCCTCGGTGTCGGCCCCGACGGGGATACCCCCGAAGGCCGCGCAGGTGCCCACGGCGATCACGAAGCGGGCGCGCGCCGCCAGGCGGGCGGCGATGTTCTTCTTGGGTTGACCGCCCTGCAGGTCGAACATGCCCGTGCCACCGGGGCCGCGGATGATGGCACCCTCGACGCAGAGCACATCCAGGGGCCGGCTGCCGTCGTACAGCTGCTCCAGGATCGCCTCGTGCTCCCGGTGATCGCAGGTCGAGAGGGAGGGCTGCCAGAGCAGCTCGAGCTCGTGCTCCCGCAGCAGCTCGGGCATCGCCGGCGAGTCCATGCCCAGCAGCGACATGGTGTCGCCACCGCAGGAGCCGGCCTGAAGCCAGTAGACGCTGTGACTCATCGGTCCTCCGGTCCTGGGGCGAGAAGGCCCACTTCCACGGATGGTACAGGATCCCTGCCCGCCGGAGTGGCGAAGCCGGGCGGTGCCTGCCGCCACCCTGCGCAAGCTCACAAGTCCTCACAGATCCGGGCCGCGCCCGCGCCCACGGGCGAGGCTGGGCTCCACCCCGGAGGTCCCATGCCCCGCGCCCTCGTCTCGATGCTCGCCCTGTTCACCATGAGCCCCGGCTGCCTGCCCGACGCCGACGCCCCGCTGGATGACGTCGAGCCCAGCCAGCCCGACACCGTGGACACCGGAGAGCCGGAGGACCGACCGGACATCCCATCGGTGGACGGCGCCTGCCGGGAGCCGGTGGAGGTCGAGGTCAGCTACGTCACCGACGGCGACACCATCGAGGTCCAGGGCCCCGACGGCGAAGAGAGCGTGCGCATCATCGGCGTGGACACCCCGGAGACCTGGGGCGACGACGACTGCTGGGGCCCGGAGGCCAAGGCCTACAGCATCGAGCGGCTGTACGGCCAGACCGTCTGGCTGTCCTTCGACGGCGACTGCGACGACAGCTACGACCGCACCCTGGCCTATGTCTACATCGCCCACGACGACGGCAGCGTCGAGCTGTTCGAGGAGAGCCTGCTGTCCCTGGGCTACGCCCGCACCCTGTCCATCTCCCCCAACGACAGCCACGAGGATCGCTTCGCGGCGCTGCTCACCGAGGCCCAGCAGGCCGGTGTGGGCATGTGGGGCGCCTGCCCCACCGCCGCGGGGGTGCAGCTGGGCCACATGCAGGGGGCGCTGACCCTGCCCAAGCTGGTGGTGACCAGCCCGCCCGTCGCGGAGGGCTACGGCTTCTACGTCCAGGACCCCGGCGGCGGCCCCTGGAGCGGGCTGTTCGTCTACACCGGCGAGACCACCGCCGAGGTCGAGGTGGGCGATCAGCTCACCGTGGTGGGCGAGACCCAGGAGTACTACGGCGCCACCCAGCTGGTGGCCTCGAGCTGGGAGCGCACCGACGACGACTGGGTCGAGCGCACCTGGCTGCCGGGCGAGCAGGCCGACTGGGAGCCCTGGGACGGCGTGCTGGTCAAGGCCTACGACCTGACGGTGACCGCCGTGACCGAGGACGGCTGGGAGACCGACATCGGGCTGCTGATCGACGAGACCTTCGCCAGCGTGGAGCTCGAGGTGGGCGACACCACCGACGTGGAGGGGATCGTGCACACCGCCTGGGACCGGTGGCGGCTGAGCCCGCGGGATGACGACGATCTCGACTGAGCACCCCTCGCTGGAGGTGGGCTGGTTAGGCCGCCCCCATGCCCCCGCCCACGCCAGCGCTGCAGCTCCGATCCGGGCGCGTCGATCTGACCACCGGCCGCTTCGACATGGGCCCCGAGCGGGCGGGGCGGCTGTCGGCCCGGGAGCTGGACCTGCTGGCTGCGCTGGTGGAGGCCAGCCCGGAGGCCGTGACCCAGGAGACCTTGCTGCGGGATGTGTGGGGCTACAAGAGCAGCTCGTCACGCACGGTCGAGTCCACCATGAACCGGCTGCGGGGCAAGATCGAGCACGATCCCCGCAACCCCGACCACCTGCTGACCGTGCACGGTGAGGGGTACCGCTTCCTGCCGGGCTGGGCGCCGCCCCGCCCCTGCCCGCCCAGGGCCGGGGACCGCTTCGTGGGCCGCGCCCGGGAGCGCGCCCTGATCGAGCACAGCCTGGCGGTCGGAGCGCGGCTGGTGACCCTGCACGGGCCCGGGGGCATGGGCAAGACCCGGCTGGCCGCCGAGCTGGCCGCCGGCGAGCAGGGCGTGGTGTGGGTCGAGGCCGCTGGAGCCCACGACATAGCCGCCCTGTGCAGAGCCGTGGCCCGGTCCCTCGGCGTCGAGGGAGAAGACCGGCCAGAGGCCATCGCCTCCCTGCTGGCCCCGCAGCACGGGCTGCTGGTGCTCGACAACCTCGAGGACGCGGGCGAGGGCGCCGCCCCCTGCATCACCGCCTGGCTGCAGGCGGCCCCCGGGTTGCGCGCCTTGTGCACCAGCCGGACGCCCGTCGGCGCCCGGGGTGAGCGGCTGGTGCCCATCGCACCGCTACCGCCCGACGACGCCACGGCGCTGCTCCGCGATCGGGCCACCGCCACCTGGCCGACCTTCGCCGCGAGCGCCGAAGATCTGGCCCCGCTGCTGCACCTGCTGGACGGCTCCCCGCTCGCCATCGAGCTGTGCGCCCCCTGGCTGCGCAGCCTGCCACCGGGCGAGCTGGCCGAGCTGGTGAGGGAGAGAGGGGAGCTCCCCTCCAGCGCCACCGGAGACCGCCCGGACCGCCACAGCAGCCTCGGCGCGGTGCTGGCCGCCTCCTGGGAGCAGCTGGACGCCGACACCCAGCACGCGCTGGCCCGCATAGCCTGGTTCGAGGGCCCGGTGAGCTGGGCGGCCCTGCGCGCGGTGCTCGGCAGCCAGGCCGCCGACAGGGTGCGCACCCTGGTGGACCGCGCTCTGATCCGGCCCCTGGACGACGGGCGCTTCCGCCTGTGGCGTCCCCTGTGGCTGCTGGCCAGGGACGAGGCCGCCGCGCTCGGGATCGAGGGTGACGCCCGGGACCGACACGCCGCCTGGTTCGCCTCATCCAGTCCCTCCGCCCTGCTCGATGAGCTGGCCGGCCCCCGGGCGGACGCCGCTCGACAGCGATGGTCCCAACAGATCGCCGATCGCCGCGCCGCGGTGGTCCACGCCATGGGCGCAGGACGCCACGAACAGGCCGTGGCCGCCGGGGTACCCGCGGTGATGGGCCTGCAGCTGTCCAGCTCCCTCGAGGCCGCGCGGGACCTGGCCGAGATGCTGGAGCCCCAGGCCCGCGCCCCCTGGCGCGGTCTGCTGCTGTGGCAGCTGGGGGACATCCTCGGGCTGACCGGCCAGCCGGAGCGCGCCTCCGAGACCTACGCCGAGGCCGCCGCCTGCGCCCATGAGCAGGACGACCCGCGGCTCGGGGCCCACGCCAACGCCCTGCACGCCGCCTTGCTCCGCCACCAGGGCGACCGCGACGGGGCCCGCCCCCTGGCAGAGCGCGCCCTGATCCTCGGCCGCCAGGCCGGGGATCTCGGAGCCCAGGCCATGGCCCTGGGGGAGCTGGGGCGCCTGGCCGCCGCGGCCGGGGATCGAGCCGGCGCCGCCGAGCGCCTGGAGGCCGCGCTGGTCCTCTACCAGCGCCAGGGCCACACCCGCAGGGAGGCGCTGACCCGCTCGCGGCTGGGCCTGAACGCCATGGCCCAGGGCCGGCTCGCCGACGCCCAGCAGGCCGTGGAGGCTGCCCTCGGTCAGTACCGCGCCCTGGGTGACAGCCGCGGTGAAGCCTTCGCGCGGGTGGACCTGGGCCGGGTCCTGCTGCGCAGGGGCGCCCCCGAGCTCGCCCGACCCCAGCTCGAGGCCGGCCTGGCCAGCCACCGCCAGCTGGGCAACGCCTTCGGCGCCAGCCTGGCCCTGGCGGAGCTGGGGCTGCTGGAGTTGGACGAACGCCCCCACCTGGCCTGGCCCCTGCTGGACGAGGGTCGGCGGGCGGCCGAGGCCGGGCGCTGGCAGGTCCAGCACGCCCGCTGCCTGTGGGGCCTGGCGATCCTGGACGAGCGCGAGGGGCTCGCGGATCGAGCCGCGGCCGGCTTCGACCAGGCCCGCTCCCTCCTGGCGGACGAGCCGGGGGAGCTGGCGATGCTGGAGAGGCTGCGGACCGCGCGGGGCTAATACACCCAGCCCAGGATGCCCATGGCCACCACGTTGGCCAGGATGGCGATGACGTACAGGCTGCTGACCGCGATGATCTTGGCCCGGTGGGTTTTCAGCATCAGCACCAACAGCACGGCCACGTAGAAGTGGAAGTAGCCGAACAGGAAGATGAGCCAGACCCCGCCGACGCTCCTGTTCCAGAACGGGTACTCCCAGACCAGGTGGCCGCCCATGTTGAGGAAGCACTCGATGACCACACAGAACACGGCGTAGCCCACGGCCCAGACCCAGCGCTCCGGCAGCCCGAACAGCGTGGACTTCGGGTCCTCGGAGAACGAGTGGTAGAAGACCACCCCCGAGATGGCGAACATGAACATGATCTCGATGTTCCAGCCGACCATGGTGCGCAGGGCGGTGGGCCCCGGGGCCGTCCAGCACGCCGAGTGCTCGCTCAGGTGGAAGACCCAGCCGTTCCAGGTCTCGTTGATGAAGTCCATCCCGAACAAGGTGAGCCCCGCGTAGATGGCGTCCCAGTTGCCGCTCGCGCGCGCCTTCTTCATCTCCATCGTGTAGACGTAGAACACCCCCGCCAGCAGCGGGATGACATACCACTGGAGGGTGGAGAGATCGCGGAGGCCGTCGAGGGCCTGGAGGGAGGCTTCGGTAGGCATGGAGGCTCCGGAAAGGTTTGACATTCCTTCCCTATCGCCCGAAGTGCGGTGGTGTATGGTCGACCCTCCTGGAGGTTCCATGACCCCGCTCCTGCGCATCCTCGCGGCGACCGTTCTCGCCCTCGCAATCACCGGCTGCGACCAGCCGGCCGGCATCGACCCGGCGGCGTCCAGCGGGGCCGTGGCCGGCACCAAGGACGCCGACAGCGCCTGGACCTGCGACTCCTCCCAACACGAGACCGCCCGCATGGACGGCGTCTACACCTTCGACCTGGCCTGCGCCCTCGAGACCCTCACCACCGCCGGCTGCGACTTCGAGCAGGACTACGACGGCGACGGACGCCCCATCCACTCATCGGTGATCGAGGACCTTCACAACGACGCCGACGCCTGCCAGTCGGGCCTGCTGTGCAGTGGCTGCAGCGACAGCGACAGCCTGGCCTCCATCACCAGCTGCAGCGAGCTGGCGGCGGCGTCCTACTTCACCGAAGGCGCCTGGTCCGACCTGCAGCTGGCCTGCCCCAGCGACGCCGGCGACGAGCCCGCCGCCTGCACCATGGAGGGTGTGGCCTTCGACGCGGACGAGCTGGCCTGCGCCGCCCAGCTGTTCACCACCATGGACTGTGACAGCTGCCGCGAGATCTTCGACTCCCGGATCTGCGAGGACGCCATCAACGACGCCGACGCCTGCCAGGCGGGGGTGTCCTGCACCGGCTGCGACGACGGCGACGGTCGTGACAACGGCGTGGACTGCGACGAGATCGCCGCCTACAGCTACTTCGGTCCCTCCGCGGCGGCCGAGCTGCTGGCCTGGGTCCAGGCCAACCCCTGCGAGGACGCCTGCGAGCCCGCCTGCGACGGCCGCAGCTGCGGTGACGACGGCTGCGGCGGTTCCTGTGGGAGCTGCGACGACGACGAGACCTGCGACACCAGCGGGCTGTGCCTGTCCGGCGGCGCCACCATCGAGGGCGTGGTCTTCGACGAGACCGAGCTGGCCTGCGCGGTCTGGTTCTTCGAGACCATGAGCTGCGACGAGTGCCGCGACCTGCTGGACTCCCGGATCTGCGAAGACGCCATCAACGACGCCGGCAGCTGCCAGTCCGGTCGGGCCTGCACCGGCTGCGTCGACGCGGACACCCGCGGTGATGGCGTCGACGCCGACGAGATCGCGGGCTTCTCCTACTTCGGCGCCTCGGCCGCCGCCGAGCTGCTGGCCTTCGTCCAGGCCGACGGCTCCTGCGGTGAGCCGGACATGGTCGTCGAGGGCGTGCCCCTGAGCTCCGAAGAGGCCGACTCCATCCTGATCGTCGCCAACAACGCCACCCAGACCGAGCTCGACGAGGACGCTGGACTCGACGCACGGGCCGCCTCGAACATCGTGGCCGACCGACCCCTGGCGGACATCGACGCCCTGGCCGCGGTCTCCTATGTCGGCGGCAGCGCCATGGAGCTGCTGCTGGACTACAGCGCGGTGTGGGAGCCCAGCGAGGACGAGGACGAGGAGATCCCCACCGAAGAGACCTGCTCCCTGACCATCGCCACCAGCAGCGACGACGACGCCACGGACCTCACCCGCCTGCTGGCCATCGCCACCACCATGGACGACGCCTTCGCCCAGGTGATCGCCATGCAGCTGTCGGGCTGCGACGCCTGGACCGACGACGACGCCGCGGTCGAGGCGGTGACCATCGCGATCCACGACGCCTCGTTCTGGTGGACCTGGGGTGAGCTGCCCTCGAGCTACCTGGACATCACCGGCCCCACCGCCGGCTACGCGACCTTCGAGAGCCAGCTGTCACGGGCCTCCACCGCCATCGACGAGTACACCGCCGACGGCCACTGGGACCCCGACACGGACAGCGAAGGCGCGGCCCTGCTGGCCCGGCGCGACGCCATCGTCGCCGGGTTGCTCGAGGAGGCCGTCGCCGATCCCGACGACTTCGTGGAGATCGACATCGACGTGGACATGAGCGAGTGCTCGGTGAGGGCGACGGCCCTGATCCAGCTGTCCACCGGGGCGATGCTGATCCTCGACGAGAACCCTCACTGCTGAGGGGGCGTCTCGGGCGGGGGCTGCTCCTGCGGCTGATCCTGATCCGTGACCGGAGGCAGGGGCGCGGCCGCCACCAGCTCGAGCCCGTGGAGCCGGTACTGCACGTCCACCAGGGCCTCGACGGGCTCGCCGGTGACGACCGGGATCACCAACACGCCGTGGTGGTGGGTCGGGGACAGGATGAGCTGCGGAGGCTCGGGCTCCCCGGCCAGATCCGAGAACTCGGTCTCGAGGATGGCGGTCTCCGGGCCGTCGTCCCAGCGGATGAGGAGCTTGCCTGGACGCGCGAAGTCAGCGAGCTCGCCCAGCTCCCAGCGGGCGTCGAGCTTGCCCATGGGGGTCTCGGCGGGGAGCGGGTGCAGCGCGGTCCCACCGGCGAGGATCAGGGCGCCGCCCAGCAGCGTGCTGACCCGATCCTTTTGCTGCTCCCAGGCCCAGGCCAGGGTCGCGTCCTCGGGGAACTCCTCGGTGCCGAAGCCGACGTTCTCCTGATCGACGCTCTCGGCGCCCGCCTGCATCACATGCCAGATCGCGCCGTACTCGATGGCCATGTCGTTCACCCGCCGCTCGGTGGCCCAGGCGAAGCGCCCGCTGTCCGACCAGCCCAGGGGGTAGAACGCGCACCACAGGCCGATGCCCAGGTGGGTGCCCTGGCCCGTGAAGCTGGACAGGGCGGGCTCGGTGGGCACCGTGACGGGCACGCGGTCGGGCACCGCGCCCCCCTCATCGGGGACCTGGACCTCCGGGACGTCCGACGGGGGCTGCTGCACATCGTCGGGGGCGTCGGGGCCGGCGGTGCAGGCCAGGGACAGGGCGAGCAGGGGGATGAGGGTGCGGGTCATGGGGGCTCCAGCCCCCCGCTCGCCCCGGGCCGCTAGGCCGGGCGCACGGGCAGGCAGATCTCGAAGCGGTGCAGCTCGCCCTCGCAGGACGTCGGCTCACCGCTGTACAGCTCGTAGGGAGGACGGTCGTCGGGCTCGTAGCCGCTCTGGGGCAGCCAGCTGCCGTAGAGCCAGGCCCAGCAGCCGCCGTACTGATGGGGCTCGATGGCGAAGGCCGCGAAGGCGGTGGGGCCGCCCTCGAGCTGCATCACGCCCACCTCGCCGTCCGGCGCGGTGCCGGCCGGCACGGTCACGCACATGGACACGCGCAGCTTGTCCTCGTCCGTGATCCCGGGGTTGTCGTGGTAGATGCCGAGCATCCGGGCGCCCGGACCGAGCAGGCCGCGGGGGCCCGCCCAGCGGCACAGGCGGCCGATGAGGCGCTCGAACAGGCCGGCATCGCCGGCGTAGGGGCCCACGTGGCGGACGTAGGCGACGGTCATGGTGTCGGTGGTCTCGACGCGGACGTCGGTGGCTTCGATGGGGGTCATGGCTGTCCTCGGGCGGGCGGGGGCCATCCCCGCACCGTCGTCCCGAGGGTAGGCGCCATCGCCCGCGCCCTCTTCACGCTGCTTGCGCTGCGCTTGACGGATCTTGCGCTCCTGTTCACCCAGCTTGCGCCAGGCGGTGGCGGAGAGCCCGAAGTGGGCCTTGAAGGCCCGCGCGAAGGCCGCCGAGCTGCCGAAGCCGCAGTCCAGGGCGACGTCGGTCACCGGCATCGAGGGGTAGGCCAGCAGCATGGAGGCGGCCTTCTCGATCCGCAGCCGCGCCACGAAGCGCTGCACCGTCTCGCCGGTCATCGCCGAGAAGATGCGGTGGAAGTGGAACGGAGAGAAGTGCGCCACCCGCGCCAGGTCCTCCAGCTGCAGCGGCTGGGCGAGGTTGCGCTCCACGTGGTCCATGACGCGGTGGATGCGGGCGAGGTAGTCGGGGCGGCGGTCCGGAGTCATCGTTCACCACGATCCGCCTATCCCACCCTGGCTGGGCTCGGATAGGAACGAGTCAGCCCCCGGGAGGACCCATGGCAGACGTCCCCACCTTCGCGGGGCTGGACTAGCCAGCGCTACAGGCGCCGATTGACCGGGATCCACACGATCCCGAGGCTCTGCAGCCGCACGTCGGCGCGCTCGAGGCGGATGGGGACCTCGGCGGTGGCGGCGAGCAGGGCCTCGTGCTTGGCCCGGGCCTGGGTCAGCTTGACGGCCAGCTCGGCCTCGAGCTGCACCAGGTCCTCGCGCAGGTCCACGATCTCCTGCTCGATGCGGTCCATGCGGTCGCGGGTCGTGGTGGTCTGGCGGCGCTTGCTCATGGCGGAGCTCAAGCTCCGGCGCCGGCCCCCGAAGAAGGACAGCAGGGTCTCGCCGACGTTGACGGCCTCTTCCATCTTGCGGGCCCGCAGCACGCCTTCCTGCTCGGCGCGCTTGGCCTGGCGGGCCTCGATGCGGTCCTGCAGCTTGTCGGCCTTGGCGGCGTAGCGATCCCTCAGCTTGGTGGCGTCCACGTCGATGCGGTCTTCCACCGCGGCCCGGCAGCGCTGCTCGAAGCCGGCGCGATCCTCGGCCGCGGCGCTCCACAGCTTGAGCTTGGGGTTCCGGAACAGCCCGCGGGTCTCGCTGCGGTAGATGCGCTCCACGACGGTCTTGCCCACGGTCTTCAGCTCCCGCTCCTCGTCCACCCAGGGGGGCAGGGCCTCGAACAACGAGCCCGAGGGCGGCGCGGCGCAGAGGTCACCCTCGGCGAAGGGGATGGCGGTGAGCTCGCCGGGGCCGCTGGGATCGAGGGGGAAGAGGCAGCGCACCAGGGTCTCGTCCTGGATGAAGCCGGCCTTGGCCTCGTCGAAGGTCACGCCGACCTCGGCCACCAGGGCCGCGCGGTGCACCAGGCGGCCGTCCTCGCGGGGAGGCAGGGCGGCCAGCTCGAGGCTGGCGGCCAGCCGGGCCGAGTGGGCCACGCGGGGGTCGAGGTAGGCCACCGGACCAGGGGAGGCCGGCGGCTGTTCGCTCAGGCCGTCCTCGAGCTCGGGGGCGACGGGCTCGGTCACCGGCGCGGCAGGAGCCGCCGCGGGGGCCGCCGCCACGGCCGGGGGCACCGCAGGGGCCGCGGGCCCCGGTGCAGGCCGGCCCAGCCCGTCCACCAGGCGCTCGATCTCCACCCGGGTGAAGGGGCCCCGCAGCCAGCACAGGGCGTGGCGGCTCTTGATCACCACCGGCTCGTCCTTGCCCGGCTGCACGATGAGGAAGCTGCGCTTGGCCAGCTCCGCGACCGTGGAGTCCAGCCCCGTGCTGCCCAGCCCCTTGAGCAGCCGATCCCGGTCCTGCTTGGTGGACAGGCGCCCGATGCACCACAGCCCGGCGTTCGAGATGGCCTTGTAGTCCAGGTCCACGGGGTTCTGGGTGGCCAGCAGCACCCCGAGCCCCACGGCCCGGGCCTGCTTCATCAGGCCCAACAGCGATCCCTTGGCCGGCGGATTCTTGGGGTGCGGCGGCAGGTAGCCGGAGACCTCGTCGAAGAACACCAGCGCGCGCAGGTCCTCGGTGCCCGGCTGGGAGCGGCTCCAGGCCTGCACCCGGCCGAGCAGCAGCGAGACGAAGAACTGCCGCTGGGACTCGTCGAGGTGGGCCAGGTGGAAGACGTGCACCGGCGTGCGCCGGGCGGGCTGCAGCAAGGCGTCGATGTCCAGCGCCGCGCCTCGGGACCACACCCCGAAGCTGGGGGCGGCCACCACCGCGTTGAGCAGCACGGCCAGCTCCATGCGGTCGTCGGGGGGGAAGAAGGTGTCCAGGGGGAAGACCCCGACCTTGTCGAAGGGCGGGTCCACCAGCTTCAGGATGAGGCCCTCGAGGGTGAGGTCCTCGCCGGCCAGCCAGGCCTGCTCCATCACGTGGCTGAGCACCACGTGAGCGGGGTCGCGCAGCGGGTCGGTCTTGCGCCCCACCAGGCCCAGCAGGCCGCCGACCAGATCGGAGACCAGGGTGTGACGGGACTCGTCGTGCTCGAGCACCTCGGCGGGTGGGCGGCCGAAGCAGCCCACCACGTCCACCGGCAGGCCGGCCTCGGAGCCCGGGGTCCAGACCTTCAGCTCCAGCCGATCGGCGAGGTCGGCGATCTCGGCCGGGCCCATGCCCCAGCGGCCCAGGCCGTCGCGCCAGCGATCGCAGATCTCCGCCGGATCCTGACGGCCGGCCCAGGGGGCGGCCTGGGCCGGGTCCAGCTCGCTGAAGAGCAGGCCCAGGTTGGACAGGTCACCCTTGGGATCGATGGCGATGACGGGGATGCCCGCGCGCACGGCTTCTTCGAGGGCGACCAAGGACAGGCCGGTCTTGCCGCTCCCGGTCATGCCCACGACCACACCGTGGGTCCTCAGGCGCGAGGCCTTCAGGCGGAAGTCGCTGTCGTCGGTGACGCTCCTGCCGAGGAACAGCCTGGGCTCCATCTCGTCCTCCTGTGGCGGCCGAGGGGTCCGCCGAGCGTGCAGGTCCTAACGCGGGCGCCCAGAATGCTATGCATCACCGCGACGCGCGTTAGGTGGCGCCCTCACACCGAAGCGAGGAAGCAAGGTGGAAACCCTCGAGAGCATCACCGAAGCCGCAGCCGGCTTCATCTGGGGCTGGCCCGATGTGCTGCCCTTCCTGGTGGGCCTGCTGCTGGTCACCGGCCTGTTCACCACCGTGGCGCTGCGCTTCGTGCAGGCCCGCTACGTCAAGCACAGCATCGACGTCATCCGCGGCAAGTACGACGACCCGGAGCACGACGGCGATCTGAGCCACTTCCAGGCGCTGACCACCGCCCTGTCCGCCACCGTGGGCATCGGCAACATCGCCGGCGTGGCCACGGCCCTGCACTACGGCGGGCCGGGCGCCCTGTTCTGGATGTGGGTCACCGCGGCCTTCGGCATGGCGCTGAAGTTCCACGAGTGCACCCTGTCCATGAAGTACCGGACCATCCTGCCCGACGGCTCGGCGGCGGGCGGGCCGATGTACTACATCGAGAAGGGCCTGGGCCCCAAGTGGAAGCCCCTGGCGGTGGCCTTCGCCGCCTGCGCGGTCATCTCGAGCTTCGGCTCCGGCAACGCCATCCAGGCCTTCACCATGGCCGACCAGATGCGCTCCGACCTGGGCATCCCCACCGTCATCACCGGCGTGGTCTGTGCGAGCCTGGTGGCCGCAGTGATCCTCGGCGGTATCAAGCGCATCGGCGCGGTCACCTCCAAGCTGGTGCCCTGGATGGCGGCCCTGTACCTGGCCGGTGGACTGACGGTGCTGGCCTTCAACGCCGCCTCGCTGCCCGGGGTCATCGGCTCCATCTTCACCGCCGCCTTCCAGCCCGCGGCCCAGATCGGGGGGTTCGCCGGAGGCACCTTCATCTTCATGCTCACCTGGGGCGTGAAGCGCGGCATCTTCTCCAACGAATCCGGACAGGGCTCCGCCCCCATCGCCCACGCCGCGGCCAAGACCGACGAGCCGGTGCGCGAGGGCCTGGTGGCCATGATCGGCCCGATGATCGACACCCTGATCATCTGCACCATCACCGGCCTGGTGATCCTCTCCACCGGCGCCTGGACCGAGCGGGTCCCCGACGAGGTGCCCGTCAACGCCCAGAGCGCGCTGACCGTGGTCGTCGATCAGGGCACGGTGGGCCTCGACGGGGTGGTCCCCGACGACGAGCTGCTCGACGGCAGCCTCCAGATCCAGGCCGGCGCCCCCATCGGCGGCGGCTTCGTGCGCAACCACGCCACGGTGATCGAGCCCCTGGTGCTCGACGATCAGGGAGAGCCCTGGAGCGGCGCGCTGCCCGTCAAGGCCGGCGACATCGACTTCGAGCACATCCCCGACCTGCAGCTCGAGGGCCAGATGGCCCTCAACGGCTCACCCCTCACCGCCCAGGCCTTCCGCAAGGGCCTCTCCCCGATCCTCGGCGGCTGGGGCCACCTGATCGTCACCATCGGTGTGCTGCTCTTCGGCATCTCCACCGCGATCTCGTGGAGCTACTACGGCGATCGGGCGGTGGTCTACCTGTTCGGCACCCGCTGGGTGTTCCCCTACAAGATCGTCTTCTGCCTGATGCACTTCCTGGGCGCCGTGGTGGCGCTGGAGGTCGTCTGGAACTTCGGCGACACGGCCCTGGGCTTGATGGCCATCCCCAACCTCATCGCCCTGATCCTGCTGTGGCGGACCACCCGGGGGATGACGGTCGAGTACTTCGAGCGGATGAAGCAGGAGCGGATGAAGCGCCAGCGCTAGCGCTGCTCCAACCGAGGCTGGCCGGGGTGCCGCTCCGGCTCCCCTCCCCGCTGCTCCGGCTCCCGGCGGTAGCCCGGGGGGGCGTCCAGCTGCCGGTGGGTGAGGATCCGCACCAGCTCCGGCGCGGGGATGTCGTCGAAGAACCGTTCGGGCGAGCGCTCGTGCTGGACGAGGATGCCGTTGATCTCCCGCTCGAAGTTCTTGTAGTTCATCTGCACCGGGCCCCGGGCGATGAAGTCCGAGCCGGTGTCGATCAGGGTGAGCATGTCGCTCAGGCGCGGCGGCCGGTCGTCCACGAGCACGGCCCCGTCGCCGGCCACCGCGGCCAGGCCCTCGGCGTCGGTGAGGAACAGGGAGGCGGCGTGGACCGGGGTGAGGTTCTCGTCGATGCCGTAGGGGCCCAGCCGGGACGCATCGAGCTCGCCCCAGGCGGTCTTGGGGGCGTCGTTGGTGCCCACCAGCAGCAGCACGGAGCTGACCCGAGCCCGCCAGAGGGTGGCGTCGGGGAAGACCTCGAGGAAGGTGGCCACCACCCGCTCGAGGCCCTCGGGGGTGAGCATGTGGGGGTGGATCTTGTGGGCGAACACGCCCCCCGGCTGCAGCCGCGAGCGGCAGATCTCGAAAAACTCCTGGGTGGAGAGCTCGAGGTAGCCGGAGTAGGCCGCGACCCCGTTGAAGATGACGTCGTAGTCCTCGCGGCTGGTGGCCAGGTGGTTGCGGCCGTCGTTGGCCACGAGCCGGAAGCGGGGGTCGCGGATCACGCCCATGTTGAGGTGCTCGAAGTGGGCCGCGATCTCCTCTTGCACGTCCGAGATGTCCGCCGCCTCCACCGAGCGCACCGCCGGGTCCTGCACCGCCATACCCGAAGACGCGCCGGTGTCGAAGGCCAGGATCAGCACCCGCTCGGGCTCGGGGTGCAGGAAGATGGGCAGCCAGACCCCCACCGCCCCCGCGGAGACGAACTCGCCGTTGGCGAACAACATCTTGTAGCGCTCGTCCCGCTGCTCCACCCAGACCACCGCGTCGGTGGTCGAGCGGCCGTCCTTGTAGAACACCACCTCGTGGTCGGTGGGGACGTTGATGAACACCGAGGCGGGCAGGGCCGTGGCGCCCACCACGAGGACACCCACCATGGCCGCCAGCCCGGCGCCCGCGGCCGCGATCCGACGTCCCCGGGGCCAGCCCCGCCGGCTGGCGAACAGGGCGGCACCCAGCCCAAGGTTCAGGGCCGCCAGCAGGAACAGGCAGCCCTTGGCGCCCACCAAGGGCATCAGCAGGAAGCCCGTAGCGAAGGAGCCCAGGATGCCGCCCACGGTGGCGAAGAAGTAGACCGCCCCGACCCCCGATCCCAGCACGGCGAAGCGCCGCACGTACAGGCGGTTGCCGAGGGGGAAGGTGAGCCCGAACAGCAGCGACGGCAGCCCCACCACCGCCACGATGAGCAGGAACTCGGGCAGGGACAGGTAGAGGTCCATGACGGTGCGCGCCGGCTCCCAAGCGTCGTACCAGGCCCAGCCGATGCCCTCGCGCAGCAGCACGAAGGCGAAGGGCGACAGCACCGCCAGCAGGCCCACGAGCAGCTGCACGGCGGCGTAGAGTGTGAGGGGATCCCGGCGGGCCAGCCAGCGCCCGTAGGCCGCGCTCCCCAGCCCCGTGCCCACCAGGTACAGCCCCAGCACCAGCGCGAAGACCAGGGTGTGGGCGTTGGGGTGCAGCAGCGCCACGATGCGGGTCCAGAGCAGCTCGTAGGCCACCGCGGTGAAGCCCGACAGGGCGAAGGCCGCCAGCAGCCAGCGGGACGACGGCGGCCCCCGGTCCGTGGGGGCCTCGGCGGGCCTCGGCGCGGCGCCGCCCTCGCGCCAGAGCATGGCCCAGGCCACCGCCGCCGCCGCGATGTTGAGCCCCACCGCGATGGTGTTCGTCCAGGTCAGGCCCAGGTTGTACAGCAGCACGAAGCCCGTGAGCACGCAGCCGATGGCGGCGCCCACGGTGTTCATGCCGTACAGCCGGCCCATGTCCCGACCGACCCGATCGCCGGAGAGCACGAAGTAGCGGGCCAGCGCGGGCAGGGTGGCGCCCATGGCGATGGTGGGGATCAGCAGCAGCCCGCAGGCGAGCAGGAAGCGCACCAGGGTGTGCCCGAAGAAGCCCAGCTGCATCCCGTCGTGGACGCTGTGGTAGAGCGCCGAGGTGACCCCGAGGGCGAGGGGGAAGAGCAGCCCGCAGGCCGCGATGACCAGCTCGAGGATCGCGTAGATGCGCAGGGGTCGCGGTGAGCGATCCACCCAGCGGCCCGCCCCCAGGGCGCCGAAGGCCAGCCCGGCCATGAACACGGTCACCACCGTGGTGATGGCGTGGTAGGTCACGCCGAAGAGGTAGACCAGGTGCTTGATCCACACCAGCTCGTAGATCAGCGTGGACAGGCCCGACAGGAAGAAGGCCAGCAGCAGCAGCGCGCGGGTGGAGGAGCGGGGCATCGCATCATCCCTAACGAGGGATTGTCCAATCCCGACAGCGCGAGCCTCAGATTCCGGAGCCCAGCAGCACGAAGGCCGCCCCTGCCCCGGGGGCCGCGCTGCTGGTGGTGCGGCCATGGGCGCCGATGAGCAGGTCGTCGAGCCCGTCGCCGTCCACATCACCGAGGCCGTCCAGGGACGCGCCCAGGTAGTCGCTCCGGCCCAGGCCGTCGACCCGGCCCATGGTCCCCAGGGAGTGGGTCCCCGTCGTGTCGCCGGGGACGATGTAGACCGCGCCGCTGTCGGCGACGCCCGTGTCCTGGCCGGTGGCGCCCACCACGACATCGGCCACACCGTCGCCGTCGACGTCTCCGCCGGCCGCGACCGCCTGCCCGGCGTAGGCGTAGGCCTGCTCGCCAAGCAGCTGCAGCGGCACGGAGCCCAGGTCCATGGTGCCCACCGTGCCGCCGTGCACCAGGTAGGCGGCCCCGGCCTGCACGCCCACGGTGTGCTCGGCCGTGGCCCCGACGAGCAGGTCCACGAGCCCGTCGCCGTCACAGTCTCCAGCCCCCGACACCGCCGCCCCGGCGTAGTCGTAGGCGACCGCACCGAACATCGACAGATCGGCGCTGGCCAGGCTCACCGTGCCCGTCAGGCTCCCGCCGAGCACCAGGTAGGCGGCGCCGGCGTAGGTGCCGCGGGTGCTGTCCGCCAGGGCGCCGACGATCAGGTCGTCGATACCGTCGCCGTCGGTGTCACCGGCGATGGCCACGGCCCCTCCGGCGAAGCTGTAGGGGGTGCCGGTGAGCATGAGCGGCGCGCTGGCCTCGAGCACGGCCTCCCCCGTGGGGGGCTCGGTGTAGACGAAGACCGCGCCGTTGCCCCGCGCCCCGTAGTAGGCGCCCACCACGAAGTCCGGCTGGTCGTCGCCGTCGAGATCCCCGCCGCCGTCCAGGGCGCAGCCCGCGTTGGCGTTGTTGTCCGAGCCGAGCAGGCGCGCCGCCGAGGCAGCCAGGGGCGTCCGGCCCGCGACCCCGCCGTGCACCAGGTAGACCGCTCCGGCGTCGGCGTAGGTCCCCGGGTTGAACGCGGGCGCGCCGACCAGGAAGTCCCCCATACCGTCGCCGCTGACGTCACCCACACCGGCCACCGCCAGCCCCGCGCTGTCGTAGTCCCGCTCGCCCACCAGCTCCGCCTGGACGCTCCCCAGGCCGACGACCCCGGTGTCGCCGCCGTAGACCAGGTAGGCCCGACCCGGGTCGCCGCTGCCGGTGGCGATGTTCACGTGGGGGGCGCCGATGACCAGGTCGATCACCCCGTCCCCGTCGATGTCGCCCACCGCCCGGGCGCTCCGGCCGGCCTGATCGTCGAAGGCCTCGCCCCGGTACTCGACGAGCGCAGAGCCCAGGTCCAGATCCACGCACAGGGCCTCGGCCTCGTCGATGGTCGCCAGGCAGTCGTTGGCCACACCGTCACCGCACAGCTCCTCGGCGCCGGGGAACACCGTCGCGTCTGCGTCGTCGCAGTCTCCGTCGTCCTCGGTCCAGCCGTCGCCGTCGAGATCCTCGACGGGCTCCGGCTCGCTGTCCACGATCGGGCCCGTGTCGCTGTCCCACTCCGGCTCCGTATCCGGGGCCGGGGCCGTGTCGGAGTCCACCAGCCCGGTGGTGTCTCCGGTTTCCTCCGGCGGGGTGTCCACCCCGGTGTCGTCGGTAGGCTTCGGCTCTCCGCATGCGGCGGCGAACAGCAGGATCGACGAGAGGGAGCGGAGAGACATCGGGGCTCCGGAGGGAGGGGCCACCGCAAGCTATGCACCCCCGGCGTCCCTTCCCGGGGGCTGGACTACAGCTTCGCGCGCCGTCCTCAGTGCCCGTAGGCGTCCACCAGCAGCCCCAGCAGCTCGGGCCCGGCGTCCTCACCGCGCGCCAGGCGAGCGCTGGCCCGCAGCACAGGGTCCTCGGCGCCGACGGCGTCCAGCTCGGGCTCGACTCGCTCCCACCAGCCCAGCTGAGCGAACGCGGCGGCGCGGGTCCCCACCGGCCCCCTCAGGGCGTCCGTCGCGCGGCCGTGGGCCGCGTGGGCGTCCAGGGGGAGCACCGCCAGGCCGTCGGTCCCGACGGACAGCAGGCTGCCACCGTCGGGGGCCCAGGCCACCGCCAGCCCCGGGCCGGCATGTTGAGGCACCGAGCGGAGCAGGCTGCGGCTCTCCACGTCCCAGATCTGCACCCGGCGGGAGAAGCCCGTGGTGGCCAGCATGGTCCCGTCCGGCGAGAGGGCCACCCCCAGCGTGGGGCCGTCGTCGCACTTCCAGCGGTGCTCGGTGCCGTCCTCGAGGGACCACAGGGACAGCACGCCGTCGTGGCGCCCAGTGGCGACCCAGCGCCCATCGGCCGTGACGTCGCTGTGGTAGACGGCCGCGTCCGAGGCACCGACGACGCGCACGTCGTTCGAGGCCAGGTCCACCACCCGGAAGCCCAGCTCGTCCCCCAGGTGCGCCCCCACCAACACCCGCTCACCGTCCAGGGCCGTGACGTCCCACAGTCCCGCGGCGAGCACGGGGCCCACGCTGCTCACGGACCCCGTGTCGGGTACGACCCGGTGCAGGTTGCCGTCGGCGTCCCCCACGGCGAGGGTGCCCGCGGCGGTCCAGGTCAGGGACACCGAGCGCACGGGGAGGGACACCCGCCGAACCTCCCGCCCCTCGGCCAGGTCGAACACGGCCACGCCGTCGTGGCGGACCGCCACCGCCAGCTGCCGGCCGTCGGCGGAGAAGGCGAGCTGGCGCAGCCCGGTCTCGTTCACCGTCCACTGTCGGAGCACCTTCGAGGTCGCCAGATCCAGCAGGATCAGCTGCCCCTCCTCGGTGCCGACCGCCGCGATGCGGCCTCCCGGGTGCACCGCGAGGCCCTGGGCGGTCCCGGCGATCCCCGCCCCGTCCGCCAGGGGGTGGCGCGGTGAGACCAGGGGCCGCAGGAAGCTCGAGACCACCCCGCGGCGCCCACCGAGGGCCACCAGGCGGGCATCCCGGGTCCCGTCGACCACCGCCACCGCGCCCTCGCTGTGGCTGAAGGGCACGCCGCCCATGGCGCGCCAGGCGAAGGTCGCCAGGGGGGCGCCATCCTCGATGTCGATCACCTCCACCGAGCCGTCGAAGCCCACCAGCCAGGCCAGGGTCTCCCCCGGATCGAGGCCCAGGGTCAGCACGGGCCCGTGCTCCTGGGTCCAGGAGGCCGCCCTGGCGGGCAGGCGCACCACGCCGAGCTGCTCCGAGCTGGCCCAGACCAGCCGCCGGCCGTCGCTGGTGAGATCCGCGGCGATGACGCCGTAGGCCGACCAGAGCTCCCGCCCGCCCGCGCGCTCCCAGACCCCCGCCTCCTCGCTGCCGATGGGGCCGCTCAGGCCCAAGCGCAGGCGACCATCGGCGTCGGGCCGCCACCACCCCTGACCTTGGCTGCCCTCCATGGGGCCGAAGGCTCCGGAGACGGGGTCGAAGCTGCGCCCGCGGCCGTCGTCCCACCCGATCCAACCCTCATCCCCGTCCAGCCGCAGCTCGTGGGGGATGGGGGCGAGGGGCACCGCCACCTGTGCGCCGCTGTCGAGGTCCAGCAGCTGCAGCTGAGCACCAGCGAACACCGCCGCCCGCTCGACCCCGGGGCCGATCGTCACGGCGCCCGGCCCTGGGGCGCCGTCCACGGCCACACTGCGCAGCTCCGCGCAGCTGGCCAGGTCCCAGCTGACCAGCCGCCCGTCCGCCCCCCAGGACAGGGCGCGCTGCCCCCCCTCGGCCAGGGCCAGCGCCAGCACCGCATCACCCCCATGGGGCTCGCAGCGGGAGACCGGCGGAGGAGACCATGCCGTCTGCTGGGACAGGGCGAGCGCCAGGGGGCGCGGATCGGCGGACTGCTCCTCGGCGGCCTGCAGCAGCGCCGCCCAGGACTCCTGCACCCGGCCCTGGGACCACAGGGCGTCCGCCAGGGCGATGCGCGACTGGACCAGGGCGTCCCGGGTGGCGGCCTCGGCCACGCGGGCCCGCTGGGACTCGGTGATGGCCTCGTCACGGGCGGCGCCCACGTCCACACCGTAGCGCCACAGGCCGACGGACAGCGCCGTGGCGGCCACCGCTCCCACGCCGATGCCCGCCAGGACCGCCCCGCGGTGCCGCAGGGCCCACTTGGAGAGGCGCTCCACCGGGGTGGAGCGGGCGTAGACCAGCGCCCTCCCCTCGAGCCAGGCGTCGATGTCCGCTCGCAGGGCCTCCACCGATGGGTGGCGATCCTCGGGCTTCAGGGACATGGCCTTGATCACCACCGCCTCGAGCTCCCGCGGGACCCCCCGCGCCACCGCCGAGGGGCGCCGGATGTCGCCGGCCCTCACCCGCTCGATGACCTCCCAGGGGCCGCCCTCCATGGGGACCGAACCCGTCAGCAGCTCGAAGAGGATCGCGCCCAGGCTGTAGATGTCCGAGGCGAAGGTCAGCTCGGCGATCAAGCCCTCCGCTTGCTCCGGGGACATGTAGGCGGGGGTGCCCGCCACCGCGCCCTCGTTGGTCACGAAGCTGCCGTCCTCGAAGCGATCGAGCTGCACCTCGCCGCTGGCCTTGGGGTCCACCGGGGCGTCCACCGGGCGGGCCAGGCCCCAGTCCATCAGCAGCACCTCGCCGTAGCGACCGACCATCACGTTTGCGGTCTTGAGGTCCCGGTGCAGGATGCTCCTGGAGTGGGCGAACGCCACCGCGTCGCAGACCTTGCGGAAGACGTCGAGGCGCTGGTCGAGGGTCAGCTCCCCGGCCTCCACGACCTCGAAGAGCGAGCGCCCGCGAACCCGCTTCATGGACAGGTAGGGCACGCCGTTGGACAGGGCGCCGAAGTCGTGGACGGGCACGATGTTGGGGTGCTGCAGCTGGGCGGTGACCTGGGCCTCGGAGGTGAAGCGCGCCTCGGCCTCCCGGTCCTGGGGCACCAGGAACTTGACCGCGATCTCCCGGTTCAGGGTGCGGTCCCACGCCGCGCGCACCTCACCGGCACCACCGCGCCCGAGCACCTTGCCCACCTCGTAGCGACGCTCGCTCCCCTCACCCGCAGGGGCGTCCAACGCATCGGCCTCGAGCTCCCCGCGTCCGCCGGGGCCCATGATCTTGGTGTCGGGCATGGGGAGAGGGTACCGCACTCCGCAGCCGAAGCGGTACACGGCGCGCTCCGCGTCCCCGCGGTGCACGTTACAAATCGACGCTCAGCGGCGGCTCCAGCGCCGGCATCCAAGCTGGGCCGCCTGGTGGAGCGGCATGGGACACAGCACCGACCCGAAGATCACCCGCCTCAACCGCATCCTGCTGGGCCTCTGGCTCTGCTGTCTGGCGGTCACCGGCGCCCTCGCCCTCGAGCTGTGGTGGGAACGCAGCGAGACCATCGAGGTCCACCGCACGGCGGCCATCGCGTACGCCGAGGCGATCGCCCTGGAGGTCAGCGACGGTCTGGCCGAGGTGGAGGTCGCCGCCGAAGCGTTCGCTGCCAAGCTGACGCGGAGCGAGCTGGACCGCAACGAACCCGGAGACATCGAAAGCGCCCTGTACAGCGCCCTCGAGGACACGGAGATCCTCTTCGGTGCGGGCGTGGCCTTCGCCCGCCAGAAGATGCCGCCCTCTGATCGCAACGACAACGACAACGACAACGACAGCGACTGCCTGGCTGCCTACAAGATCCGTCCCCACGCCGGCGCCGCCATCACCGACGCCTGCATCACCTACGACTACACCGAGACCAACGAGGCAGACCCTTCCTCCCCCGACACCAACTGGTACACCGGGCCCATCAAGGACGGTTCCCAGTGGGTGGACCCCTTCTGGGGCACCGCCAGCCAGTCCATGCTCGCGGCCTACTCGGCCGTGTTCCTCATCGCATCCGAGGGGGACCAGGAGCCGCCGGTCCCAGGGGGGGGTCGTCCTGTTCACCATGTCCCTCGAGGGCCTGGGCGGGCTCACGGAGTCGTCCCAGGAGGATCAGGGCTACGCCTTCATCGTCCAGTGTGAGCAGCAGCGAGGCGGGTTCGAGCCCACGGTCGTCGCGCACCCCGCCGTGGAGCCCGGGCTGGAGCTCGAGCGCCTGACCGACCTGGCCAAGCGCACCGATGACACGCTGCTGCGCGACGCGGAGGCGGTCTGCGACAGCCAGCAGCCCTGGCTGGAGGGCCCGGACCACTTCACCGGACAGCCCTCGGTGCTGGCCTGGCACGACATCCCGCTCGAGGGGCACGCCTGGAAGCTGGTGGTGGTGTCGCCCCAGACCACCCCGGAGGGCCTGGCCCGCCAGGGTGAGGCCCGCATCAGGCTGGCCCTGGCGGTCTGCACCCTGCTGATCCTCAGCTTCATGCTCATCGCCGGCGGTCGAGCCATCCACACCGGCGCCCCGCGGCGGCTCTGGCCCCTGTCCGCGGCCTGCACCCTCACCCTGCTGGGCGGGATGGTCTTCATCTGGGCCATGGCGCTGCGGGACCAGGGCTACGCCGACCTGGACCTGACGCGTCTGCGCAACCAGGACAGCGTCGAGACCTACCTGAGCCAGTGGCAGGCCAAGGCCACCCAGCGTCAGCAGGCCACCCCGCAGCGGGTGCCCACCGGGATGTTCCTGCAGTCCCTGGAGTTTGTCAGCTCCAGCAACGTCGAGGTCACCGGCTACCTGTGGCAACGGTACGACGACCCAGGCAGCCGGGCTCCGTGCGACGGGGACATCCTGACGGGTGGGGACGGGCTCTCCCGAGGCTTCGTGTTCCCGGAAGCCGTAGCGTTCTCGGCCAGCGACAGACCAGAGTGCAAGCCCCTGGACGGGGCCGAGTCCCTGCTGTGGTATTTCGAGGCCACCCTGCGCCAGCCCTTCGACTACCGCCGCTACCCCTTCGACCACAAGGCGGTCTGGGTCCGGCTGTGGCACCAGGACTTCGCCAAGAACGTGGTCCTGGTCCCCGATCTGGGCGCCTACACGCTGCTGCACCCCACCGCTGAGCCCGGCCTGGACGAAGACCTGGTCACCTCGGGCTGGAACACCGAGGGCTCGTTCTTCGGCTACGCCAACCACGACTACAACACCGACTTTGGCATCGCCGACTACGCCGGGCAGCAGGACTTCCCCGAGCTGCACTTCACGGTGATGCTCGAGCGCAACTTCTTCGACGCCTTCATCAGCCACCTCATCCCCCTGTTCGTGGTGGCGGGGCTGCTGTTCGCGCTGCTGCTGCGAGGGGTCCGCGACGGCAAGAAGTCCACCGAGCTGGTGGGCCTGAGCTCCGGCCTGTTCTTCATCGTGCTGCTGGCCCACGTGCCGCTGCGGCGCCAGCTGGCCACCAGCGATCTGCTCTACCTCGACTACTTCTACCTGGTGATGTACCTGGCCATCATGCTGGTCACCCTGTTCACGGTGGCCCAGGCGGCCAAGCTCCGAATCCCCCTGCTTGCCGACCACGACTATCTGATGGTCAAGCTGCTGTACTGGCCGCTGCTGTCGGGCGTGCTGCTGCTGATCAGCTGGGTGGCTCTGTGAGCCCCGCCCGCTGGCTCCGCTGGGTCTGCTGGCTGGCGTGCCTGGTCCTGGTGGGCAGCATCGCCTGGGACCGGCACCAGGTGCTGCACCAGATCCACATCGACGGGGATCTGGGGGCCGAGGCGCTGGGTCGGGACACGACGACGAAGCTGGCTTCCACCCTCGACACCATCGAAGCCGGAGTGGAGGTGCTGTCCGGCATCCTGCAAGCCCAGCGCGCCGGGTATTGCAGCGCGGGCGTCCACGATGCTCTGCGGGAGGAGCTGGAGTCCAACGAGCTGATCAGCACCGCGGTCGTAGCCTTCACCCCCGACAACAGCGGCTGCCGCTGGCTCCGCGCCCCCAATGGGCTTTCGGTTGGTGCCAACATCCAGCTCGGAGCCTCAACCGAGCGTGCCTCCACCAGCGACCGCCTCCCGTGGTTCGAGGCCGCCCTCGACGGCACCGGCCCGGGCTGGTTCGAGCCGACCTGGGAGGATCGAGAGGCCCTGGAGGTTGGCTACGCCGTGCCCTTCGATGTCCCGGGCACCGACGAATGCGGCGTGCTCGCGCTGGTCCTGGATCTCGAGTCGCTGGCGGACCTCGAGGCCCTGGATCTGCAGTCCCGCGGCTTCGCGGTGGTCCTGGACAGCCAGCAGCGCCACCTGGTCCACCACAACGCCGACCTGGTGACCTCCGGTGAACCCATGACCGCATGGGCCGCGCGAACGGACAACGAGCCGCTGCTCGAGCTGGCTGCCGAGATGGAGCAGGGCGAGCCCTTCGTGAGAGAGGTCCACTTCTCGGCCACCGGCCAGTCATCCTGGGTCTCGGTCCAGAGCGTGGCCGAGCCCGACTGGTCGCTCCACGTGGCGCTCCCCCAGCAGGAGCTGTTCCAGCACCAGCGCACCAGCCAGCTCGAAGCCCAGCTGCTCCTCGCCCTCGGCCTGCTCGTCATCGTGACCCTGCTGCTCGGCTTCTCGGGCCAGCGCGGCGGGGCTCGCGGTGCGTGGTTCGTCTCGGGGGGGAGCGCTCTGTGCCTCGCCGCCTGCATCGGGGTGCTGTGGAACCTCGCCGCCACCGAGCACGGCTTCAACGCGGCCAAGATGCAGCGCATCGGCGATGGCCAGACCCTCGACGACTTGGTCGCAAAACACGGAGCCGCCACGAACGAGCCAGTCGTCGAGGTCCCCACCGGCGTCTTCCTGCAGTCCCTGGAGTTCCTCTCGGCCAACAACGTGCACGTCAGCGGGTACCTGTGGCAGGAGTACGGCAAAGAGCCGCCGGATCTGTCCCGCGGCTTCGTGCTGCCCGAAGCCATCGGCCCTGAGGTGACGCCGGCCTACGAGGTGGACTGCACAGGCGTGAGCGAGGACTGCACCGTGGTCGGCTGGCACCTCTCGACCACCCTCCGCCAACCCTTCGACTACCACCGCTACCCCTTCGACCAGAAGGCCGTGTGGATCCGCATCTGGCACGAGGACTTCGCGAAGAACACAGTGCTGGTGCCCCGCCTCGGGGACTACGGTCCCCAGATCCCCATCACCCGCCCCGGCGTGGAGCAAGACCTGGTGCCCGAAGGCTGGACGCTCCAGGGCTCCTTCTTCGGCTACCGGAGCCACTCCTACAACACCGACTTCGGCATCCCCGACTACGTCGGCCAGGTAGGCTTCCCTGAGCTGCACTACACCGTGCTGCTGCAGCGCAACCTGGTGGACGCCTTCATCTCACACCTCGTCCCGCTGCTGGTGGTGGCCGGGCTGCTGTTCACCGTGCTGCTGCAGGGGGTGCGGGACAAGCTCTCATCCACCGACCTGGTGGGCATCTGCTCGGGCCTGTTCTTCGTGGTGCTGCTGTCGCACACGGCCCTGCGCGAGGAGTTGGCCACCCCTGAGGTGGTCTACCTGGAGTACTTCTACCTGCTGAAGTACGTCTTCATCCTGGCGGTGGCGGTCGTGTCGGTGATCTGGGCGAGCAGGGGTGAGGGCTCCCGGGCGCAGCGCTGGGCCAGGCCGCTGCGCTTGGCATACTGGCCGGCGCTGATGGGCAGCTACCTGGCGGTCACCTGGGTGTTGCTCGTCGCGGGCTGAGGGGTCCCCAGCGCCTGCAGCCCCTCCGGCCACGCCCCCTCCGGGTGAAGCTCCCGCTCCCAGATGATGACCAGGAAGCTCACCTGACGGTCGAGCACCGAGCCCTCGGCCCGTGCCAGGGCCTCTCCGCTGCCGATGGCCTCGAGGCGCTCGGGCTCGACCTCCAGGGCGACCAGGCGCTCGCGCACAGCCCGGGCCCGCGCCACGGACAGGGCGTGGTTGTAGGCAGAGGGCCCGATCTCGTCGGCGTGGCCGTCCACCCGCAGCAGGCGCACGTCCGTGTGCTCCCGCAGCCAGGCGGCCAGCTCGTCCAGGACCGGGCCGGCCTCGGGACGCAGCGCGGAGGAGTCCAGGTCGAAGTACACCAGCTCACGGGGCTCATCCCCCTGGACCAGCTCCGGCAGCTCGGGGCCGAGGATGTCGCGCGGCGACGCCGTCCCCGCGGGAGGCAGGACGAGCTCGAGGGTGGTGTCGTCGCCCTCAGCCAGCGCGAGCACGCCGCTCACCGGCTCGTGGCCGTCCGCCTCGAGGGTGTAGGCGTGGGGACCGGGGACGAGGGTTCGGGAGGGCAGCGCGCCGGGCAGGGCCCGCTCGCGCGCGCCGTCGAGGCTCAGGTCCATCGGCCCCTCCCAGCGCGGGTCCGCCGAGCGGACCACCACCGTCAGCCGCGCCAGGCTGTCGGGGCAGCCGTCCGTGTCCAGGTAGCCGTTGCGAACCTCCGGGATGTCGGGGCAAGCGTCCTGGGCATCCACGACGCCGTCGCGGTCGTTGTCGAGATCGGGGCAGCCGTCGCGGTCCCGGTACCGATCGTGGTCCTCGGGCCGGTCCGGGCAGAGGTCCCGCCGGTCCACGATCCCGTCGAGGTCCCGATCACCGGAGGCGTCTCCCCCGACCTCCAGGCCGAACAGGCCGCGCCAGCTGGGGTTGCCCAGCCCGTGGCCCACTCCCACGCCGCCGCCGGCGCGCAGGGCCAGGCCGGACGCCAGCTCCCAGCGGGCGCTCCCCAGCAGCTCGAGGGGCCAGGCGCCGCGACCGCCCCCGGTGCCCACGGGGGCGCTGCCGAAGGCCTCGGCGGTGATCAGCAGCTCATCCTTCGCCCACCAGCCCAGCCCCATCCCGGCCTCGACGCGGCGGCCCCAGGTCAGGCCTGGCAGCTCGCTCTCCCGCTCGAGGCGCAGCCCCAGCTCGCCACCGAGCAGGAAGGCGTCTCGCGCGTGCTGCAGGGCCAGCCGCCCGGTGACCGAGCCGCGGCTGGCCAGGAATGGATCCTCCGCACCGAGCCGAGTCGGCTTGCCGATCTGCACCGTCCAGGAGGCCTGAGTGGGCGCACCGGCCCGGGTCATGGGGACCGTGGCCCAGATCCGATTCTCGCTCCACAGCGGCCCCTGGAGCTGGTCATCCTCGTCCAGGTAGGCTCCCAGGGACAGCGCGCCCCCGAGCTCGAGCCAGTCGCTGACCGCCTGGGAGAGGGCGGGCTCCAGGCCCCAGAGAGGGTCCACCAGCGGCGCGCTGCCCTCGCGGTCCACCAGCACGACCGGGGCGCCCGCCAGCGAGGTGCTCAGGGCGAAGCGGGTGGCCCAGGGCTCCGGCCGCGCGCCCTCGTCGATGGCCACGAAGCTGCCTCCGTCGGTGGGGTGAAGCCGCTGGACGTCCACCGCCAGGGCCTGCCCGGTCGCGAACGCCAGGATGAGCACCCCGAGCCCGGGAGCGCGGCGCCGGGCCAACGCCAAGAGGGCCATCAAGACACACAGCCCCCACGAGCCAGCGGGGCCAGCCAGCGCCGTGCAACCGCTGCCCTGCACCCGGGCGTCCACGCGGGTGCCGGTGTCCACCACCCCGGTGTGGTCCAGCCCAGGCTCGCAGCGAAGATCGGGCTGGCCTCCGCAGCCCAGGCCTGCCCCCTCCACCACTGGACACGCGGGGGCGAGGCCGGTGTCCGCCCTGGCGGGCTCAGCGTCCACGGCCGCACCGCACCAGACCCTCGGCTGCCCAGGCGCGCCACTCACCGCCCCCTTCAGCGGCCACCGCCCGGTAGCTGGGCACGGCCCGCTCGCAGTCGCCCAGGCCCTGATGGGCCAGGCGGGCGTGGGCGGCCAGCAGCCGCAGGCGGGAGAGGTTGTAGGGGTTGGCGGCGAGCCAGGCCTCCAGCTCCTCCAGAAGCGCCGGGGTGGGAGTCGCCTCGGCGCGGGCCTCGAGCCCGATGATCCGGACCTCTTCGGCGTGGGGCGAGTCGCCGTGCTCCGCCAGGAAGCGGGCGGTAGCCTCGACCCTGCGTTCCGCCGAGGCGCGAAGCTCGATGAGATCGAGAATCCCGGCGTAGGCCTCCGCGACCTCCGCAGGCGTGGGCGGCGCCGGGACGGCCTCGGGGGGCTCGAGCTCGAGGGGCAGCGCGTCCACCGTCGGCTCCAGCTCCGCCACGACCGGCTCGGCCACAGGGAGCGGCGCCGGGCTGGGCTGCACCGGGGGTGCTGGCCGATGGCGCTCGATGGGATCGGGGGTCGGGAGGGCCTCGGGCAGCGTGGGCGGGCCGGCCAGCTCCGCCTCCGGGAGCACGGGCGCCGTCGCGGTGGGCTCCGGCGTGTTCCAGGTCTTCCCGGCGCTCAGCAGCTCCGCCGCCCCGCCGTGCCGCACCTCCACCAGGCCCCGGTGCACCAGCACCGCCACACGATCGCCGTCGCGGTCGACGGTGAAGGCGGTGCCCTTGACCTCGATCTCGACCTCGCCGGCCACCACCACCAGGCGGGTGGCGGGGCCGTCGGGGTCCACCTCGAAGGTCGCGCGACCGGGCCCCATGGCCACCACCTGGTGGTGGCTGTCCCGGCGCGTGATGCTCAGGCTCGCGCCGCCCTGGGCTCGGATGGTGGGCCCGAGCACGGCCTCACCGGCCAGGGGCAGCTCCTGCTGCGCCGGGAAGGGCTCGCCGTCCGGAGCCGCGAACCAGGACCCCACGAGCAGGGCGCAGACCGCCGCCAGGACCAGCGCCGGCCGCTGCCAGCCGGCACGTCGGTCGGGCGCGGTCTCGAGGCGCGCGCGGAAGCGCGCCAGCTCCGTCGCCGTGGGTCGGGATCCGGCGGCCAGGCGCTCCACCCACGCCCGGGGCAGGGGCTGCACCAGGCCCTCGACCTGCTCGGCCGTGGGGCGCAGCCCGTCGCCCAGCTCGGGGGGCAGGCGGCTCATCCCGACCTCCCGAAGGGCAACACCCGGCGCTCGAGCTGCCCGTCCTGGCTCTCCCAGCCCATGCGGCGCAGGCGGGACGCCAGGGCCCGGCGGCCCGCGTGCAGGCGGCTGTGCACGGTGCCGGGGGGCACGCCGAGCATGGCGGCGGCCTCGGCGGTGGAGCGCTGCTCGAGCTCCACCAGCACGATGACCTCGCGGTGCTTGGGAGACAGCGCCTGCAGCGCCTCGCGCACCCCCTGCCGCTCCTGGGCGGCCTGGATGGAGCCCTCGGCGTCCACCCCTCCGACCGCCGGCTCGGCCACGCGCTCGAGGCCGACGACCCGGCGGAAGGCCTGACGCCGGCGGGCGTTGGCCAGCACCCGCCGGGTGATGCCGAACAGCCAGGTGGAGAGGGCGCAGTCGCCCCGGAAGCGGTGGATGCCCTTCAGGGCCACGATGAAGACCTCGTGGGCCAGATCCTCGGGGTCCATGCCCGGCCCCGCCAGGCGGATGGTCCAGGTGAGCACCTGCTCGGCGTGGTCCCGGTACAGCCGGTCCCGGGCGCCGTCGTCGCCGGCGCGCAGGGCCTCGATGAGCTGGCGGTCCTGGGTCATGGGGTCCTCGTCCCAGGTCGTATCCCCGCCACGCGCAGCTCGAGGGCCACCGTCATCGGCCGCAAGGTCGGGGCCTCTCCACCGGGCAGCCGCTGTCGTTCGGGGGCCAGGGGCCAGTCGACGCTGGCCACCACGCCGCCGCCCATCAGCACCCGGCCCACCACCGGGCGGTAGGCCTGGGCCCGCAGGCCGCTGGTGGCGGTCAGCCAGGTCGCGGCTCCGGCGCTGGGGTCCAGCTTGCTGCGGCCGCGGATCCAGCGGGGACCCCCATGGGCCCCAAACACCCACAGGGTGCCGCTGGGCGGGGCCAGCAGCCAGGCGCACACCAGCTCCGCGCCCATGCGGGTGATGCCCGCCGCGCCGGTGCCCAGCTGGGGTGTCAGGGAGCTCACCTCACCCGGCTCGAAGACGGCGGCCAGGCCCAGCAGCACGGGATCGAGCCGCAGATCGGCCTCGGCCTCGAACCGCAGCGCGGGCACCTTGTCCGGCCGCCGAGAGGCGGGCCCGACGGAACCCACCAGCCACAGATCCCGGGGGCCTCCCCGGTGCGTCGTGGAGCCGCCGGTGGGAGCCTCCGACACCGGCCCAGCGGGCGGGGCCAGCGGCGGCGCGCTGGCCAGCATCCAGCCTCGCACGGTTGCCACCGCGGTGGCCGGCTCCACGGGGCACAGCGCCGAGCGCTCCAGATCCGGCAGCTGCAGCAGCAGCTCACCCTCGACGCAGGCCACGCCGGAGAAGCCAGCGGGGGGTTCGGCCACGCGCACTGTCACGCCGTGATCGGCCCAGAGCTGATCCAGGGCCCCCTCCAGCTGCTCCGCGCGATCAGCGTCGGGCACCCACCAGTCCAACGGCGCCGGCCCCCCGGCCACCCCCGCGCCCAGCAGCGCGCGGGCCGCCAGCCACACTTATCGCCGCCGAACCGCCACGACGCCTCCACCATCACCCAGCCGGTCTTCTTGGTCTCGAGGGTCGTGGTCCCGACCACCTCCGTGTAGTTCTGGCGCTCGAGCCGCAGGCCGATGCCCACCACGTCTCGGCGCAGCTCGGCGCCCAGTCCCCAGATGGTGGTGGCGTGGAACTCCTCGCGGGTGGCCTCGAACGCCTCGTCGCCCGCCACCTGCAGCAGCTCCAGATCGTCGTAGGTGTGGACCACACCGACCCCCACGAAGGGCCCCAGGTGGGCCTGCCAGCCGCCGAGCGTGCCGGCCTTGGGGGTGAAGGCCAGGGTCGCGTCATGCCACATGTGGATGCGAGACAGGTCGGGGGCGATCTGGTGGTCCGCGATGATGGCGTCGGCGAGATCGGTGCGGTCGTTCTCGGAGATCAGGGGGGTGAACCCGCTGTTGACGGAGGCCACCAGCCAGGGCTTCGGCGCCACCAGGAAGCGCATGGTGGGGCCCTGTCGGACCACGAAGGGGTCGTTGACCACGACGCCGTAGCCCGTGGCGAAGCCCAGCTCGAGGGCCTGAGCGCTCGAGGGGAGCAGGGCGGCGAGCAGCAAGGGGAGGATGCGCTTCATGGCTCGGCTCCGGGGCTAGAAGGAGACCAACAGGTCGAGGGTGGTGGTCGGGCAGTGGTGCAAGGTGGGGGCGGCGTACTCCCTGTCCGCCCGGAACTGGTCCTGGGGTCCCCACCAGGTGCGGTCCTCGACGACCAGGCGCAGCCCCACCCGCCCGGCGTACCAGGCGTCCAGGCCCACGCCGATCGTGGGGCCCACCACGAGGGCCCGCTCGGGGGAGCCTGGGTCCACGATGTCCTGCTCGTCGTAGGCCAGGGAGTAGCGGTCCATCACCCGACCCTCGAGGCCGGCATAGAGGTGGGGCCCGCCCTGGAAGCGCAGCTCGCGGTCCAGCGGCCGGGCACCGAGGTCGAAGCGCAGCTCGGCCGTCGCCCGATCGTAGTTCTCGGCGTAGCGCAGCTCGCTCTCACCGTGGGCCACATGCCCGATGGACAGCACCACCGTGGCCAGCTCGCTGGGCTCGTAGGCGAAGGGCGTGCCGTACAGCCCCAGCTCCAGGGCCCAGCCCTGCCGCACGTAGCGGCCCGCGGCCCGGAAGCCCTCGAGGTGGCCCGACTGGGCGTGGGTGTCCCTCAGCCCGAGTCCCAGCTCGAAGCTGTCGGCCCGCGCGTCGGCGCTGGCGAGGGAGAGGATGAGGATGGCCAGGGCTGGCATGGCGGCTCCTGTCTGCGTTCACCCATTGAGTGTCGCAGGAACGGAGGCGCTTCGGAATTTCTTCGAGCCGGCCCCTAGAAGCGATGCACCGGCCAGCCCCGGCCCGGAGCCTGGCGGACCAGCTCGTTGTCCCGATGGTCGCGGCGGCCCACGATCAAGGGCTGGTCGGCGTAGGCCAGCATCTCGAAGTCGCCCATGCTGTCGCCGAACGTGAACACGGGCTTGACCCCGATGTGCTTCTGGATGGCCGAGACCTTGCCCTGGTTGCAGGGCCGCGGGTAGACGGGGCTGGAGCTCAGCACGCCGTCGTTGACCACGGTCTCGATGCCGAGCACCCGGTCCTCGGGGATGCCCATGTACGGGGCCGTGGCGTGCACGATCCAGTAGTTCGACGCCGAGCAGATCCAGGTCTCGAAGCCCTCGGCCTGCAGGCCCGCGATCAGGGCCTTCATCTTGGCCCGGTAGTTGGGCCAGGCCGCGGCGAGCTGCTTGCACCACAGCTTCACGTCGGCCTCCGGCAGCCCCGCCATGATCTGCACCACCCAGGTGTACCCGTCGATGCGAGACTCCGCGACGCGGCGCTCGTACTCATCCCAGAAGCCCCGCTTGTCAGCGCGCTTCAACAGCTCGCCCTCGACCAGCCAGCGGGCGAAGGCCTCGCCGATGTCGTCGTACCAGAGCGTCCCGTCGGCGTCGAAGACCGCCACCCGGCGCCCGGGCTTGGGGCCGAGCCGGCGGGCGATGGCGTGGGCGAAGTCGTCGTCGAAACAAGCGAGCCAGTCGGGGATGCGCATGGGGGCTCCGGCGGCAGGGGGAGGGGGCACGAATTGTAGCGCAGGCGGACCGAACAGGTCTCTGACCCAGGACAACTCCGGCGTCGATGCGGTGGTAGCATGGCGCCCATGGCACGCCTCCCCACCATCGCCCTGCTCTGCTGCGCGGGCCTGGGCTGTCGGCGGGGCCTCGAGGTGGCGCCCCCCCGCCCCGACGACGACAGCGCGGCGCCAGCGCCCGTGGACACCGCGGGCCCCGAGATCCTGGGCAGCCCCTGCGACGATCGCAGCTACCCCGATCTGCGCATCAACGAGCTGGTCAGCGCCAACGTGCGAGGTGCGACCGACGAGGACGGCGACAGCTCCGACTGGATCGAGCTGATCAACCTGGACAGCGAGCCCATCGAGCTCGCCGGCTGGTTCCTGGGAGACGACCCCGACGACCTCGACCGCTGGGCCCTGCCCGCCCTGACCGTAGAGCCCGGCGGGCTGCTGCTGGTGTGGGCCTCGGGAAAGGATCGGGGCGAGAGCCCTCCCCTGCACACCGACTTCGGCCTCGACGCCACCGGCGATCCCGCGACCCTCGCCGCCCCCGACGGCTGCCTCGTGGACCTGGCCGAGCCGGGGCGACTGTACCGGGACATCAGCTACGGCCGCATGGCCAGCGAGCCCGACCGCTGGGGCTACTACATCGAGCCCACCCCCGGCGAGGCCAACAGCACCGAGGCGCGCCCGGGCTTCGCGCCCCCACCCAGCCTCGATCCGGGGGCCGGCTTCGTGGTGGGCGATCTGACGGTCAGCGTCTCCCACGAAGACAGCTCCGCCACCCTGCGCACCACCACCGACGGCGCCGCCCCGGACGAAGACAGCGAGGTCTACGACGGCCCCTTCGCCGTGGACGCCCTCGCCGAGCCGGCGGTGGTCCGCGCCCGGGCCTGGGTGGACGGGCTGTGGCCCAGCCGGGTGGCCACCGCCACCTACAGCCAGAACCCGGGCATCCTCGACGACGGCCTGAAGGTGGTCTCCCTGGTCGTGGACCCCTTCGATCTGTACGACGTCGAGACCGGCATCTACGCCTACGGCCCGCCCGACTACTACGGCCACTACCCCTACTTCGGGGCCAACTTCTGGGAGGACTGGGAGCGCGACCTGCACATCTCCGTCTGGGAGCCCGACGGCACGCTGGTGATCGACCAGGACGCCGGGGTGAAGATCCACGGGGGCTACACCCGGGCCTTCGCCCAGAAGAGCTTCCGGGTGCTGGCCCGGACCGCCTACGGCCCCGACGAGCTGGGGCACAAGCTCTTCCCAAACCAGGACTGGGACAGCTTCCCGGTGATCATCCTCGAGGGCGTGGGGGACTGGTGCCCGACCCACACCGAGAACAGCTTCGTGGACGCGCTGATGCGGGACGAGCACGGCCAACGCTTCCACAGCATCGACTCCCAGGCCTGGGAGCCCGCCGCCCTGTACCTCAACGGCGTGTTCTGGGGCCTGTACGCCTTCCGCGAGAAGCTCGACGAGCACTACATCGCCCACTACCACGGCGTCGATCCCGACACCCTGGACCGCATCGAGTGCACCGCCGACGGCAGCGACGACTGGTGGCGGGTGCAGCAGGGCGACTGGGAGGCCTTCGACGACTTCAACGCCTGGGTGCGCACACAGGACTTCTCCGACCCCGACGCCTACGCCGAGCTCGAGGCCCGCTACGACCTCGAGGCCCTGGCCAGCGCCATCCTGGCCGTGGGCTACTGGGGCAACACCGACTGGTGGAGCAACAACCTGAAGTTCTGGCGGGAGCGCGAAGAGGGCGCCCGCTGGCGCACCATGGTCTTCGACCTGGGCCACGGCTGGCCGTCGTACAGCTACGACCACATCGGGGTGAGCGTGGGCTTCTCCGGTGACGGGCTACCCATCACCGACGCCCTCGAGAACCCGGCGTTCCGGGCGCTGCTGGCCAACCAGGGCGCCGAGCTGCTCAACACCAGCTTCTCGGTGCCGGTGGCCTCCGAGCGGCTGGACGCCATGCACGCCCGCATCGAGCCCGTCATCCCCGAGCAGTACGCCCTGTGGTGCGGGCAGCCCGCGTCCTATTGGGAGAGCAACATCGCCTACGCGCGGACCTTCGTGCAGCAGCGGCCAGCCTACCTCTGGTACCAGCTCCAGCAGCACCTGGGCCTGCGCGGCACCACCACCATGGGCCTCGAGGCCGAGCCCGCTGGAGCCGGGCACTTCGCGCTGACCCTGATCGAGGCCGAGCCAGGCTTCAGCGGCGAGTTCTGGCTCGACATCCCCGTCACCGTGACCGCCGTGCCCGCCGAGGGGTACAGCTTCACAGGCTGGAGCGACGCGGACCTGGGCACGGACGCCACGACCACCCTCGAGCTCGACGGCCCCCGAACCCTGGTGGCCAGGTTCGAGCCCGACCCGTAGGGGAGCAGTGCTGCGCGGGAGGACGTGACGTCCTCCCCCAGGTCTCCGGCGGCCTACTTCAACCGGGTGCCCCGACCACCCGCCGACGGCGAATCGTCGTACAATTCGACCAGGTGGTAGATACACGTGATTCGGCGCCCGCCCCCTCCGCCATGGGCGAGATCGTGCACGCCGTTGGTCCAGGCGATGGCCAGGCGCTCCTGATCGCTCAGGTCCGGGTCGTCTGGGTGCAGCAGCTGCGGCACGCAGCGCAGCTCGAAGGTCGGGAAGGCCAGGAAGCTGGCCGAGCACACCGGGTTGGCCAGCATGTTGGCGAAGGTGTGGGTGGTGAAGTCCGGGGTGGCGAACAGCTCGAGGCTCACCTGCCGCCGCCGGTCGAACAAGCTTGGCTCAGCGTACAGCTCCCCCAGCACCTCGAGGGCCCGGCTCATGCGGGTGGGCATGTCCAGGCCCGCCCGGAGCATGATCTGCACCGTGGTCTCGAGCTCGGTGACGGCATCTGCCAGCCGCTCCGGCCGGGGCATGAAGCCCATGCCCTTGTAGGCCGTGTTGAGGCTTGTGAACGAGCGGGCGTCCACCCCACCCATCGTGGCCACGCAGGCGTTGTGGGGGCCGTCGAGGTCCCGGGTGTCGAAGCCCTTGCGCGCGATGTCGTCGAGCTTGAGGATCCGCTCCTGGAACGACCAGCTCACGAAACGGTCGGTGAGCTCCACCAGCTCGAGCTCACGCCAGCTGCCCTCCAGCCGAGCACGGATGATCCCCTCGCCCACCCGCGAGGCGTCCACCGTGTCGTGCTGGAACCAGCCGCCGGACTGCCAGAAGCTGCCAGCCTCCCGGGGCACGAAGCCCCCCTCGGGGCCGGTGCAGTCGCTGGGGGGCGCGGCCGGAGCGCAGCCCACCAGGGCCGAGGCCCCCAGCAGGGCGCCGGATGAGCGCAGGAGATCACGGCGGGAGGGGTGGGGCATGGCCCTACCAGGACCCGCCATAGAACAGGAAGGCGGCGCCGGCGCCGGTGGCGCTGGTGTCGTCGTCCTCGGCGCCGACGAGCAGATCGTCGTTGCCGTCGTTGTCCACGTCCCCCACCTCGAGGGTCACGCCCAGGGCGTCACCGTCGCCGGTGAGCGTGCCGTCGGCGTCGGCCGCGGCGAAGCTTCCGGCCACCAGGGGCCCGTAGAACAGGTAGACGGTGCCGGAGCCGGTCGGGTCGCCGAGGGCCAGGTCGTCCCAGCCGTCGCCGTCCAGATCGCCCGCATCGATGGCCTCGGCGAAGACGCCGAAGTCCAGGGGGGAGCCCGAGCTCAAGGGCGTGCCGGTGCGATCGCCCATGTAGATCCACGTGGTGGAGGCGGAGTCTTCGCTGACGGCGACATCGTCGTAGCCGTCGCCGTCCAGATCGCCCACACCAGCGCCCACCGCGTCGCTGTACCCGCTGATGGTGGCGGTGTCATCGTACTGCCAGCTGATGTAGCCGGTGGAGGTGCCCAGGGGGCCCTCGAGCAGCCACAGGATCAGGTTGCTGCCGCTGGGGTCGAGCACGATCATGTCGTCGGTGCCGTCGGCGTCCATGTCGGCGCCGGCGATGTCCACCGCGAAGACCGAGGACAGGTCGTAGTAGTAGAAGCTGTCCCAGCTCGAGTACTGCCCCCCCGAGGTGGTCGGGATGGAGGACAAGCCGTACACGGCCGAGCCCACGGTGCCGCAGTTGACCGCCACGTCGTCGCCGCCGTCGCCGGTGAAGTCGAAGCCGCTGAGGATGTGGCTGGCGCAGTCGCTGCCGGAGCCGCCGGAGACGTAGTAGCCGTGGGAGGTGGGGGTGGGACCGCCGTTGATGATGTGCATCGAGCCGCAGTCCGAGTAGTAGGGCGAGTCGTAGTCCGGGTCTCCCACCATGATGTCGGGCCAGCCGTCACCGTCGAGATCGCTGCCGGCCTCGACCACCTCGCCGTAGCTCTCGCCCCCCGAGTCGGGGGTGAAGGTCAAGTCAGCCGCGGCCAGGTGCTCGGTCGTGCCGAAGGGGCCGTAGACCAGGTGCACGGCCCCGCCGGAGCCGTAGCTGGGCGCCCCGATGACCAGGTCGAGGGTGCCGTCTACGTCGATGTCCACCAGATCCATGGCGGCGCCCGCCCCGTCGCCGCTGGACGAGCCCAGGAACACCGTGGTGTAGTCGGCCTCGGCCAGGGTGCCGGTCAGGGAGCAGGGGTAGCCGGACCCGTCGCAGTTGTCGTCCACGCCGTTGCCGCAGATCTCCGAGGCCCCCGGGTTGACCAGATATGCGCTGTCGTCACAGTCGGTGGCCGATGTGCAGACCGCGTAGCCGCTGACGCCGCCGCAGGCCCACTGGGTCAGGTCGGTGCCGTAGTAGCCGTCGCCGTCGCCGTCGCCGCACCACAGGGTGCCGGTGGTGGCGTCGACGCTCGAGTCGAAGTCGTCCACCATCCCGTCGCAGTCATCGTCCACCCCGGTGCATTCCTCTTGTGCGCCGGGGTTGATGGCCGCGGTGCCGTCGTCGCAGTCGGTGTTGTCCAGCACATAGCCGGCCGGCACGGTGCAGCTGGCGACGGTGGTGCCGCTGTCACCGTAGCCGTCACCGTCGTAGTCCCGGTACCAGGTGGTGGCGCCGGACACGGTGGGATCCCGGTCGTCGCAGTCGGTGTTGTCCGCCGTGTAGCCGCTGGGAAGATCGCAGGCGAAGGTGGTGACGGTGGAGGAGCCGTAGCCGTCGCCGTCCGCGTCCTGGTACCAGGTGCTGGTGCCCGTGGCGCTTGGATCGTCGTCGTCGGCCAGCCCGTCGCAGTCCTCGTCGGTGTCCGAGGCGTCGCAGCGCTCGGTGGCGCCGGGGTTGATGGCGTAGGTGAGGTCGTCGCAGTCACCGCCGCTGCTGGTGAAGCCACTGGGTGCAGTGCAGGCGTCGGTGGTGGCATCGTCGTCGCCGTAGCCGTCGCTGTCGGCGTCGCGGTACCAGGTGGGGGTGCCACTGACGTCCGGGTCGTCGTCGTCGGCCAGGCTGTCGCAGTCGTTGTCGACGCCGTCGCAGATCTCGGCCGCGCCGGGGTAGACCGCGGCGTCGCCGTCGTCGCAGTCGCCCTGATCGGCGACCCGTCCGCTGGGCTGGTCGCAGGCCGCCACCGAGCTGGTGTCGGTGCCCCAGCCGTCGCCGTCGCCGTCGAGGTACCAGGCGCTCATGTTGCCCACGCCGCTGTCGGCGTCGTCGATCAGGCCGTCACAGTCTTCGTCCACATCCGCGTCGTCGCACAGCTCGGAGGCGCCGGGGTTGATGGCGGCGTCGGCATCGTCGCAGTCGGTGGCGTCGGCCACCCAGCCCGAGCCGGCGTCGCAGGCCTCGGTGGTCGCGCCCTCGACGCCGTAGCCGTCACCGTCCGCGTCCTGGTACCAGATGCTGGTGCCCGTGACCTGGCCGTCGGCGTCGTCGATGAGATCGTCGCAGTCGTCGTCGATGCCGTTGGAGGTGTCGGTGGCGTCGGGGTGGACGTTCGCGTCGGTGTCGTCGCAGTCCACGTCCGAGGTGAAGCCGTCTCCGTCGGCGTCGGCGGGCATGTCGGTGTCCGTGTCCGCGTCCGTGTCCGTGTCCGCGTCGGCCTCGCCGGTGTCCTCGGCCAGGACGCACTCGCCGTCTTTCTCGACGGTGCCGGGGCCGCAGTCCAGCTCCTGCCACTCCACGAAGCAGCCATGGAGCAGCAGGGTGGTGACCAGCAGGGTCAGGGAGCGGGTCACATCTCACCTCCGTAGAACAGGAAGGCCGCCCCGGTGCTGGACCCCACGGTGGAGTCGTAGGCGTCGCCCAGGAGTACGTCGTCGTAGCCATCGCCATCGACGTCGCGGACCACCGTCGTGCCACCCGCGTCGCTGATGTACCCGTCGGCGTTGCTGGTGGAGAGGGTCCCCGTGGGGAGGTTGCCCAGGAAGATCCAGGTCTCGCTGGTGTCGGTGAAGACCATGTCGATGGCCCCGTCGCCGTCGACATCTCCGCCCGCGGCGTCGTAGGCACCCGCGGTGATGTAGGTGGCGTAGCCGTCGGACAGGGGGGTGCTCGAGCCGCCGTGGAAGACCCAGGAGTAGTAGCTGTGGGCGTGGACGATGAAGTCGTCGTACCCGTCGCCGCTGACGTCGCCGACGTCGTGGACCCGGCCGTTGCCCAGGTAGGAGAAGCTGGCACTGTCGTAGCCGTGCCAGCTCATGTAGTAGTCCCCGCTCAGGGGGCCCTGCTGGTACCAGGCGTCGTAGTAGCTGGGGCTGGAGTCGGTGCCGATGAGATCGCCCACGCCGTCGCCGTTGACGTCCAGGGCGGTGGCGCCGTAGCCGAAGTCGCCGGAGCCGGTGTAGACCTCGAAGGCGTTGTTGCTGGACAGGCTGCCGCTGCCGGAGTTGTAGGACACGCCGTAGATGCGGTGGCCGCCGGTGCAGCCTACGACCAGGTCGTCCCGGCCGTCGCCGGTGAGATCCTCGGACATGTCCATGGCCCAGCCGCAGTTGTACGAGCTGCCGCCGCTGTGGGATGTGTGGTCGCTGGACGGAGGGGGCCGGCCGCCGCGGTAGACCCAGACGCCGCCGCTGCTCGAGCCGAAGCTGACATCGGCGATGGCGAAGTCCTCGTAGCCGTCGCCGTTCATGTCGCCACCACCGGCCACGGTGTAGCCGAAGTAGGCGCCGTAGCTGTAGGCGGAGCTGGCGGCGTATTCCTGATCCGCCGAGCCCAGGTCCTCGCTGCTCGAGAAGCTGCCCAGCACCAGGTGGGCGTAGCCATCGTCGGCCCAGGGGGCGCCGATGAGCGCGTCGACGTTGCCGTCTCCGTCGAAGTCACCCAGGGCCACGTCGCGGCCCGCGCCGGCGCCGCTGTGGGTGCCCCAGAAGGACACGTCCGCGTCGGCCTGGGCCCAGGTGCCCGTCAGCTCGCAGGGGTAGCCGTCGCCGTCGCAGTCATCGTCGACGCCGTTGCCGCAGATCTCCGAGGCGCTGGGGCTGACCGCGGCGTCGGTGTCGTCGCAGTCGTCCGCCGAGGAGCAGCTGACGTAGCCAGAGGGCACGTCGCAGGCCCAGGTGGTGGTGCTGGTGCCGTAGTGGCTGTCGCCGTCACCGTCGCCGCACCACTCGGTCCCGGTGGAGGCGTCCAGGGAGCCGTCGTCGTCGTCCACCAGCCCGTCGCAGTCGTTGTCGAGCGAGGTCCCCTTAGGGTCGCACTCTTCGCTCGCGCCGGGGTTGAGGTAGGCGTTGAGGTCGTTGCAGTCGGAGCTGTCGAAGACCCATGAGCCCGAGGGCGCGGTGCAGCCGGAGTAGGACACCGAGGCGTCACCGTAGCCGTCGCCGTCGAGGTCCTGGTAGTAGGTGCCGCCACCCCACAGGGTGGGGTCGCTGTCGTCGCAGTCGCCCACGTCGGCCACGTAGCCTGCGGGGGCGTCGCAGGCGTCGGCGGTGGTGGTGCTGACCCCGTAGCCGTCGCCGTCGCCGTCGTAATACCAGGTGCTGGTGCCGGTGACGTCGCCGTCGTCGTCGTCGGCCAGGCCGTCGCAGTCCTCGTCGGTGTCGGAGGCGTCGCAGACCTCGACGGCGTCCGGGTTGATGCTGCGATCGAAGTCGTCGCAGTCGGTGGCGTAGATGGCGTCGACCGTGCCCGAGGGCTGCTCGCAGTCGCTCACCGGGCTGTCGGGGTCGCCGTAGCCGTCGTTGTCGGCGTCCACGTACCAGGTCTCTCCATCGACGTCGCCGTCGTCGGCGTCGGTGTCACCGTCGCAGTCGTTGTCGATCCCGTCGCAGACCTCGGCCGCGCCGGGGTTGACGTCGCCATCGGCGTCGTCGCAGTCGCCCCCGGAGCCCACGTAGCCGCTGGGGGCGTCGCACTGGGCGGTGGTGTAGAGATCCGAACCGTAGCCGTCGCTGTCCCCGTCCTGGTACCAGGTGCTCACGCCGGTCACGCCCGTGTCGTCGTCGTCGATCAGCTCGTCGCAGTCGTCGTCGATGCCGTTGCAGATCTCCTGCGCGCCGGGGTTGACGTCGGCGTCGTTGTCGTCGCAGTCCTCGTCCGCCGGGTAGCCGTCGTTGTCGGCGTCGTCCTGGATGTCCGTGTCGGTGTCCGTGTCGGTGTCCGTGTCGGCGTCGGTGTCCGCGTCCGATTCGCCGGTGTCGTCGGCCGGGACGCAGGATCCATCCTTCTCGACGGTGCCAGGGCCGCAGTCCAGGGGCGGCTCTCCGCAGGAACAAAGCAGGGAAACGGACAGTGCGGTGAAGGTGACGACGAACGCGCGCACGGCGGCCTCATCGGGGGTGCTCGAAGACGGCTATCGTATCCCTCGAGACGCCTGGTCGCAGGGCCGAACCCCAGAATGCCCACTCTGTGGCGCGGGGCCCGGATAGGCTGTACGTCTCGCACGGAGGTCCCCATGCGCCGCACCTGGCTCCCGCTGCTGCTCAGCCTGCCCCTCGGCTCCTGCTTCGAGGCCCCCCTGGCCTGCGGCGAAGGCACGGTCGAGAAGGACGGCAGCTGCGTGCCCATGGAAGACACCGGGCCCGTGGACACCGAGCCCCCCGACGGCGACGCAGACACCGACACCGACGCCGACAGCGACACGGACGCCGATGCCGACGCCGATGCCGACAGCGATGCGGACGCCGACGCCGACGCCGACGCCGACAGCGACGCGGACGCCGACGCCGACGCCGACAGCGACGCGGACGCCGACAGCGACGCGGACGCCGACGCGGACGCCGACAGCGACGCCGACGCCGACTGCACCGACCACGCCAGCTCCGGGGCCTCCTGGACCCTGCCCTCGAGCTTCTCGAGCGACGAGTTCGAGTACCTCTACGACACGGCGGACGACCCCTATTGGTTCCTGCTGGACCTCGACGGCGACGGGGCCTCCGACCTGGTGGTGACCGAGTGGGCCTCGAGCGGCATCTCCACCCTGGGCACCACCACCTGGCTTGTGTGGGCCAACGACGGCAGCTCGAGCTTCGCCTCCTCGGCCTCGAGCTGGTCCCTGCCCTCGGGCTACGGCAGCGGGGAGTTCGAGAGCATCGCCGACCTCACCGGCGACGACCCCTCGTGGTCCCTGGTGGACCTCGACGGCGACGGCCTGCTGGACCTGGTGGTGACCGAGTGGGCCTCGAGCGGCATCTCCGGCCTGGGCACCACCACCTGGCTCTGGTACGCCAACACCGGCTCGGGCTTCTCGTCCTCGGCCTCCAGCTGGACCCTGCCCTCGGGCTACGACACCGACGAGTTCGACGCCACCGCCGACGGCAACGGCGACGACCCCACCTGGGCCCTGCTGGATCTGGACGCAGACGGCGCCTCGGACCTGGTGGTGACCGAGTGGGCCTCGAGCGGCATCTCCGGCCTGGGCACCACC
>CAYZVO010000007.1:0-79517 GCA_964481655.1 uncultured Enterobacterales bacterium | reverse complement strand
GTGTCCGTGTCGGTGTCCGTGTCGGTGTCGGTGTCCGAGTCGGAGTCGGTGTCGGTGTCGCCCTCGGGGGGCGCGGTGTCGTCCTTGACCGGGTCGTTGGGACAGCCGAGCAGGAGGAGAGGAAGGAGGGCGAGCGCGATGGACCGCATGGGAGCCTCACAGTGTGAGCGTGCTCACCAGGGGTACACGGCCCAGGGCCCGCTGGCAACGGGCGGGATCAGTCGAAGACGTAGTCGAAGCTCTCCCAGGCGCAGGGCCCCACCTGACCCAGGCTCATGTCCTGGTCGAACTCGTCCGGGCCGCTCTCGTGACGGCGATGGCCCGGATGGAAGCGCTCGGGCCCCATGATCCGGCACGGGACGACGGGCAGGTCGTCGACCAGGGCGTCCTGGACACCGATCCCGAGCTCACCGTTGTCCCGCACGGTGACGCTGCCGTTGACCTGCACGAGCCCGCGCAGGGGCTCCACCGAGCCCAGCTCGTTGTGGAACACCGCGATGGTGGGCGCGTCGTGGCCGCACCAGCCGCGCTCGAGCCCGACCTCCTGCAGGCCGGCCAGGGCGGAGATGTCCCGCAGGGACTCGTTGTTGATCACGCCGAGCTCGACCCCGACGGCGCGCAGGCCCTCGAGGCCGTCCAGGGAGACCAGGGCCGGGTTTTGCTCGATGAACAGGGAGCCCTCGACCGTGCGCAGATCCTGCAGGCCCCGCAGATCCGTCAGCTCGGTCTCGCGGATGGTCAGATCGCCGACGATGCGGGTGATGCCCTCGAGCTCGGCGAGAGCCTCCGGGGTGTCGATGGTGACCGAGGAGCCGTGTGGCACGTCGGGGGGCTCGTCGTCGGCGTCGGCTGTGACAGCGTCGAGCAGGCTGGTCACGAACGCGGCGAAGCCGCCGGGGCGGGCCGCGGGCACCGCGGGCGTCGGAGCCGCGACGGCGCCGAGCTTCGGGGCAGCGCGTGCGGCACGCCGACGGATCGGCGCGTCGGAGGCGCCCTCGGCGGCCACCGCCTGACGCTCGACCAGGCCCGTGTCCCCGGTGTCCCCGGTGTCGGCCGTGTCCGCGGTGTCGGCGGCGGGTGCACAGGCCACCACGAGCAGAGCGAGCGCGCCTGCGCGGAGCGAGTGAGCCATGGCGACCTCCCGGGGTGACACCTCCAGGATGAAGCGGGATTTCGCGGGGATCAAGATCTCATTCCAGGAACGGCGGACAGGTTCGGCAGTTCCGAACTCGGCAAGCCCAAAGCGGTCCGCCTACAGGGACAGGTTTCGCTTCTCCGGGGCGAAACCCTGGAACCGGTCCTCCAGAGCGGACAGGTTCGACATCTCCGGTGGCGGAGAGGCGAGAAGACACCAGCGGGCCGCTGAGTAGACCTGCCCTCCCTCTGTTCCTGTGGTAACATCCAGACAGGACTCGGAGGGAGGACATGGACAAGCAAGCAAGCAAGCAAGCAAGCAAGCAAGCAAGCGGGCGAGTAGGCCGGGCTAGGCGCAGGCCTGCCCGGGACTGGATCATGGGAGGCATCGGGCTCGCGAGCCTACTGGTGGCTCCCATGCACAAAGCGTTCGCGCCGTTGGTGTGGAACGCCCAGCTGAATGCATCACTCGCCACAGGGAAGAAGAGCAAGGCGATCGACCTCTCCTGGAGCACCAGCTACGGCACCTCGTGCACCCCGGACACCCTCATGGTGCGCTACAACAAAGTCGCCAGAGGGACGGCCACCGCGCCTGACCCGACAGACGGCAAGGACGGCGCACTGCTCGGCTACTTGGACACGGACGAGACCAGCACGACGCACATGCTGGTCCACGCCTACACCAGCTACGCCTACACCATCTATGCCTGCGAGACCTCGGGCTGCTCGGTCCTCTGCACCGGCAACCAGAACGACGATGACGAGGTGATCACCGAGAAGGAGCGGTGGGTGGTCCACGGCGTCCACGACTACACAGACACGGGGGTGGGGGTTCTGGACCTGCCGCTGTGGAGAGGAGCGGCGGATCCCGAGCTGCACGCCTTCCAGGCCGGCACCCACGACGACAAGGTGGGCATGTTCTTCCACGGCTCCACCTCGGGCACCCCAGGCGATCCCCACGGCATCTACATGATCACCACGGGAACCACCTGGACCGACGACGTGAACGACCCCGACCAGTGGAGCGACCCCGAGCAGCTCATCCAGGTCACCAGCTCCAGCGGGGACTACCCGAACGTCTCGAACATCATGGTGGTCCCCACACGGGACGGCGCCACCAACAACCTGCTCCGCCTGTTCTGGACCACGGACCATAGATCATCACCCGAAGATCCGGAAGACAACACCATCCACTCGCTGCTCTCCACAGACCACGACGGGGACGACTATGGCGTGTGCTGCAGCGACTCCGGGGACTGCAGCTCCACCACCGGGTGCCTGCTCAGCCCGTACAGCGAGGTGTGCTGTGACTTCGAGGATGCCACGGTGGTCGATGAGTTCGAGGTCGAGAGCCACTCCTGCCTGTCAGATGCCGGTTGGCATGGGCACGACCTCTGGAACGACCTGGGTCCCACCTGGAATCCTGCGACGGACGAACTGACCTTCTTGATCTCGGGGACGACCAGCGGGACGCCGCTCGGAGAGTGCCAGTATTGTGACGACGAGGCCGGCGCCGACCTCGTGCGCTGGGATCTCGACGGCGGCTGTAGCCTCTGGGACTCGGACACCGGCGCCAAGTTCTGCCTGGAGGGGATGTGGGAAGACGGCGACACGGCAGACACAGCAGAGCTCGAGGACACCGCGGACACCGCGGATCTGTCCTGGTGCCCGGACGAGTCCTGGTGGGTGCCCAGGGGCTCTTCCAACAACAACGTGCACGACCCGGCAGCGTTCCCCTACCCAACCGAGTCCAAGATCTACGTCAAGGCGAAGCACACCCGCTGGCTGGTGGGCTACAGCTCGGACAACGGCCGCACCATCGAGGACACCTCGGCCATCGAGTTCTACTTCGAGGACGAAGACAGCGGCGACACCGCGGTGGACACCGACGATGTCCTCGATCCCGGCTGCGTGGAGGACCTGGCCCTGATCCCGTGGTCCAGGCCCAGCTTCAAGCGTGAGCTGATGCTCTTCGTTCCGAAGGACCAGGGCTCTGACAACCGCGCCCGCTGCTTCGCCACCCAGGACACCGGCGTGGACGATGACGACGAAGACTACTGGTTCCTCGGGGGCCTGCTGGCCGCCGTGCTGCACAACTGATCCATGCGCGCGCTCGTCCCCATCATCATGCTCGCGTGCACGCCCCCTCCGGGCGGCGACGACAGCGTCCCTCTCCCCGACACCGGAGACCCACCCGTCGACCTCGACGGAGACGGGTGGTCGGCGGACGAGGACTGCGACGACACCGACGATGAAGTGCACCCTGGAGCCGAGGAGATCGCCTACGACGGCGTAGACCAGGACTGCGACGGTACCGATCTGAACGACGTCGATGGCGACGGCTGGGCCGCCACCGAGGCCGGCGGAGAAGACTGCGACGATGCTGACGCCGACGCCTACCCAGGAGCCAGCGAGATCCCCTACGACGGGATCGACCAGGACTGCGACGGCACCGATCCGACCGACGTAGACGGGGACGGCTGGGACGCCACCGAGGCCGGGGGGGAGGACTGCGACGACAGCGACGCCGATGTAAGCCCCGACGCCACCGAGATCTGCGAGGGCACGACGGACGAGGACTGCAGCGGCCAGGTGGACGAGGGCTGCGCAGCGGCCGAGTCTTGGTCCCTGTCCGGGGCGGACGTGGTCCTCTACGGCACGACCAACGGCGCCGCTGCAGGGTGGTCGGTCGCCGCGGCGGGGGATGTCGACGGTGACGGCTACGGCGACATCCTGGTGGGCGCGGTGGGCGGTGTCTGGCCGGACTCAACGGCCTTCGGTGACGACTGGACCGGCTACCCGAGCGGGGCCAGCATGGTAGTGCGGGGGCCCGTGGTGGCCGATCTGGACCTCACCGACGCTGACGCCTGGATCCAGGGGGCCTACGGAGAAGCCCGAGACCGCTTCAACTGGACCGGAGCGAGCGTCGCCGGGGTCGGTGACAGCAACGGAGACGGCTACGACGACATCCTGGTGGGTGCCCCCTACGCGTTCGAGGACTGGCCCACCGAGGACGACCACAACGGCGCTGCCGTGCTGTTCCACGGGCCGGTGAGCGGCATCTACCACACCCTCGAGGCCGACGCGATGCTCTTTGGGGATGAATGGTACGGCGTGGCGGGCTGGTCGGTCTCGAGCGCGGGCGACGTCGACGGAGACGGCAACGACGACATCATGATCGGCGATCCCGGGTACTACGTCAGCGGCTGGGGCGGAGCAGGCCAGGTCGCAGTGTTCCTGGGTCCCGTGAGTGGGTACAAGATGTTGAGCCGAGCGGACGCACTGTTCGATGGCGCCGAGGCCGTCAGCAGCGGAGTCGGCTCGGCGGTCGCGAGCGCGGGTGATGTCGATGGGGACGGGCTGGACGACATCCTGATCGGTGCCGCGGAGGACCACGGGATCGGCGTGGGCCTCCTGTTCTTGGCCCCACTGGCCGAGGACATCGCTCGAGAGGACGCGCACCTGGAGCTCTATGGTGTCGAGGACTGCGTCGACCTCGGCGCCTCGGTGGCCGGCGCCGGGGACGTGGACGCAGACGGCTACGCCGACATCCTCGTGGGCGCCCCCAAGGGCCAGATCTCCGGAGACCGCTGGAGTGGCCAGGTCCACCTGGTCCTCGGGGACCACAGAGGTGGCCCCGAAGGCGTGATCGATTCATCCGACAGCTCGGCGATCCTCTACGCCACCGACCGCAGCACCCTGGCAGGCTCTCGCATGGACGGAGGAAGCGACGTTGACGGCGACGGGCACGCTGACTTCCTGGTCGGTTCCGGGAACAGCCGTTCCCTCGAAGAAATCCCCGGCGCCTCCTGGCTCGTCCTCGGCCCAGTGAGCGGCGTCGCCGACCTGGACGACGTCGCCGCAACCCGCTTCGAGGCCGAGGGCGAGACCGACGAGATCGGCTGGTCCGTGGCCTTCGCGGGGGACCAGGATCTCGACGGTCTCGACGACATCCTGATCGGCGCACCGGGGGAGTCCACCAACGGCGCAAACGCTGGCGCTGCCTACCTGGTCTTCGGCTCCAGCCTCTGATCCCCGTGGAGCTCTACCTCACCCTGCTCTCCCCGGTCTGGTGGTGCACAGTCGTGCTCTGCTCGGGTGCGTTCGCAGTGTTCGCCGCATGGCTGTCGAGGCGCCGTCCACGAGGATCGGCGGCGGATCAGATCGAACTCCGGGCCCGCCAGCTGCGCCTCGGCACCCGAGTCGTCGCCCTACTGGTGCTGGCCAACATCGCGGTGTTCGGGACCCTGGCGGCCGCGAACCTCAGAGTTCCATCCCTCGTCGGACCGGTGGGGATGGCGTGCCTGTTGTGCTGCCTCGTCTCCCTCGCCCTGGCGGTCTCGCTCTACGGTGCGTCCACTCGCATCGGCCGCGACGAAGACAGGCCGACGGCCTGAACGGCCCGCCTACTCCAACACCCCGAACAGCGCCGCAGCCCCCGCCGTGTCGTAGTTCGGGCCGCCCACCAGCAGCTCGTCGCGGCCGTCGCCGTCGATGTCGCCCACCACGTCCATGGCCGCGCCGAAGGCGCCCTGGTCGGCCCCGATCAGCTGGTAGTGGGCGTCGTCGGGCCCACGCTCGCCGCTCTCGCCCAGCCAGGCGGCCAGGTAGACGTAGGTGGCGCCGCTCTCGGACTGGTGGCCGGGGGCGCCGACCACGAAGTCCATCAGGCTGTCGCCGTCGAAGTCCAGCGGGCCCGCCAGGCTGATGCGGCTGTGGACCGAGCCGCGCTGGTCGGTGGCGAAGGTGGCGTGGGCGTCGTCCATGGTGAACATGCCGCCGTCGCTGACATCCGCGCCGCGCACCAGCGCCGCCAGCTCGCCGGTCCACTCGCTGGCCTTGTCCCGATCGGTGGCGGCGACGGCGAGATCCGCCTGGCCGTCGCCCTCGAAGTCGCCCAGGCCGGCCACGGCGTAGCCGGTGGCCCGCTCGTGGCCCCGGGTGCCCACCACCCGCACCCAGGCGGAGCCCAGCCGGGTGGGGCCGGGGCCGATGGCGCTGCCCTGGAGGACCCCCGCGTAGCCGGCGGCCAGGTTCGCGGCGCTGGGGCCGTCCTGGGGGGCGCCGATGAGCACGTCGTCGTAGCCGTCGCCGTCCACATCCCCGGCCATGGCCACAGAGGTGCCGCAGCGATCGGCGTCCGCACCCGTGATGGTGGACCAGGTGGTCAGGTCGGGCCCGATGAAGACCCAGGCCACGCCGCCGCGATGATCGTCGTGCTCGGCCATGCCCACCACGAGATCGGCCAGGCCGTCGCCGTCCACATCACCGCCGCCGTCCATGACGGAGACGCCGGTGACGTTCAGGCTCACGTTGGCGTCGGAGTCGGCGGTGTCCAGCTCGGTCACGCCCTTGTCCGGCGGGCCGTACCACAGGTGCAGCTGCCCGTCGTCGGGGTCGTAGCCGTTGTACCAGGCCGACAGCGAGGTCATGGCCAGGTCGTCGTAGCCGTCGCCGTCCACATCACCGGCCATGGTCAGGGCCGCGCCCGCGCCCTCGTTGTAGCCCAGGGCCTCGAGGCGCAGGTCGTAGTCGCTCAGCATGTTCATGGTGCCGCTGACGGTGGCGCCGGAGAAGAACACGGCGGCGCCGCTTCCACCGTTGTCCCACTCGGCATCGGGGTCCCCCAGCCCGATGTCGGGCACGCCGTCGGCGTCGATGTCACCCACACCGGCCACCACCTCGCCGCAGTCCACGGCCCAGGCCTGTCCCACGAACAGGGCGCGGGCGTCGTCGAGCAGGATGAGCTGGGTCTCGGGCTCCACCGGCTCGTCGCCGGTGTCCTGGGTGTCGCTGGCCCCGGTCCAGGTGTCCACCGTGCTGTCGGGGACGCTGTCGCCGGGGGAGTCCGCCGGGTCGGTGTCGCCCCCGGTGTCCTGAGTGTCGACGGGCTTGTCGTCCCCAAAGCGGCACATGGCCGCGGTGAGCATCAGCAAGCCGAGGATCGAAGTGGACTTCACAGGCCGTCTCCTCCCCAGAGCAGCCAGGCTGCTCCAGCGTCTGCGCTGGGTTGATCATAGCCGGGCACGGCGACCAGCAGATCGGGTCGGCCGTCGCCGTCCACGTCCCCCGCGCCCGCGACGCGCTCGCCGAGCATGCGGCCGGTCCCGTCGCCGTCGAGGGAAGCGTCCGCGTCGTCGAAGGACAGGGTGCCCTCGACGGGGCCGAGGAACAGCGCGGCCTCGCCGGCGTTGGACACCGAGCCGGCGTAGGGGGCGCCGATCACGACGTCGGCGAAGCCGTCGCCGTCCAGATCCCCAGGCCCCGCCACGGACGAGCCCGCGTAGCCGTAGGCCTGGACGCCCCGGAACGAGGCCGTGGAGTTCGAGTCGAGGTTGGCGAAGCCCAGGTAGGTTCCCGACACCAGAAAGGCCACGCCCACGTCGGCCTCGGCGTAGTCCTGGCCCCGGGCCCCCACGAGGATGTCCCGGTAGCCGTCGCCGTCCACATCCCCCGCTCCGTCCAGCGCGCAGCCAGAGAACGCCCGATTCTGGGCCGCGGACAGCTCGATGTCGGCGTGCAGGATGTCGTAGTCACCGGCGAACTCGCTGTGGCCCAGCTGCACGGCCACGAAGCCGCCGTCGGTGCTCAGGTGTTCCCGGCGGTAGGCCCCCACGGCGAGATCGTCGATGCCGTCGCCGTCGATGTCACCGAGCCCAGTCACGGCCGCGCCCAGGCCGTCGTCCAGCGCGTCGGCGGTGAAGCGCGCCGAGGCCTCGGACACGTCCAGGTCGGCGGTGACAGGGCCCAGGATCAGGTAGGCCGCACCGGCGCTGGGCGCCGCGCTGTCGGCCAAGGGCGCGCCGATGAGCAGGTCGGCGACCCCATCGCCGTTCACATCACCGGCCACATCCAGGGACCAGCCCAGCTGGTCGTCGTAGGCGCCGCCGCCGATGCGCGAGCCCAGGTCCCCGATGGCCTGTTCGCCGGACACCCCGTCCAGGGCGGCGCCCGACACCAGATAGGCCGCGCCGGAGGGGAAGCCGGAGGCGCCGTCCCACGGTGCGCCCAGCAGCAGGTCGTCGCGGTCGTCCCCGTCGACATCCCCCGCGCCGGCCACGGACCAGCCCAGCATGTCGCCGTGCAGGCTGCCACGGATCACGACGGCGGCTTGGTCCAGCGAGCGCTCGGCGTCGTCCCGCAGCCCGGGGCCACCGTGCAGGATGTAGACGGCCCCGTGATCCGATGGGGCGCCGCTGGCGAAGGGGGCGCCGATGGCCAGGTCGTCGACGCCGTCGCCGTCCAGATCCCCCACCGCGCCCAGGCCGCGGCCCACGGCGTCGTAGGCGGAGGGGCTGGTGAGCAGCAGCCCGGCGCCGCCCAGGGCGTAGCTGCCCTCGACGCCGCAGTCGCCGGCCGTACCGTCGCAGTCGTCGTCCACACCGTTGCCGCAGACCTCGTCGGCGTCGGGGTTCACGGCCGGGTCGTCGGGGCCGCAGTCGCCGTCGCAGCCGTCCCACCCGTCGCCGTCGGCGTCCCCGGCCTGGGGGTCGGCGACCCCGTCGCAGTCGTTGTCGATCTCGTCGCAGATGTCTTCGGCGCCGGGGTTCACGGCGTGGTCGCTGTCGTCGCAGTCCGCGTCGTCCTCGACGAAGCCGCTGGGGACCCAGCAGGACTCGACACAGAAGGCGGGGTCGCCGTAGCCGTCCCGATCCTCGTCCGCGCAGCTGGTCGAGGCGTCCACAGCGTCGACGTCGATCTCGTCGTCGCAGTCGTTGTCCACCCCGTCGCAGGTCTCGGTGGCGTCGGGGGAGATGCGCGGATCGTGGTCGTAGCAGTCCCCGGCGGGGCCGTAGCCGTCCGGCTGGCTGCAGGCCTCGACGGTCTCGCCGTCGGCCACGCCCCAGCCGTCGTGGTCCGCGTCCCAGTACCAGGTGATGGCGTCGGTGGCCTCGTTCTCGTCCAGCTCGCCGTCGCAGTCGTTGTCGACCCCGTCGCACAGCTCGTCGGCGTCGGGGTTGATCTCGGGATCGCTGTCGTCGCAGTCGATGGTGTCCCCGAAGCCGTCGCTGTCGGCGTCGGTGATGCTGCCGCGATCGCCGAAGCCACAGCCCAGGCGCACGTCGCCGTCGGCGCCTGTGGCGACGACCAGGGGCAGCAACAGCAGGGCAGGATGGAGACGCATCGGCGCCATTCTAAATCCCCGAGACGCCAACGTCTCGGCCGGGATCAGTCGCAGGCCGCATGGCCGGGCAGGCGCCGCCAGGGGCCCGGGCCGAAGTCGCCCATGGCGGTCTCGTCACCGCGACCGAGCAGCAGCTTGATCACGTCGTCGTCGTCGATGCTGGCGAAGGCTCCGTCGTCATCGAAGCCCAGCCGGTACAGGTGCAGCTCCTCGCTCTGGTCTCCGAGCAGGTCCGCGGATCGGAAGCCTACCCAGGTCGCGCCGTCGAGCTCGAAGAACACCACGTAGTTGCGCTCCCGCACCCCCTCACCCTCGCTCCCACAGGCGTTGGCCACCTCGGGCTGGGCGCCGATGGTGATGCAGCGGGAGCAGTCCACGCCGTCCTCGCCGCAGCAGCTGTGGTCGGGGCACGCGACGTCGTCGAAGCGGCCGGCCGAGCCCAGCAGATCCGTGCAGTCGATGGGGGCCTCGAAGCCGTCGTGCTCGGCGTCTTCGACGCAGTGGGCGGCGAACAGATCCGGGTCGTCCAGCGGGTTGAACAGCACGTGCTCCTGGGCGCAGAGGGCCCACTCGGGGCACTGCTCCCGGGTCGAGGTGAACCGGTTGAACGCCAGCAGGTGGCCGTCGTCGGAGATGCCGGGGTTGGTGGGGGTGTCCGGGTGGTCGCTGTCGCCGATGGTCAGCAGGGCCGTGCGGCAGCAGAAGGCCATGTCCTCTGTGCAGTCGTCCGCGCAGTCGGCCAGGTCGGTGACATACATGGCCGACTCGACGTAGAGCGGCACATAGCTGGCATCCAGGCCGCTCATGTACATGGCCCAGCGGTCCCGGGGGGCGCCCTGCTCGTCGAGGTCGAAGCCCACATCCAGATCGCCGAACGCCAGCGATCCCGCCTCGGAGCGGGCCAGCAGCTCGGCCTGCTCGATGACGATCACCGGGCGCTCTTCGCCGCCCAGGGGCGGCCGGGCGAGCACCGGCTCGACGCCGATGGTCACGCGGTAGAAGTCGTCGAGCATCAGGTAGATCTGCCGGGCGTCACCCTCGGCCACCCCCCAGCGCACGAAGGGCGAGGTGACCGTCTGCAGGAAGGTCTCCACCATCCAGCCGGGATCATCGCCCGAGGCGCAGCGCAGCAGGCTGCCCGCGCGGACGTAGCCGGGGGCGTGGCGCTCGTAGAGCACGGCCAGATCCCCACCCGGGGAGAAGGTCAGCTCCACCCAGTCCCGCTCCCGGTTGCGCTCCACGGACATGGGGAGGCTGCCCGCTGGCGCGGCCTCTCCGCCCAGGACCGCCAGATCGGCTTGGTTCGGGCAGGTCTGGTCGTCGAGCGATGACAGATCCGGCCAGGTACCCAGCTGGTAGGTCTCGGGGTCCGCGTTGTCCCACCAGGACATGGAGATGGGCGCCCGGGGATCGGGGGTCGTGCAGTAGGGCTGGTCCTCGGGGACCGTGACCGGGCAGCCGCAGACGGGCTCGCTCTCGCCCGTGGGCACGTAGGCCCCGCAGCTGTCGGTCACGGCAGGGAGGCCGTGGCAGGGGTTGGCGGAGACGCAGCCGTCGGCACAGGCAGAGCAAGCCACGAGCACGGGAGCCAGCAGGGCGAGGGTGGATCGCATGGGTCTCCCGAAGCCGAGGTTCGAGCGCCAGGACCGGGCGCCGTTCCATGGTAGCAGGCCCGTCGCGTTAGGAGCGCGCCTCCAGGAGAGCCCATGGAAACCCACGCCCCCGATCTGCACCTCATCGACACCCACTACGTGCGCCCCGAGCAGGCCGGCGCCTGGCTGCTCGAGCACGGCGGCCGCGCCGCCTTCGTGGAGTGCAACACGAGCCTGGCGGTCCCCCGGCTGCTGGCGGCCCTCGAGGCCCGCTCCATTCCGCGCGACGCCGTGGATTGGGTGTTCGTCACCCACGTGCACCTGGACCACGCCGGCGGCGCCGGGGCGCTGCTGCGGGAGCTCCCCAGCGCGCGCTTGGTGGTGCACCCCTCCGGCGCCAAGCACATGATCGATCCCCGCGCCCTGATCGCGGGGGCCACGGCCGTCTACGGTGAAGCCGAGATGTCCGCGTTGTACGGCGAGATCGAGCCAGTGCCCGCCGAGCGTGTGCTGACGCCCGCCGATGGCGAGATCGTGGACCTGGCCGGGCGCCCCCTGCACGTCTTGCACACTCCTGGCCACGCCTGGCATCACATCGCCGTGCACGATCCGGCCAGCGATGGCGTGTTCACAGGAGACGTCTACGGCCTGGGCTACCGCGCCCTGACCACACCCCAGGGCCGCTTCCTGTTCCCGACCACAGCGCCGACCCAGCTCGCCCCCGACGCGATGCTGGCCAGCATGGAGCGGATCGAGGCCCTCGCCCCTCGCTGGCTCTACCTGACCCACTACGGCGCGGTGGCCTGGGATCCCCGCCTGGCCGCCGATCTGCGCGCCCTGCTCACCAGCTGGATGGAGGCGGCACGGGCGCTGGTGGCCGATCAGCCCGCTGGGCCCGCGCGCCACGACGCCATGAAGGCCGCGGTCCAGCACACGTTGCGCGACCACTTCGAGAGGCTTGGTGGCACCCTGGACCAACGCAGCTTCGACGGCTGGACCAAGCTCGATGTGGAGATCAACGCACAGGGCCTGGTGTACTGGGCCCAGAAGCACGCCTGAGCCAGGGGGCTGCGCTCCTTCCCCTCGATTTTCCCTTCCTGTGGAAGTCTTGACGGTGCAAGTGAGCAGTCACCGCCGATGTTTCCGTTGGGAACGACACTTTCGCACAGTTCCACCGGTCGCTGATCCTGTGGAAAACCAGTGGAACATCAGGGTCACGGGCCCAACGCTCAGGTGAATCTTCACCTGTGAGGCCAGACCGGAATCCGAGCTTGACCGAACCGGGTCGGAGCCCGTAGGATTCGAGCACTCGGCACTGACACCATGGAGGGAGGGATCCGATGCCTTTCTGGCTCCACGAGTCGTTCTTCGCGACCCTGGCATCGGGACTCCTCTGCGTCTACGCCCTGCTCCGGGATCCGCGGGACGCCCGGAACCGCGCCTTCGCGGGCTTCGCGGCGACCTTCGGCTGCATCAGCTTCGCGAGCCTGGTGATCTTCCACGCGCCCGACATCGAGACCGCCAAGTTCTGGCAGCTGGCGACCTGCTGGAGCTTCATGTACATCCCGCACTTCCTGCTGGCGTTCAGCCTGCACCTGGTGCAGGTCCGAGCCGAGCTGCGGAGTCGGCTGGTGACGGCCTCGGCGGTGGTGTGCACCGGCTTCGCCGTCCTGACCTTCAGCCCGTGGTTCGTGCTCGGCTACGTGCGCGACGGGCCGTACATCAAGCCCGAGTACGGCGTCGTCTACCTGGTGTTCGCACTCTACAGCCTGGTCATCTTCCTGGTGAGCATCGGGATGATGCTCTTCCGCGCCCGCTCGAGCGACGCCTACCTGCGCAGCCGCATCCACCTGTTCCTGTTCGGGCTCGGCATGAGCATGGGCCTGGCCATCGCCAGCTTCTTCCTCATGCATGTGGTCGAGTACCCGCTGACCACCATCGGCATCCTGGTGGGCCTGGGCTTCATGGGCTTCGCCTTCCTCACGGACCGGCTGTGGGGCATCCGGAACTACCTGCGCCTGCTGGCGGCCTATGTCACCCTCGGCGGCGCGATCCTGGTCCCCATCTTCGCGGTGATCCTGCTGGCTGTGCACCACACCGGCGGGACCGTGCACCCCGCCATGGCGATCGTGCTGCTGGCGGGCCTCCTGATCCTGATGTGGATCTCCCAGGGCCTGGGCCGCCGGGTGCGAGCCTCCGTCAGCCTGCACGACAGCTCCCTGCCAGCCGCGCGGCGGGGCCAGCTGATGGAGGGCGCACAGCGGCTGGTGGGGCTGCCCTCCCCCGAGGCGGTCGGGCAGCGCCTCTCCGCGCTGCTGATCCAGGGTCTCGACACCTGCTGGGCGGGCCTGTACCTGGACCGCCATGACGGCAAGGGTCTGGTCCTCCGGGGCACCGCGGGGACCTACCTGGGCGTGCCGACGTCCATCCCAGCACAGCTGCCGGGCATCGACTGGCTGTTCTCCCAGGCCCGACCGGCCCTGGCCACCCCACTGGAGGCCACAGCGTCCAGGCCGGCGCCCCTGGAGCTGGCCCAGCACATGCACCGCTGGGGCGCGGAGATCGCCCTGCCCATCGCCGAGCACCCCGAGCGCCGCGCCGTCCTGCTGGTGGGCGCCATGCGGGACGACAGCATCTTCGAGCCGCCCGTGCTCGACGCCCTCGAGGCGCTGGTGCCACAGATCGACAGCGCCCTGGCCTCGGCCATCAGCTTCCAGCGGGAGCACCTGGACCTGCAGCTCGAGCACATCTCACAGCTGGCACAGGTGCTGGCCAGCGAGCTGGACGATGGTGAGGCGCCAGAGAACGCCCGGGCCCTGGCCTCGAAGCTGCGGCAGCTCCAGTGCGGTGGGCCGCCGTCCCGACGCCCCACGGAGCTGGTCGCGCTGGTGCGAGAGACCGTCGATGCCTTCGCGCCCCGCGCCGACGAGCGCGGCATCACCGTGGATCTGGCCGTGCCCGCCGACGCCATCCCCGGCCACTTCGACGGGGACCAGCTCCGCCGCGCGCTCACCAACCTGCTGGGGTTCAGCCTCGACAGGGCCCAGCACCACCCCATCCAGGTGACCGTGGCCGCCAAGACCACGACGAACGGCGAGCCCCCCCTGGCGCGGATCACCCTGTGGAGCGACGTCGCGGTGGAGCCCTGGCTGCTGCCGCGCCTGTTCTCCCCCAGCTCCCTGGACCGCCCTGGCGAGCACCTGGGACCCGGCTTCGGCTTGGGCCTGCCGGTCGCGGAGCGCAGCATCCGCGCCCACGGAGGGACGCTGAAGGCCGACAGCGAGGCCGGCGAGGGCACGACGCTGGTGGTCACGCTGCCGTTGGACCCGGCGGTATTACCATCCGAGCGATAGATTCACGCCTCGGACGCCGTCGGGCGCCCCAGCTCGCGCTCAGGTCTCCAACACCGACCGCAGCCGCAGGCACAGGGCCCGGTCCTCGATGTGGGCGGGGTCCCAGCCGATGTCGTAGCGAGCCCAGACGAGGTTGGTGCGCCCGAAGTCTCCACCCCAGCGCAGCCCCTGGTCCTTCGCGGCCGCTCCCAGGGCCCGGTAGAAGGCCGCCCGCCGATCCAGGTCGGTGACCCCGGCGGGGGCGAGATCCACCGCCGCCGATCCCGGGCTGCCGTCCTCGAGGACCTGATTGTGGCAGGAGCGGCCACCGCGCACCCGGCTCCAGGGGGCCTGCCCCATGCGCTCGGCCAGCTGGCCGATGGCGTAGATGGCGTCCTGGCGCTCCGCGCTGCGCCACCCCGAGGACACGCGCACCTCCCAGCCCTGCTCCTCCAGCTCCGCCACGACCGCGTCGACCTTGGGGCGCAGCACCGGATGCAGCACCTCGAGGCTCGCGATGTCCTCGCCAGGGAGGGCCCCCATCCACCAGCCCTGGGTGAGCACGACCCAGCCGATGAGGCCGAGGACTCCCAGATGGGCCAGGAAGGCCATGGTGAGCGTGCTGGTCACGAGGGCGGCCCGCAGCGCGCGCTTCACCCCAGCGACGATCCACGAGCGCACACGATCCACGATCACCTCCAGGTCCGGGACTGTGGAGGATGCAAGGGGCGTGCCGGCGAGGACGCGGGCCGGGCGCCGGCTGGGCTGTCACGAAACCGTTCGTTGTTCGTCTGTAATGAAGAACGAGGCGCCGCCGCGCGCACACGCGCCAGGTCGGACCGCGCTCCCCGGATCGACGATGCGTCGCGCAGCGACACCATCCGTCGCGAACCCCGTGCTACAACCGACGATGTCAAGCGAGCAGCCCATGACCAGCAAGCCGAAGAGCCAGGACACCCTGCCCCTCGACGGGGACCTGCACACCCTCGAGCGCCAGGCGCCGGCGGGGGACACCCTGTTCGAGCCCCCCGACCCCGGCTCGGACACCTGGCACCCGGACCGCCCACCCACCCCCGCGGGCGCCCCGGGAGGCTTCGACGGTCCGCCCACGGACGAACCACCCCAGGACCCCGCCCTGCGCTTCACCGTGCTGCCGCGCCCCGGCGACCCCACGGCCACCCCCTACATGCCCCAGCCCCGCTACCGCCTCGAGCAGCACCTGGGCCGGGGCGGCATGGGCGAGGTCGAGGCGGTCCTGGACAACGACATCGGCCGGCTGGTGGCGGTCAAGCGCCGCCGTGTGGGGCTCGAGGACGCCGCGGGCCTGGCCCGCTTCGCCGACGAGATCCGCACCGTGGGCCAGCTGGAGCACCCCAACATCGTGCCGATCCACGATGTGGGCGTGGACGACCTGGGCCGCCACTACTTCGTGATGAAGTACGTGCAAGGCGAGACCCTGGCGGACATCATCCGGCGCCTGAAGGCCGGCGATCGGGCCACCCACGCCAGCTACGGCTTCGAGGAGCGCATGCGCATCTTCCGCGGGGTGCTCGAGGCGGTGGACTTCGCCCACGACGCCGGCATCCTGCACCGGGATCTCAAGCCCGCCAACATCATGGTCGGCGAGCACGGCGAGATCACCGTGCTGGACTGGGGCCTGGCCCGGCCCCTGGACCCCGCGGCCCCAGAACCCGCCGGAGCCCGGGAGGCCCCGGCCCCCGGCCCGGACAGCGGCGAGCGCCTCAGCGACACCCGCGCCGGGCAGGTGCTGGGGACCCCGGCCTACATGTCCCCCGAGCAGGCCCGGGGCGAGCCCCTGGACGCCCGCAGCGACATCTACGCCCTGAGCGTCATCCTCCACGAGCTCATCGGGCTCGAGCACTACCTGCACGAGCTGCAGGACAGCCTCGAGATGATCGGTGGCGTGCAGAAGATCGAGCCCAAGCTGGTGAAGCTCCCCCGGCACCCGGTCCAGGGCCAGGTGCCCATGGACATCCTGTGGTTCGTGCACGGCGGGATGCAGAAGGACCCCGCGCAGCGCTACGCCGACACCAAGGCCATGCTCCTGCGCCTGGACGCCCGGGCCGAGGGCCGCATCCCCATCCAGTGCCACGTCACCTTCACCCAGAGGGTGATGAACGAGGCCGCCCGCCTCGCCGTGCGCCACCCCTTCGCGGCCCTGGGGGGCTACGCCCTCGCCGTGCTGGCGCTGCTGACCCTGCTGGTGGTGCTGGTCGTCCGCTGAGCGCTGGATCCCGACCCGCTGCCGCGCTACACTCTCGCCCCCAGCCCCCGAGGCGAGCCATGCCCCGAGCCGTCGGTGCCTTCCTGGAGTCCAAGCGCCTGGCCGCCGGCCTGAGCCGCCGCGCCATGGCCCGGGCCCTGGGGGTGAGCACCGACGAGCTGCGCTGGTGGGAACAGAGCGGCCGCCTGCCGGAGCCCGCGCTGATCCCCCGGGCGGTGGCCCTGCTGGGCACCTCCCCCGAGGCCCTGCAGCTGCGCGCCAGCGATCTGCCGCAGGCCCTGCTGGAGCGGCTGCTGGCGGCGCACGATCGGCCCTGCGATCCCCCGGTCGAGGCCCCGCCGAGGCCCGCGCTGCCCGACCCGTTCCTGCGCACCGCCCTGGGCGGGCTGTACCAGGGCGACTGCGTGCCGCTGCTGCAGGCCGTGCCCAGCCGCTCGGTGCACTGCGTCTTCGCCGATCCCCCCTTCAACCTGGGCAAGGACTACGGCGAGGCCATCGACGACGAGCTCGCCGAGCGCGACTACATCAGCTGGTGCAGCCGCTGGCTGGACGAGCTGATCCGGGTGCTGGCGCCGGGGGGCGCGCTGTTCCTCTACAACCTGCCCAAGTGGAACATCCACCTGGCCGCCCACATCGACCGGCACCTGGAGCTCAAGCACTGGATCGCGGTGGACATCAAGTTCTCCCTGCCCATCCCCAAGCGCCTCTACCCCTCCCACTACAGCCTGCTGTACTTCGTCAAGGGCCCCCGGCCCCGGGTCTTCGCCCCCCACCGCCTGCCCCTGCAGGCATGCAGGCACTGCGGCGGTGAGATCAAGGACTACGGCGGCTACAAGAACAAGCTGAACCCCCGTGGGCTCAACCTCACCGACGTCTGGACCGACATCCCGCCGGTGCGCCACCGCCGCTACAAGAACCGAGGGGCCAACGAGCTGGCGCTGAAGCTGCTGGACCGGGTGCTGGACATCGCCACCGAGCCTGGAGACCTGGTGCTCGACCCCTTCGCGGGCAGCGGCACGACCCCGGCGGCCGCCGAGCTGAAAGGGCGGCGCTGGCTGGGCTTCGAGCTGGGAGACTGCGAGCCCATCGCGGAGCGCCTGGGCGACCTGCAGGCCGAGGCGCGGCAGCTCGAAGCCATCCGCGCCGAGATCGACCTGCTCTTCACCCCGGCCACCATGGCCAGGAGGGCCCGCCACGGGCACGACAGCTCGCGCTACCGCACCCTCGACGAGGGCTAGCCCCCGGGCTCCGCCATCACCCAGCCGCCCAGCTGGCGCTCGAGCAGACGCGCGACCCCGATGGTCCGCGCGTCGTCGCCCCGCCGGGCCACGATCTGCACCGCGGTGGGCAGGCCGTGGCGCTCGAAGCCCACCGGGGCCACGGTGGCGGGCAGCTCGAGGGCGTTGAACAAGGCGGTGCACGCCCAGTCGAAGGGGCCGAGGAAGGCCGCGCGGTGGCGAGGGGCCGGCCGGCTCCAGGGAGGGTGCAGGATCACGCCGCGGGGACCCAGCCGGGCCTCGAGGGCCTGGCGCCGCTGGGCCAGCCGGATCATGGCGCGCTCGTAGTCGTTGGGCACGCCGCCCAGCAGGGCCTCGAGCACGCAGACGATCAGGGGCAGCGCGCTGTGGCGGCTGCGGCCCACGGCCCGCCGCAGGATCTCCCGCCCCAGGGGGATGCTGTCGCCGGCGCCGAGGATCTCCCGGTAGCGCTCGCCGCCGGGGGCCATCAGCGCCGCGCTCCAGGGCAGCACCCCGTTGCCCAGGGACAGGGCGTCGGGGGGATGCACGGTGGCGCCCAGCGCCCCGAGGGCCCTGGCGGCGCGTCGCACGGCGCGGCGGGCTTCCGGCCAGACCGCGACCCCCAGGTGGCTCTCCACCGGGAAGACCTCGAGCTCCCGGGGATCCACGCGGTCTTCGGCCGCGACGAGCATGCCCTGCCTGGCGACAGGGTCGTAGCCGTCGGGGCCCGCCAGGATGCGCAGCAGCGGCATCAGGTCCTCGCCCCGCCGGGCGATGGGGCCCAGGCAGAGCATGGCCCGGGCCTGGCCGTGGGGCTGGGGCAGGTGGCCGGTGGTGGGCACCACCCGGCCGCTGGGCTTGTGGCCCAGGGTGCCGCAGAAGGCCGCGGGGATGCGGATGGAGCCCCCGATGTCGGCCCCCAGTGAGAAGGGCACGGCGCCACAGGCCACCAGGGCGCCGCAGCCGCCGCTCGAGCCCCCCGCGGTGCGCCGCAGCCCCCAGGGGTTGCGGGTGTGGCCGTAGACGGGGTTGCGGGCCTCCATCCACAGGCCGCCCTCGGCCATGTTGGTCACGCCCAGGACGATGGCGCCGGCGGCCTTCAGCCGCTGCACCACGGTGGCGTCCCCACCGGCCACACGCCCGCGGCGGGCGGTGATGCCCGCGGTCCAGGGCATGCCCCGCACCGCCAGGAACTCCTTGACCGTGCACGGCACCCCCAGCAGCGGGGGCAGGGGCTCGTCGGGGCCGGCCTCGCGGATGCGGCGGCCCGCGGCGTCCGCTTCCGCGCGGGCCTCGTCGAAGCGCTCAGCCGCCATGGCGTTGAGCGCGGGGTCCACCAGCTGGATGCGCTGGATGTGGGCCTCGACCACGGCGCGGGGCTCGAGCTCCCGGCGACGCATTCGAGCGGCGAGCGTGGTGGCCGAAGCCTGGAGCGTGGAAAGCATGGGGGTCCGTATTTCACCGCGCACACGGCCACCACCGGCCGCGTTACACGGCCGCCGAGCGAGGTTCCCATGCGTTCCCACATCGCCCCGTCGCTGCTGTTGGTCACCGCCCTCTGCGCATGCGGCGATCCCGAGCCGGATGACAGCCGCGTCGCGGTCCCCGATCCCGACGACACGGGCGTGGACTGCGGGCTCAGCCTCGAGTTCGTGCGCGTCCAGGCGGGCAGCTTCACCATGGGCAGCCCCGCCGACGAAGAGGGCCGCAATGACGACGAGGCCGCCCACAGCGTCACCTTGACCCGCGACTTCAACATGAGCCGCACCGAGGTCCCCCAGGCCGACTTCCAGGCGCTGATGGGGTACGACAACAGCAACAACCCCGGCTGCAACCGCTGCCCCGTGGACGAGGTCAGCTGGAGCGAGGCTGCGTACTTCGCCAACGCCCTGTCCGAGTGCACCGGCTTCCAGAGCTGCTACAGCTGCACCGGGCAGCTGCCCGACGTCAGCTGCAGCCTGAAGTCCAACATCGAGAGCCCCTACCTCTGCCGGGGTTTCCGCCTGCCCACCGAGGCCGAGTGGGAGTACGCGGCCCGGGCCGGGACCAGCACGGCGTTCTCGAACGGCGCGGACCTGGTCGAGGCCGACGCCGATCTGTGCGAAGGCGGGCTCGAGCTGTCCGACGGATCCCTGCTGGACGACATCGCCTGGACCTGCGGCAACGCCACCAGCTCCATGCCCGTGGCCCAGAAGGAGGCCAACGCCTGGGGCCTGCACGACATGCACGGCGGGGTCTGGGAGTGGTGCCAGGACTACTACGTCGAGTTCACCGCCGACGCGGTCACCGACCCGGTGGGCGCGGGCAGCCAGCCCCGGCTGGTCAAGCGCGGCGGCAGCTGGGACACCCAGGCCCGCTTCACCCGCTCGGCGAACCGGCTGTGGCAGGGCGAGCTGTACCGGGACGACACCCTGGGCTTCCGCCTGGTCCGCAGCATCCACAACTAGGACCATGCTCTCCGTCGTCGCCCTGATCCTCGCGCTGCCCGCCGGCGCCACCGACACATGGTCCGACCCCCACCCAGGGGTGCGCTACCTGCACCGCACCAGCTCCGAGCCCAACCAGATCCACGCCCTCGAGGTGGACCTCTGCGCCCGGGGCGTCCAGCTGCGGGCCACCCGCGAGGACGAGCGCCAGCAGACCCTGTCCTCGTTCACCGGCGAGGTGGGCGCCCAGGCGGGCATCAACGGCGACTTCTTCTCCTACGACGGCTACTGGCCCACCGGCCTGGCCATCGGCGCCGGCGAGTACTGGCACAGCGACAACGACTGGAACGGCTTCGTGGCCTTCGGGCGGGACAAGGCGTGGATCAGCGATCCGGTGGAGACCTGGTCCTCTCCCGACGACTGGATGGACGAGGCCGTCGGTGGCTACCCCAAGCTGGTCGTGGGCGGGGTGGCCCTGTCCTCCTACAGCTCGGCCCCCAGCCACTGCACCAGCCTCAACCCCCGCTCCGCCGTGGGCCTGTCCGAGGACCGCCGCACCCTGTGGCTGGTGGTGGTCGACGGCCGCAGCTCGAGCAGCGACGGCATGACCTGCCAGCAGCTGGGCGATCTGATGGTGGATCTGGGCGCCGACACCGCCCTGAACCTCGACGGCGGCGGCTCCTCCACCCTCTGGAGCGCCGCCGACGGCGTGCTCAACGACCCCTCCGACGGCTCCCAGCGCACCGTGGCCAACCACCTGGCGGTCTGGGCCAGCGGCTCCGGCGCGCCGGAGAGCTGCGACTTCTGGCTCGACGAGCTGGTCCTCGGCGCCCACCTGCTCGACGGCGGCTCCACCGACATCGACGGCGACGGCCGGGCCGACGCCTGCGCCCGGGCCGCCGCGGGGCTGCGCTGCTACCGCGCCACCGGCGACGGCTTCGAGGCCAGCTGGGAGCAGGACGCCCTGTCCAACGACGCGGGGTTCTCGAGCGAGCAGCACTACGCCACCCTTCGCTGGGGTGACATCGACGGCGACGGGCTGGCCGACCTCTGCGCCCGCGGGGCCGAGGGCGTCAGCTGCTGGACCGGCGCCAGCGGGCTGGCCACCGCCATCGAAGGCCCCGAGCTGTCCGACGACAGCGGCTGGGGCGGGCTGGACCACGCCACCACCATCCGCCTGGCGGACGTCACCGGCGACGGCAGGGACGACCTCTGCGCCCGGGCCGCCGCGGGCTTCCGCTGCTACCCCTCGACCGGGGCGGGCTTCGACGCCTCCATCGCGATGGAGGATCTGTCGGACGATCTGGGCTGGACCCGCCCCCGCTACTACGGGACCATCCGCATGGCGGACATGGACGGCGACGGGCGCGACGATCTCTGCGCCCGGGGCGGCGCCCAGGTCTACTGCTGGCGCTCCACCGGCGAGGGCTTCGAGGGCGTGGGCTCCCTGCCCGCCTGGAGCGACGAGGCCGGCTGGGACGACGTGGCGTCCTGGTCCACCCTGCGCTTCGAGGACGTGGACGGCGACGGCCGGGCCGACCTCTGCGGCCGGGCGCCCGAGGGCTTCGTCTGCCACCTGTCCCGGGGCAGCGGTTTCGACGCCGCCATCGAGGGCCCCGAGCTGTCCGACGCCAGCGGCTGGGGCGACCACTCGAACTACGCCACCATCCAGCTGGCCGACATCGACGGCGACGGCGACCAGGACCTGCTGGCCCGCGCCAACGCCGGGGTGTGGTGGTGGCCGTGGGAGGGCGCGTCCTTCGGGTCCTCTGTCGAAGGCCCGGCCCTGTCCGACGACGCGGGCTGGGACGACCACCGCTACTACACCACCCTGCGCACCGCCGACATCGACGGCGACGGCGACGCCGACCTCTGCGCCCGGGGGCCCGATGGCCTCAGCTGCTGGCTGGCGCCGGAGCTGAGCGAGGAGATCACCGGCCCCACCTGGTCCGACGGCTCCGGCTGGGACGGCGACCGCTACTACTCCACGCTGCGCATCGCCGGCGGCCGGGGCGGCGCCGACGAGCCGGACAGCGGCGATCCCACCATCCCCGGCGACTCCGGGGACGACGACGACGTGCCCGGCCTGCGCTTCCCCGACGAGGGCTGCGGCGGGTGCGCCAGCGGGGGCCGCCGCGGCGCCGGCTCGCTGCTGGCCCTCAGCGTGGGCCTGCTGGCGCTGGGGATGAGGCGTCGGGAAGATCACAGAGCAGCAGCCAGGGCTCGAACACCGACCCCATGAGCATCCGACCGCGGTAGACCGCAGCCACGCTGCCTCCAGAGAGCAGCTCGCCAGGCTCCATGTAGATCGTCTCGAACCCGCCCGGCTCCCCGGGCTCGACCCGGATCACCTGGGTGGGCGAGCGCTCCCGCGCGTCCGATGCGTGGGCGCTGAAGTCCAGCAGGCGCGGATGGGCGGTGATGAGCAGGCGGCCCTGCTCGTCCCACTCCACGTTGTCCAGCCCGCTGCCCAGATCCCAGGACCCGTCCGGGGTGAGCCCGCCGCTGTCGGGGTCCCGCAGGTAGCGGTGCAGCGCCTTGCCGGTGGTCTCCACGACCCACAGGGTCCGACCGTCGGGCGACAGCTGCATCCCGTTGGTGTAGGCCAGGCCGCTGGCCACCTCCCACGCTCCTTCGCCGTCGAAGAAGATCACGCCGGACCAGGGCAGGGCCAGCAGGGTCTCGATGTGGTGCAACAGCCCGCTGTCGTGGCGGTGGTCGTTGCCCAGGTAGAACTGCCGGGGACCCGCCGCCACCAGGTCGTTGGGGCGGCTCATGGCCGGGTGGGTGACGCTCTCGGCGTGCACCAGGCCGCCCGCTTCGGTGAGATCGAAGATCTCCACCACGTGGCCCCCACCCACCGGGTGGTTGATCACGAACAGGCGCTGCCGGCCGTCCGGGCCGGTCCACAGGCTGAGCCCGTGGGGGTGGAAGTCGGCGGGCTCGGCCGGGGTGAGCTCGACCAAGCGGGGCTCGGTTGCGGTCAGATCCATGGTCAGCAGCTGGCCGCGCGCGGGCGCCCCCGCCATGGTCGCCCGGCGATCGTCCGCGCTGATCCAGGCCAGACCCCGGGCGTGGTCCACGGTGAGGTCCTCGGCGCCCACCACGCCCTCGATGACCGTGCACTCCCCCGGGATCAGGGGCTCGATGGAGCGGAACTGCCCCGCCCGGACCAGGGTGACCAGCACCAGGGCGGCGACCGCCAGGAGCAGCAGTGCGAGTCCGATCGACAGCTTGCGCATCGCGGCACCCTCGGTGGAATCGCGGGGAGCCTACCACGGCGGCGGTCCCGCCCCCCGACCACGAACCCGCGAGGGCCAGTCGGCGAGACCGCCGGTTCTACCTCCCTCACCTCCGCCAAGCCGCAAAATCGCCTACAAGACCGTCCTGGACGGGATTGTCACGGACGAGCAAACAGCGCGACGTGACCCCGCGGGCGGCCTCGACCGGGGCGATAGTGACGGCGCCCTCCAGAGCGCCCATGGCCTTCATCCACCACCACACCGCCCCGACGACCGCCCCCGTCCCGCCGCCCTCCCTGTGCGACTGGGCCAAGGCGATCTGGGGGCTGCCGGAGCGCGACGAGGTCCTGCGGGGGGTGATCGGCCGCCGGGTCAGGGGCCGGCCCTTCCTGGCCATGCGCACCAAGCCCGATGCGCCCGCTGCCGCCCCAGACTGGGGAGAGCTGCGGGTCGTGAACTACCACCCGGTCCTCGAGGCGCGCTGCTGCGCCCTGCTCAACCAGGTGGCCACCCTGGGGCCCTGCACGGTCAGGAGCTTCCACCGGGACGTGCTCGATCCCTGCAGCGCCCCCGAGCGCTTCGCCTGGGCCGCCCTCGACGGGGAGCGGGTCGTGGCCTTCGCCACCCTGCGGAGCCAGGATCGCAGCGGCTGGCTGCCGCTGCTGGACCACCTGGCCGTGGCCCCGGATCACCGCGGCGGGGGCCTCGGGGAGCGCATGGTGCAGACCGTCCGGAGCGCGAGCCTGGCCGCCGGCCACCCACAGATGGGCCTCGAGACCGACGCCTTCCGGGCCGCCGCCATCCGCATCTACCGGCGCTGCGGCTTCGAGCCCTGGCCCCGCAGCGAAGGTGAGCTGCTCCGCTGGCGACGGGTGCTGGCGATGCTCGACACCCGCTGACGAGCCCCCGCTCGAGCGACCCTTCAGGGGATCTCGATGGGGCTGGGGCCGGGCAGGCCGTTCCGCGGGCACTGCGGGGAGGCACCGCGACCCTCGAAGGCCCGGGTGCCCTCGCTGCGCCAGCGGGCCTCCCAGGCGTCGGCGGACTCGGCGTCCCGGGGCCAGGGCGGGCCGAGCCCGTGTTCGTCGAGCAGCACCCCGATGGCCCGCGCCACCGCCAGGTAGCCCCACCAGTGCATGTGGCAATAGTCGCGGAACAACTCGTCTCCGGGCAGGCCCGCGGGGGCCAGGGTCTGCGTGTGGGCCTCGAGGTCGAGCAGGAGGGCCCCGTGCTCGCCTGCGACCTGGCGGATGACGGCCTGGAAGCTCGGGCGGCAGCGGTTGTAGGGGACCAGCTCCAGGCTGCTCTCGAAGGCCGTCCGCGCCGCCTCGGGGTGGCCCGCCGCCAGCTCGACCTGACCCAGGACCCGCAGCGCGTGGGCGACGTCGTCGCAGCGCTCGAGGGCTGCCCGGGCGCTCTCGATCTCACCGGCCTCGAGCGCGGCGCGCCCCTCGGCCACGCAGGGCGCCTCGGCCTCCCCGTCGGGGGGCTCCCACAGCTCGCCGATGGGGTTGTCGATGTGGGCGTAGGAGGTGCCCTGGTAGCGCAGGTTCACCGGCAGGGTCGCCAGCACCAGCGGGACCCCCGCACCGCTGGCGGCCTCGGCCATGGCCACCAGGTTGGCCCGGAAGGCCTCGCGGATGCTGTCGGTGTGCGGAGACTGCAAGCTGTGCAGCGGCCGCGCCGCGGCGTCCGGCGAGGGGTGCAGCAGGCGGCTGAGCAGGCGGTAGCCACCGAGCTTGCGGAGCTGCTGAGTGACCCGATCCGGGGACTCCCAGCCCTCGTTGTTGCAGCTGGCCACCACCAGCACGTCGGGCTCGAGGGCCAGCGCCGCCTCCGCCATCCGCCGCACCCGGTTGCTGTCCTGGCCTCCGGCGCCCAGGTTCACCACGTCGATGGGCCGCCCCGGGTGCCCGCTCTCGAGCTCGGCCCGGAGCCAGCTGGCGATGCCGCCCGGACACTCGTGGCGCTGCCCTCCCTCCCCCTCGATGGGCCCCTGGGCGAAGCTGCCCCCGGTCAGCACCAGGCGCCAGCCATCCCCGCCGTCGGCGGGCAGGTCCACGGGCACCAGGCTGCGCTGGGCGTAGGGGGTGGTGACGATCCGGTCGCCTCGGACCACGAACAGATCCTCGTCGACGAACTGCTGCAGGTCGTCCGGCCGGATGGTGTCGATCAGGCCCTGGTCCTCGGCGCCCTCGATGAGCAGGTTGGCGCCGATGAGCACAGCGGCGCTCACCGCGACGCCCATGACGGCGAGGCGGAGGGTGCGCACCCAGCCCGACGGAGCGCGACGGGAACGGTCGGTCGGTGATGTGTCCACGTCCTGGTCGGCCTCGAAGAGTGCGCGTTCGGGCCTGCGAGCCTATCATGGCGACCCACAGCGACTTCACGACCCCACCCGCGAGGCGACGCGATGCCACTGCTCGGCTTTGGAGACCACGACGACACCCTGGGATACCGCACCCTCGACGAGCGGGAGGTGCGGGGGAGCTCGGGCCTGATGCTGGCCGTGGGCTCGTTCGCGGTCGTCAACGGCTTCGTGCTGAACCGCTACGAGGTCCTGCCCTGGCTGATCGGCTTCCTGGTCCTGAACTTCGCGGTGGCGGTGACCCTCGGCCCGAAGCTCTCTCCGACCTTCGCCCTGGCGCGGCTGCTGACCTGGCGCCAGGCGCCCCTGCCCATCGGCGCCGTCCAGAAGCGCTTCGCCTGGACCCTGGGGCTGCTGATGACCTCGACCGCCTTCGGGATGTCCTTCCTGCTGCTGCAGGACGCCTCCTGGTTCGAGCCGATCTGCCTCATCTGCATCATCTGCCTGCTGCTGCTCTTCCTCGAGACCGCCTTCGGGATCTGCGTGGGCTGCTGGATCTACCGTGGCGCCGTCCGCGTGGGGATCTTCCCAGCCCCCAAGGTCAAGCCCAACTGCATGGGAGACGCCTGCGCGACGGAGTAGGGGTCTGCCCCAGGGCCTCCAGGCCGCGGCCTCACGGACGGGCTGACGCGCCCACTAGAGCAGGGCCAGCCCGCGGCCGATGGTCTCGGCCAGGGCCGGGCTGCCCTTGGCCAGCAGGCGCAGCTGCGCCTCGAGCCGTCCCGCCCAGGGAGCCCGCAGGGTCGCGATGGCGTCCAGCTCGAGCAGCTCCCAGCGCAGCAGCCAGTCCTGGGGGTGATCGCCGTCCAGGGCCGCCACGACCGCCGCCAGCTCGGCGCCGGCCTCCGCCGCGCTGCCCTCTTCCCGGATGCGCCGGACCGTAGCGTACAGGGTGCACAGGGCCTGGTTCTCGGGGGTCAGGTTGGTCTTGTGGGTCCCGGGCTCGTAGTCGACCTCGTCGGTGGCGAGCTGGTAGGCGTAGCGGTCGGCGGCCCCGCCGAAGACGCTGGTGACGGCTTGGCCGCAGGCCAGATCGAAGCTCCCCCAGGCGGGCTCGAAGAGGATCTCGTCCCCCCGGGAGACCGTGCAGTCGGCGAAGGCCAGCACCAGGGTCTTGCCGTCGCGTCGCACGGTGTCCGTGAGCCGACCGCGGACTGTGATGCCGGACCGGAACCGCAGGGTGCCGACCCCGTCGCCGCCGAAGCCCAGGGCGGCGAGATCGGCGTCGCCGAGCTGATCGCAGGTCACACCCGAGCCCTCGAGGGGCCCCAGGGGCGAGCTGTAGCCGTGGGCGTGGTAGCCGGCACCGTGGCCCGGCAGCTCCCGGTCCTGGTAGGCCAGCTGGGAGGGGCCCTGCAGGCGCAGGAAGCCGACCTCGCCCTCAGCGCTGGTGTACCCGGTGACCACACCGCTGATCTGCAGGCCGGTGTCGAGCTCCACGGTGCAGACCGTGCCGCCGCGCACCGCCGTGTCGAGGCCCTGGGTGCCGCCGACGCGGAAGGCCATCAGGCTGGCCAGTTCTTCCAGGACCTCGGTGAGGTGCTCGAAGTCCCGGGCCACGAAGAGCTGGGGCTGGGGCTCGGTGATGTCGAAGTCCTGGTGGATGCAGTCCACGCTCAAGGGGATCTTGGCCACCTGGTCGCCGAGGCAGTGGTAGCTCTCGCCGATGGAGGACAGCAGGCCCGCGCCGTAGATCTTGGGCTCCCCGTCCACCTCCACCAGGCCGTACTCGGTGGTCCACCAGCCCAGCCGGGAGACCCAGTCCACCTCGCTGGCGTAGCGCACGCCGGCCAGGGCGCCCTCGAGCCCGGCCTCGGCCTCGGCGATCTGCGCGGGGGTGCAGCGCGGGTCTTCCTTGGTGTCCGACAGCAACCGGATGGCGTTGTAGACCTCGAGGTTCCCCCTGGCGAAGATGGCCTTGCGCGCCACCTCTCCGTAGCTCCGCAGGTAGCTGGAGTAGGCGGGGTCGGCGATGATGGGGGCGTGCCCCGCGGCCTCGTGCACGATGTCGGGGGCCGGGGTGTAGTCGATGTTCTCGAGCTTGCGGATGTCGCAGGCGATGGGCAGCAGGCCGTAGGACTGCAGCTCGAGGAACACCGCGGGGGGGATGAACCCCACCACGGACACCGCGCGCCACTCGAACTGGCGCAGGGCGCGGTCCATCTCCTCGACCCTCGGGATGCGCTCGCCCGAGATGCCGGTCTCCTTCAGGCCGTCCAGGTACAGCCCGTGGGCGTTGTCCTGGAAGTAGGGCGCCGCCACCTTGCAGATGAAGCGCCAGACGGCCTGATCGATGGGTGTGTAGAGGCTGTAGTCCTGCACCGAGAGGTAGCGCACCAGGTGGGCGGGGATCTCCTCGGTCAAGGGATGGCGATGGGTCGTGGAGTTCATGGCCACATGGGTAGCCACCGCGCGGCCCGCCGCCCGGCTTCGGGGGGTGCGATTTCGCGTGGATGTAAGCCCGCTCGCGCCCGCCCACCCGGCGGCACCGTTCGGCGGCTCGTGCATCGCTATGGTCCGGACATTACCCAGTCGCCAGCCCGAGACCCACCATGCGCATCGCCTACGCCCGCCTGTACCAGGAATCCAACGCGTTCTCGCCGGTCCTCACCACCCTCGAGGACTTCCGGGAGACACACTTCCTCGAGGGCGAGGAGCTGGCGGCCGCCTGCATGCCCAAGGCCCCCGAGGTCTGGGGCTTCCTGAAGAACGCCGAGCTGTCGGGCTTCGTCAAGGCCGCGCGCCGCGAGGGGCCGCCCGAGCTCGAGCTCGTCCCGCTGTTTTCGTCCCTGACCATCCCGGCGGGGCCCCTGGACGCGGAGACCTACACCTGGTTCGAGGAGCGCCTGCTGGCCGACCTGCGGGCCGCCATGCCCCTGGACGGGGTGTTCCTGGCCCTGCACGGCTCCATGTGCGCCGACGGCATCCACCACCCCGAGGCCCGGCTGCTCGCCGCGGTCCGGGAGCTGGTGGGCGAGGCCAAGCTGGCCATCAGCCTCGACATGCACGCCAACATCACCACCCAGCTGGTCCAGACCGCCGACGTCATCGCCGGCTACCGCACCAACCCCCACCGGGACCACGCCGGCACCGGGGCCCGCGCCGGCACCATGCTGCTGCACCTGCTCCAGGGCCGCACCCGCCCCACCGTGGCCTGGCGCAGCCTGCCCATGCTGCTGGGGGGCGGGCTGATGCTCGACTTCTGGAAGCCCATGCGCTCCATCTTCCAGCGCATGAAGGCCATGGAGAAGGACCCCCGGGTGATCGACTGCAGCCTGTTCCAGGCCCACCTGTGGAACGACCACCCCGACCTGGGCTGGACCACCCACGTGGTGACCGACGACGATCCCGAGCTGGCGGAGCAGCTCGCCGAGGAGCTCGCCGAGCGCTGCTGGGCCGTCCGCCACGAGATGCCCCCGACCCCCTCCGACGCGAGCGAGGCCATCGCCAAGGCCCGCGCAGCCCGCATCGCCCGCACCTTCGGGGCGGTCTTCCTGGTGGACGCCTCGGACGCCGTGGGCGCCGGGGCCACCGGGGAGAACACCCGCATCCTCGAGGCCCTGATCCGCGAAGGACAGGGCCTGCGGTCCTACGTGCCCATGCGCGATCCCGGCACCGTGGAGCGCTGCTGGGAGCACGAAGAGGGCCAGCGCCTCAGCCTCGAGCTGGGGGGCGGCCTGGACCCGGCCACAAACGAGGCCCTGGCCGTGGAGGCGGAGCTGGTCACCAAGCGCAGCACGCCGGTCACCGGCCGCGCGGTGGTGCTGGCGGTGGACGGGGTCCGCGTGCTGGTGACCGAAGGATCCGCCCTGGCGCTCAAGCCCAGCTTCTTCGGAGACATGGGGCTGAGCCCCTTCTCCGCCGACATCATCGTGGTCAAGAGCCTCTTCCCCTGGCGGATGCACTTCGTGGCCCAGAACCGCAAGTCGATCTTCGTGAAGACCGCGGGCATCACCGACCTGGACGCCGCCTGGAAGCTCGACTTCACCGACGCCATCCACCCCCGCGACAGCGTGGAGTGCTGGCGGCCCGCCGACCGGCGCCGCCGCGGCGTGCAGGACGCCCCCCGGTGAGCGAGCCCGACCAGCCCTCCCGCGGCAAACGCCTGCTCGTCGTCGGGCTGGTGCAGCTCGCCCTGTGGCTGGCCGGTTACACCGCGCTGGTCCTGCTGTTCCCGGACCCCTACCCCAAGGCCTGGCAGCTGGTGGCCGGACAGCTCATCGCCGGGCAGGCCTTCGCCGCCAGCCTCGGCCCCCACCTGGGCTTCCCCGGCTGGTTCGTCGTGGCGCAGGGGGTCCTGCAGAGCGTGGTCGTGCTGATGGTGATCTTCCCCCTGCTGCTGATGGCGCAGGAGAAGAGCCGGGAGGTCCGCCTGCTGGCGAAGCCCATGGCCCGGATCGGCGCGCTGTCGGAGCGCTTCGAGGCCCGCTTCGGCCGCTGGGGGGTCGCCGCCCTGCTGGCCTTCCTGCTGTTCCCCCTGTGGACCACCGGGGCCGGCGCCATGGCCGTGGCCGGCGTCCTGCTGAACCTGCGGGCCCACACCCTGGCCCTGGCCGTGGCCCTGGGCACCACCGTCGCCCTGACCCTCTGGGTCGCCGCGTTCGAGACCTTCGAGCGGGTGCTCGCGGCCTCCGGCGTCGAGCAGCTCCCCCTGCCGGTGCCCGTGCTGGTGCTCATCGTCGTGGGGCTGGTCGCGGGGCTCAAGCAGCTGTGGCAGCGGGTGCGGAGACGGGGGTGAGCCCAGATCCGCAGCGCAGTGACGCAACACTGGTGTCCCGTGGGTCGCCCCCATAGACCTCCCGAGAGGACCCACGCCATGCCCCACACGACCCGCCCCATCGCCAAGGCCGCGGCCATCCTCTCGGCGGCCGTGTTCATCAGCGGCTGCGGCTGCTTCTACGGCACGGCGTCGGAGGTCGAGGTCTCCCCCGCCCAGGACTGCCTCGAGGTCTCCGCCTACGCCCACTGCGCCTGGCTCGGGCTGTTGGGCACCAACGGCTGCGACGAGCCCCTCACCCTGCTGCCGGTCGAAGACGTCGAGCCGGTAGAGGTGCTGCCCGGCGACAGCTTCGAGCTGGACGACGTCACACCCTACGCGGACATGCTGACCGACGACGCCTACTGCAGCACCGACGCGGTGGTCCACGCCGAGCTGGGCGACGCCACGCTGACCCTGTCCTTCGACGTGGACCGGGTCAACCGCGGCCTGCGGCTGCCCTGCGAGTGATCCACCCACCGATGCCCGGGGGACCGCCACCATGACTCCAGCCCTCCCGCTCCTGCTGCTGGCCCACAGCGCCTTCGCCGGCTCCTTTGTGGAGAAGCACTTCACAGCCTTCGAGTTCTCGGCCGACGGCCGCTACTTCGTGGGCGCGTCGGTGGATCCGATCTCGACCGAGGGGGGCTCGATCAGGGTGTGGGACCTCGACGCCCAGCGCCTGGTGTTCGAGCGGGACGAACGCGCCGTCGAGCTGGTCCTCGCCCCGGATCGACCGACGATGTTCGTGGTGACCGCGCGGGACGACCTGTCAAGCCTCACCATCGATGGGGCGTTCTCGGTGGACTTCACCACCGACCTGGTCATGGAGCGCGAGCTCGAGCCCTTCGTCGGCTACGGCTCCGACGGCGTGGAGTTCAGTCGGACAGACGGCGCCGAGCCGGGGACGATGGTGTTGAGCGACGGGACCCGCAGCATCGAGATGCCGGCGTTTCGCCGCATGACCTGGAGCCCCCACACCCGGTCCTTCTGGTATGCCTACGACAAACACGTCTACCGCGCGGACCCCGCCACAGGGGAAGAGCTCGAGGTCTACAAGCAGCGCAAGCTCGGCCAGCGCTCCATCGGCGTGGACGGGCGGCTGATGGTCCTCGAAGAGGCCGGCAAGCTGCTGGATCTCGCCAGCGGCGAGGTGCGCTCGCTCCCCGAGGGTGCGCAGTGGCCCAACGTCACCCTCCCGGGCTCGGAGTCGGTGATGGTCATCTACGACCACGGCGAGCGCATCGTGTTCTACGACGCGGTGACCATGGCCGTGCGGCGGGAGCTGACCCCGGACAGCCGCGTCAGCTGCCGGGCGTACCATCTGGACACGCCCGCCGCCTACTTCCCCTGCGCCTGGCACGAGGGTCGAGGGCTGCTGGCCAGCCACGCCGGAGAGGATGGCGTCCGCCTGACCGACACCACCACAGGCCAGACCGCGGGCCACCTCGACGCCGGCGTCCTCGTCGCCTGGGAGCAGGCCCAGCGCACGGAACGCGCGGAGGCTCTGCTCCAAGCACAGAACGAAGAGCATCAGGCCATCCACGCAGCAGCAGCCGCCCACAACGCAGCCATGGCCGATCCCCACAGCCGGCCGACGCGCCGGTGGGAGGTCGAGGTCGACATCAACGATGGGGGCTGCCGCTCCCTGGGTGTCTCGGTCCCCATGGAGTGGACGGATAGGCAGGCCATGGACGCCCTCGTCAGGCGCCTGAAAGTGGAACACGGCACCCACTGGAGCACGGTGACAGTGGTCCCCCCCGAGCGCCGCTTCGTCAACGACTGCGAGGGGGACTGGACCGACCTGGACCTGCGCCGCGGGGCGAACGACGACGACTGACCTCGCGGCCGGAGACTCGGACCTTGGCGTAGCTCGCCGCGATGACCCCGTCCGGTGAGCCGCGAGCCCGCGGGCCAGAGACGGGGATGGTAGCCTCGGCCTGACGTTCACTCCGGAGTGACCATGCGCCCCACCATCGCGCTGACGATCCTGCTCACCCTCGTCGCCTGCCGCACCGACCCCAAGCCCGAGCACACCGACACCCCGCCGGAGCTCACCGACGCCGACGGGGACGGCTACGACGCCTGCGTCGACTGCGACGACGACGACCCCGAGATCCACCCCGACGCCGCCGAGATCTGCGACGGGATCGACAACGACTGCGACGGCGAGGCCGACGAGGACCTGCTGATCGACCTGTGGGCCGACCGGGACGGCGACGGCTACGGCGACCCCGACGGCCACAGCCAGGGCTGCGAGCCCGCGGTGGTCTTGGTGGACGACTTTTTCGACTGCGACGTCGAGGACGCGGAGATCAACCCCGGCGCCGACGAGCTGTGCTACGGCATCGACGACGACTGCGACGGCGAGACCGACGAGGGCGTGCTGCTGACCCTGTACCAGGACGCCGACGGCGACGGCTGGGGTGACTCGGAGCTCACGATGGAGGCCTGCGAGCCCAGCAGCGGCTGGGTGCTCGAGGGCGGCGACTGCGACGACGGCGACCCCGCCTACCACCCCGAGGCCACCGAGGACGACTGCACCGACCCCGCGGACTACGACTGCGACGGCAGCACCGCCTGGGCCGACGACGACGGCGACGGCTGGGCCGCCTGCGAGGAGTGCGACGACGGCGATCCGGAGGTCAACCCGGGGGTCGCGGAGCTGTGCGACGGGATCGACAACGACTGCGACGGCAGCGTGGACGAGGACGACGCCAGCGACGCGGACACCTGGTACGCCGACAGCGACGGCGACGGCTACGGCGACGCGGACGCCACCACCGCGGCCTGCACCCAGCCCACCGGGTACAGCGCGGATGCCACCGACTGCGACGACGCCAGCTCGGCGGTCAATCCCGGCGCTCCGGAGCTGTGCAACGGCATCGACGACGACTGCGACGGCGTCACCGACGAGGACGACGCCAGCGACGCCCCCACCTGGTACGCCGACCGCGACGCCGACGGCTACGGCGATCCGGCCACGAGCACGGCCGCCTGCTCGGAGCCCTCGGGCTTCAGCGCCGACGCCACCGACTGCGACGACACGGACGCCGACGTCAACCCGGGCGCCAGCGAGGCCTGCAACGGCATCGACGACGACTGCGACGGCAGCGTCGACGAGGACGACGCCTCCGACGCCTCCACCTGGTACGCCGACAGCGACGGCGACGGCTACGGGGAGGCCAGCGACGCTGTGAGCTCCTGCGAGCAGCCCACCGGCTACGTGGCCGACGACAGCGACTGCGACGACACCACCGCTGCGGTGAACCCCGGCGCCACCGAGACCTGCAACAGCGTCGACGACGACTGCGACGGCAGCGTCGACGAGGACGACGCCTCCGACGCCTCCACCTGGTACGCCGACGACGATCTCGACGGCTACGGCGACCCGGCAGACAGCACCACCGCCTGCTCCGAGCCCTCCGGCTACACCTGGGACGACTCCGACTGCGACGACAGCGACGGCACGGTCAACCCCAGCGAGACGGAGACCTGCAACGGCGTGGACGACGACTGCGACGGCAGCGTCGACGAGGACGACGCCTCCGACGCCCAGCTGTGGTACCCCGACGCCGATCTCGACGGCTACGGCGACCCGAGCGGCACGCCGGTGGAGTCCTGCTCCGAGCCCTCGGGCTACACCGACGACGACACGGACTGCGACGACGGCGACGCGGCGAGCAACCCCGGGGCCTCGGAGCTATGCGACGGCGCGGACAACGACTGCGACGGCACGGTGGACGAGGGCCACGACGCCGACGGTGACGGCATCACCGACTGCGAGGAGATCGAGTACGAGGTGGACTTCATCCTCTCCGCCGACGACAACTGGGAGGGGTACATGGACGAGACCTACCTGGGCTCCTACGGCGGCTGGTCCACGTCCAACACCTTCACCAGCACCATGGACTCCGGCACCCACGCGCTGGCCGTCTACGGCTGGGACTCCGGCGCCGCCATCGCCGGCTTCATCGCCGCCGTGGTCATCGACGGCACCACCGAGTACGTCACGGGCGACGGCTCGTGGGTGATGGTCGACAACACCACCGACGCCGACTGGTACACCATCGACTACGACGACAGCGCCTGGGGCACCCCCTCGGCCTGCTCGTCGTCATCGGTGTCCTACTACTGGGGCAGCAACCCCAGCGATCTGACCGGCATGGGCGCAGCCTGGGTGTGGCACACCTCCTGCACCTCGCTGGGGAACTCCTACTACCGGCTGGTGTTCGAGCTGCCCTGACGGGCTCGCCCGAGCCGGAACACGAAGCCCCGCAGCTTGCGCTCGTCGATGGGCTGGCCGTCGTCGTAGAAGAAGTAGCTGGGGATGTCGCGGCGGTGGCGCAGCAGGCTCTCTTCGATCAGGCCGTTGTCGCAGCCCCAGCAGCTGGTCATGAGCACGCCGTCGAGGCCGCCCTGATCCCAGTGGTGCAGCACCGAGCCCACCGCCAGCACCGCGCCGCCCATGGTGCCGCCGTCCAACAGCTCGTCGGTGCGTGCCAGCGCCGCGGGCACATCGGGCATGGGCAGCCAGGGGTGCTGGCGGCGCACCAGCCCGTAGACCCGCCGCCGGGTGAGGCCCATGTTGGCCAGGTAGAGCCTGCGCTGGGCGCGGTGGTCACCGCGGCCGAACATGAGCTGGGGCTGCACCCGGATGATGAACTCCACGAAGTCGCAGCCAGGCTCCACCACGGTCCGGACCCCGAGCCGGGCGAGCTTGGCGAACAGGTCGCCCGCGGCCACGTCGTTGCCCTTGGTGAGCAGATCGCCGGAGACGAACACGGTGCGCAGCTCCTCGCTGGGCGCCGGGAACGCGGCGTAGGCATCGGAGGCCCGACGCACGATGTCCACCAGGCCCCGCCACTGTCCCGCCATGCGCGGCCAGCCCCACAGCTGCCCCGGCCAGGGGCGCTCGAGCACGGCCAGGGCCTCGGCGGCGAAGCCCCGGTACAGCTCCAATGAACGGCCTGGCTGGGGCTCAGTGGCGAGGTGGTAGAGGTAGAGCTGCCGCAGGACGTCCAGGATCATCCAGCCCAGCCAGATGCGCAGCACCATGGCGGCGCCGCCGGCCAGACGCAGCGAGACCACGGAGACCTGGTCCGCCAGCCCCATGCGACGCAGGGTGATGCGGTCCTTGACCGGGAAGGCGCCGGCGCGGCACATCTCCCCGGACAGCTGCACCAGCCGGGTCTCCCGGTCGGGGGGGTGCTCCTCGAGGTAGCGACGGAACGCGCCCCAGATGAGCTGGTAGGAGATGCACTCCTTGCCCGAGCAGTCCCGGCGCCCCCAGGTGAAGCTGCCCTCGTCCAGGGGGGGCGCGGCCTCAGCGTCGTAGCCGTAGGCCCGGTAGACCGCCGCGAACAGGTCGCCCAGGTAGTCCACCCCGCTCAGGAACACGTAGTGGATCTCCGGGCTCAAGTAGGGGCCGGTGCGCGGGGTGCGCTCGACCCCGGCCAGGGCCGCGGTGTTGTCGATGGTGTGGGCGGGACCATGGGCCCGGTGCTGGCGCACGGACTGCAGGAAGGCCTGCAGGCGGGTGGTGAAGCCCGCCGCGCCCCCGTGGCCGTCGCTCTCGAGCAAGGTGTGGGGGTAGCCCTCGAGCACGGACTGGAAGATCTGCTCCACGAAGGAGCCCGGCCCGCAGCCGAAGCTGGTGATCAGCAGGGGGAAGAGGTCCCCGGCCTCGCGGGCCGCGGCCGCAGCGCGCACGCTGCGGTTGCTGTCGGCCCAGTAGATCTTGGGCATCCCCGGCGTGCCCTCGGGGATGGGGTAGCAGTCCACAGGCACGGCGATGGCGCCGCAGCGCCGCAGCAGACGGGGGATGTCAGCGTTGATGGCGCGGTCGTGGATGACGTGGAGGGAGCCGCAGACCAGCACGGCGGGCAGATCGTGCTGCACCGCGAAGGCGATGGCCTCGGCGCCCAGCTCCGCCAGGCGAGCCTCATAGGCGCGCTGCGCGGCCGCGGCGGCGCTCCAGGCCGCGGTCAGGCGACCCGGCTCGAGGCCCAGGGCCGCCACGATGGCCGCCAAGGGCTCACCGAGGGATGAGTCCTCGAGCCCGGCCCGGAAGGACAGGCGCGGGCGCACCACCCGGGTGGTCCGGCCCTTGGCCAGCAGGGCCTGCTCCACGATCTCGGGCATGGCCTGCTGGGTGACACAGGTCTGGCCGCCGCGCCCCTCGCGGTCCGCCTTGTCCATGACCTTGGGGAAGAGCAGCAGATCCAGCTCGGTGTCGCACAGGGCGTGGGCGATCTTCGAGGGCCCGCAGGCGTCGAAGGCGTTGCAGAGCAGCTCCCCCTGCGCCAGGCTCTCGCCGTCCGACGCGAGCAGCACCGGGGTGGCCCCCAGCCCAGCCAGCAGCGTCGCCAGGAAGGGCAGGGTTGCCCCGGTGCCCCCGGTCATGGGCAGGCCGACGGACGGCCCGTCTCCCTCGACGAAGCAGGCCTCGATCAAGGCCCGGCGGGCCTCGAAGGGATCCGGCGCGCCCCGGGGCAGCTTGGGCCGGGCGGCGGTGGCCAGCTCGTACTTGGGGCAGGCGCCGCCGCTCAGGATCTGGCGCTCGTCCTGGCCCAGGCGGACCGTGGTGCGCTGGATGGGGCACAGGGTCTCGCAGTCCGCGTCTTTGCAGGCGAACTCCGAGCGCGCGCTGACCTCGGCGCCGAGCAGCGCCTGGACCGGCAGCGGCGGGGCCGCGCGGAGCGCGTCGATGCCCAGCGCGTCCACCGCACACAGGCCGATGCCCCAAGCGCCCATGGCGCCGGGGTTGGGGGGCACCACGACCTCACGCCCGGTGACCGCCGCGAGGGTCCAGCCCAGGGAGGGGTTGGTGGCCGGCTTGCCCTGGAAGAACACCCGCGCGCCCAGCTGACGCTGGCCCATGACCCGGTTGAGGTAGTTGTGGACGATGGAGTACTGCAGCCCGGCGAACAGGTCGCCCAGCTCGGAGCCGTCCTCCAGGGCCTGGGCTCCGGCGTCGGCCATGTAGACCGTGCACATCTGGCCGAGATCGGGGGGGCGGTCCGCAGCGCTGGCCATGGCGGTGAGCTGGTCGAGATCGCTGACCTCGTACAGCCGGGCCTGCTCCTCGAGGAAGGACCCCGTGCCCGCGCTGCAGGCCTTGTTCATGTCGCTCTCGACGATGCGGCCGCCGCGGATCTGGACGAACTTGGCGTCCTGACCGCCGATCTCGATGACCGAGAGATCCTCGCCGTGATCGGGATCGCAGCGGATGGCGGCGGTGGCGTGGGCCACGATCTCGTTGAGCACCACCACCGCGTCGGGGTCAGGCAGGGCTGCGCGGAGCACCGTGGCCACGGCCTCGCGGCCGGAGCCCGTCAGGCCCACGGCGCGGATGTCCAGCTCGCCCTGGTCCAGCACGGCGCGGACCAGCCGCTGGCTGGCACCGAGGGGATCCCCCTGGGTACGGCCGTAGACGTCGAAGACCAACGCCCCGGTCTCGAGGTCGGTGACGGCGGCCTTGGCGCCGGTGGAGCCCAGGTCCAGCCCCAGGATCAGCGGGCGTGTGCTCCAGTCCTGGGGGACCGAAGGGGCGGGCTGCCGTTGCACGCGATCCCGCTGCTCCCGGGCGGGCGCCAGGATCTCGAAGCGCGCGCTGCGGGGACGGACCAGGGCCATGGGGTCGGCGGGCAGGGAGACCGACCCCTCCTGCCGAGCCGCGATCACCGCGGCGCCCACGGCCTCGAAGCACAGGGCGTGCTCGGGCACCTGCACGGGTCCTTCGAGCCGTGCCGTCAGGGCCTCCCGCAGGGATGCCAGGCGTGAGCCACCGCCCACCAGCAGCACGGGCCCCTCCACCCCCGAGCGAGCCAGCAGGGCCGCGGCGTTGCGGGCCACGGACTCGAAGAAGCCGCGGAACAGCGCGTCGGCGGGCACGCCGGCGTTGGCGTGGTGGGTCATCTCGCTCTTGGCGAAGACCGAGCAGCGGGCGGTGATGGGCTGGCTGTCGGCCGCGGCGGTGGCCAGGGCGTCGGCCTGCTCGATGGACAGCCCGAAGCGCGCGGTCATGCGCTGGATGGTCTCCCCCGTGCCCGACGAACACTTGTCGTTCTCGAGGTAGCGCCAGTGGTGCCCCCCGCCGTCGTGGCTGCGGGCCAGGGCTGCGTAGCCGCGGCCCCCGACGCTCAGCAGGTTCAGCTGGGCGGGCAGCTCCGGGTCCCGCTCCAGCGCGGCCTCGAGGCAGGCCTGCTCGGGCAGCACCTGCACAGGCGCCGCCAGCTGATCCGCGAACACCCCCGTGGCGGCCAACCCTGCGCAGCCGGCGACGTCCTGATCCCGGTACCAGGTCGCGAAGGCCTCGAGGGGCCTGCCTTCGTGGGGGAGGTTGTGCGCGCTCTCGATCTCGACCCCACCATCACCCCTGACCACCCCGATGACGAAGGAGGCGCTGACCTTGCCGAGATCACAGGCGGCGACGCGAGGGGGCGTGGACATGGGGAGCCTCCGGCGGGGACCTCAGGCACGTAAGGCCTCGGGGCCGCCGCCGCAGAGCCGGACGCCGCGCTCACATCAGGGCGCGTAGTACCCCGTCCAGCTGACCACGTTGTTCTGGGCCGGGCGCTCCCACATGGTGATGCCCACGCCCTTGCCGCCGTTGTAGTAGTAGTACATCGCGCGGGGGTCAGCGACGCTGTATTGGGCGTACCAGCTGCTGGATCCGTCGTAGCGGTTGATGTCGTACCCGTAGTGGCTCATGCCCAGCATGGTGGGGGGCAGGGCGGTGACCGGGCAGCTGCCGCGCCAGGACAGGTTGCCCTCGGCCACGGTGGGGTCGAAGGTGAACAGGTAGTCCCCAGCCCCGGCCAGGTAGCCGCTGTAGTAGGTCAGGCCGCCGTAGCCGCCGTAGTAGCCGCCGCTGGGATCCATGGAGGCGTAGATGTCACCGCGGCAGGTGAAGTCCGCGGCGCCGTGGTAGCCGGTGGCCTGCAGCTCGACGATGCCGTCGATCATGGCGACGGCGCCGTAGCCCCACGCCGTGGTGACGAAACGGCCGGTGGCCAGGCCCATCTGGTCGGGGCGCACGGTGAGCTCGAGCAGGTAGTTGCCATCGCAGGCCAGGTCGCCCACGCACTCGTCGTCGTCGCAGTCCACCAGGCCGTCGCCGTCGTTGTCCACCTTGTCGGAGCAGTCCTCCATGCAGGCGTCCACGCAGTCGTCGTCCTCGCAGTCGATCAGGCCGTCGCCGTCGTTGTCGGCGCCGTCGGTGCAGTCGTCCTCGACCTCGATGTCGGTGTCCGCGTCGGTGTCCGCGTCGGCGTCGGCGTCGGTGTCCGCGTCGGCGTCGGCGTCGGTGTCGGCATCCGCGTCGGCGTCGGCGTCGGCGTCGCTGTCCGCGTCGGCATCCGCGTCGGCGTCGGTGTCGCTGTCCGCGTCGGTGTCGGTGTCGGTGTCGGCCTCGGGCGGCGCCGCGGTGTCGTCGGGCTTGGGGCAGCCGATGAGCAGCAGGAGCGCGGCGAGGGAGAGGGTGCGGGGCAGGCTGGACATGCTTCCTCCGGGAGCGTGGAGCACAGCTTGCCCCGGGGGGATGCGGGTGTCCAGGGTCGAGCGCTACGGACGGCGGGCCACCACGATGCAGCCCATGCTGTCGGGCGCCCAGGGAGCCCCGCCGTAGCTGCCGAACCAGGCGTCAGGGACCCAGCCTGCCTCGCGGAGCTCCGCGTCCAGCTGAGCCCGGGTCAGGGGCACCAGGGGCTGGGAGACGGAGAGGGTCTCGCCGCTGGCCTTGACGGTCAGGTCGGCGTCGAAGCTCAGGCGCTCGGGGGTGAGGCCGGTGTAGCGGCGCTCGAAGCGCACGCTGTCGTTGTCGATCAGAGGCAGGTGGTCCACGGCGTGGGCCAGCACCCGATCGTAGTTGACGATCTGCAGGACCAGCCGGGCTCCGGGGCGGACCTGGGCCGCCATGGCGCCCAGCGCGGCTACGCGCTGCTCACGCTCGAGCAGGTGGACCATGGTGTTGCCCAGGCAGATCACGGCGTCGAAGGGTTCCTCTCCGGCCGGGAGGGCCAACATGTCCCCCACCGCGAAGCTCAATCCCTGCGTGGGCTCGGCGTCGAGGCGGGCCTGAGCGCGGGCCACCAGCGCCGGCTCGAGATCCACGCCGTGGACCGTGTGGCCCAGCCCGGCCAGGCCAAAGTCCACCCCGCCGGTGGCACAGCCCAGATCGAGGACCCGAGCGCCAGCAGGCAGCCGCTCGGAGACGAAGCGGGCCTTGGGGCCCACGGGGAAGACCGCGTCGTAGTGCGCGGCCCAGGCGGCGTAGAACGAGTCGCTCACGGTAGCTCCAGCCAGTCCCAGCGCAGCTGGTCGAAGCCTGCGACCCGCCCGCTGTCGGTGAAGGTGATGCCCTCGGCCTCGAGCCGCTGTTGCTGCTCGTGGCCCCGCAGGCTGTCGCCCCGGTAGGAGATGCGCCCCTGGGCGTTGATCACCCGCTGCCAGGGCACATCGCTGTCGGCGGGCAGCGCCGCCAGGGCCCAGCCCACCTGGCGGGCCACACGGGGAGAGCCGAGCACGCCGGCCACGTCGCCGTAGGTGGTCACGCGCCCGGCGGGGACCAGGCGCACGGCGGCGGCGACCCGGGCGTGGAAGCCGGGCTTGCAGACGCGGGGCTCGTCTTCGGAGGGGATGCTCATGCTCACTGCCCCCGGGCGAGCTGCTGGTACAGGGACACCAGCTCGGGGTCGGAGCGCTGGCGCTCGGCCAGCTCGTCCACCAGGCGAAGCGCGGCGGTGCGCTGGTCCATGAGCGCCTGCTCCTGCTCCTGGGCGGCGGCCAGCTCGGCCTCCATGGCGCCGCGGTCGGCGGTGGCGTCCCCCAGCTTGGCCTGCAGGGCCGCCTGGCGCTTGCAGGCGCGGGAGTCGGGCTCGGCGGGATCGCAGCGATCCCCCTGCTTGCCCTCGCGGGCGTCGAGCCGGGCCAGCTTGCCGTCATCGAGGGCCTGGATGTCGGCCTCGAGGGAGCCGATGGTCTCGCGCAGGGCCTGTATCTCGGCCCCCAGGCGCTGGGACTCCTGCAGCGCCGCGGTCTGCTCGTCCCGCAGCTGGGCCTGCAGATCGGCGATGCGGCCCTCGAGGGAGCCGGGTTCGGCGTCGGCGGGCATCTGCGGGATGGCGGCGGTGCTCTCGGGCAGCACCGTGGGCGTGCCGGGGGCGTCCGCTGTGGCCTCGGGGGTGGCGGCCTGCCCCAGCTCGGCGTCGGTGGCGTCGCCGCTGTTCAGCACGAACCAGCCAGCCACGCCCAGGCCGAGCACGCCGACGAGCACGACGACGCCTGCGATCTTGCCGGAGTCGGACACACCACACCTCGCCGGAAACGGAGCGGGCTCCTATGCCGAGGGGCGGCCCGGGTCCAAAGCGCGCTGCAGCAGCTGGGCCAGGGTGATGGCCGCCTCGACGTAGGGCGCGGGGTCGATGGCGCCGGCCTCGCGGGCGCACAGCGACACGCCGTGCTGGTTGAGCTCCGAGCCCGGGAAGGCGTGGACCACCTCGAGCAGGGCCCCCGTGACCTCATCGTCGGCCAGCAGGGCTGCGGCCTGCCCGGGCTCGCCGCAGCGCATGGCCACCAACATGTCCAGCACCGGGTTGCCCGTGGGCTGGGCGACCGTGAGCCAGCCTTCGGCACGGGCCAGGTCCCGATGCAGCACCCGCAGGCCCACCGGCAACGCCAGCGCCACGTGGACCGAGGTCTCGACCCGGCCGCGGCGCTCGCCCTCGCGCACCGCCACCCGCAGCGGGCCGTGGGCGAGGTCCACCATGCGGTAGCCCTGGGGGTCCACCCCTGGAGGGCCCGCGCCGTAGCGGGCGGCCAGCTCGGCCCAGGGCGCCGCCCAAGCCGCCACGAGGTCCTCCGACACCCGCGCGGTGAGCTCGGCCATGGCCAGCAGCCGCTCGGGAGCGAGCTCGTCGCCGTCCGCTCGCAGCACGACCCAGCTCTGGGCCCTGCCCTCGGAGGGACGGATGGAGAGCCGCAGGCTGGTCGCCCCCAGGCGCTGCCGCGCGGTCTCGAGGGTCCCGCACACCAGCCGCGTGAGCAGGCGCCGGTCCAGCTCGGTGTGGGCCGGCCGGACGGTGCCTGCGCTGCGCCAGGAGCCGTCCGTGATCCATGCCTCGAGCTCCGGGTCCAGCTCGTAGAACGGCAGCATCCGCGGGACCGAGGTCCGGGCCTGGAGCACGCCGCCCTCATCTTCCAGCGGCCGCACCACCACCGTGCCGGTCGAGGCCGGCAGGGTGATCCGCGGCCTGTTCCCGCCCCCGGCCCAGAGCACCGTGCCGCCGTGGGGTCGCAGCGCCCCCCGGAGCGCGTCCACCCGGCGGCTGCGCATCACGGTGGTATAGACCGCGCCGCCGACGGCCACCGCGCCACCGCAGACCGCGACCCCGGCCACGACCAGGATGTCGATCACGAGCCCCCCTCCAGCCGCGCCACCCCGGCGACGATGGCGTCCGCCAGCGCGAGGGCATCGTCCAGGGCCGCGTCCAGGCCCTCGGCCGGGTAGCCGCTCTCCACCAGATCCACCCCGCGTTCGGTGACCCGGGAGCCGGGCCGGCCGTGCACCACGGCGAGCAGGGCGCCGGTGAGCACATCGTCGGCCAGCAGGGCGCGGCAGCGCTCGAGGTCCTCGCAGCGCACGGCCACGAGCATGTCCAGCACCGGGTTGCCCATGGTCGAGCGGAGGGGGGCCCAGCCCTCGGCGTCGGCGAGCCCGCGCTCGACCACCTCGAGCTCGAAGGGCAGGGCCGCGGACAGCCACAGCTCGGTGCGCAGTCCGCCGTCCCGCAGCACCTCGTCGAGGCGGAGGCGATGTCCACCGACCTCACCCTCGAGGGCCACCCTTCCAGGCTGCAGCGGGTCCGCCCGCACGAGGCCGTGCCGATCCTCGAGGGCCTGCCAGGGCCGCTCCCACGCCATCACCAGCGCATCGACGAGGGCCGCGGCCCGATCCAGCGCCGGGCTCAGGGTGTGGTGCTCGGTGAGGTGACAGGACAGGCGCAGGGTGAGCAGGCTGGTGCCGCTGTCCACGCGGGGAGCGAGCTCCAGCTCGAGCGTTCCGTCGAGGCTGTCGACCAGGGTCACCAGGGCCGCGCGGGCCGAGGCTGGCAGCGCAGCGCGGGCGGCGGCATGGTCGGGGGCGCGCACCGTGAAGCGCCTCTCGAAGCCCGGATCGCCCAGCTCGACCCCGGCGTCGTGGACCACGAAGGTCGCCGCGGCCGACAGCACCCCAGGTCCCACGGTCAGCCGCGGCAGCGCACGGGGGACGGGCAGCTCGAGCTCCATGCGCTCCCGCTCGCCGTCGGCCACCGCCAGCAGGTAGCGGGCGTGGCCAGGGCCGTGGGCAGAGTCCAGCTCGAGCAGCGGCGGGCCGAACTCCCGGTCCCGCACCAGGCGGCCCTTCATGGCCAGCGCCAGCCGCCGCAGCTCGTCCTCGAGCCGGGTCTGGGCCCCGGATCGGCCCCGCACGGCCACCCAGGCCCCCGCGTCGGCCCCGAGCACCAGCATCCCCAACGCCAGCTCGATCACGACAGCTCCCCGACGCCGGCCCCGAAGGCCCGGGCCAGCTCGAGGCCCAGGTCCACCAGCTCATCCAGGCGCACCCCGGCCACCCCGGGAGCCCAGATCACCAGCCCCTGGTGGTCGAGGTTCGAGCCGGGGTGGCCGTGCAGGACCTCCATCAGCAGGGGGGTCAGCGCCGGATCCCGGAGCACGGAGCGCAGGCGCTGCGGTTCGTCGGCGGTGGTGTAGATCATGCCGTCGAGCACGGGGTTTCCAGTGGCCACGCGCCAGCGTTCGCCCACGGGAGGATCGCCGTCCTGGCTCGCTCGCATGACCAGCCCCGGCAGGGTCGGGAAGCCCAGCACCAGGGTGGGGGCCCATCGAAAGGGGCCCTCCCGTACGGCGAGGTCCAGGGCGATCCCGTCGAGCTCGCCACGCAGCACCGGGCGACCGTGGGGTCCTTCGCGCGACAGCTCGAGCCCCGGACGGGTGGCGAGCCGCAGCCAAGGAGCATCCGCGACCTCGAGCAGGGCCCGACCCAGGGCCAACCCGGCCTCGACGAAGCCTGTGAGCTCATGGACGCCCCCGAGCCACGCGCGGCGGGACGCGACGAGCAAGGTCCCCCCGCGGCTGGCGCTCGGTGTCACCCCGCTGTGCAGGATGCTGCCCTTCCCGAAGGCGTACAGCTGCGCCAGCGCGTCGGCCACCGCGGGATGCTCCAGGGCATCGAGGGGCAGCAAGCGGGGCAGGTCCAAGGCCAACTGCATCCCCATGGCCGGGCGGTCCTCGTTCACGGAGACGTGCTGCAGGGTGAGGGTACCCAGCTCCGCCCGCTCGATCTCCAGCCGCCAGCCCATGAGCATGCTGCCGCGGACCACCCGCCCCGAGACACGCTCGGCCACCTTCATCAACACCTGGCGCTGGGTCCGCTGCCAGCTGCGGTTGAGGTAGAGGGCCCCCGAGCCGACCATCACGACCCCTCCGGCGAGCGCCAGCGCACCGAAGAGAAGCTCGGTCATGATGGCGCCCCGGACGCGTCCCGCCAGCCCAGGCACATGCCGTAGCAGCCCTTCTCCCGCTCCGCGCAGCCCCGGCAGGCATCGAAGGGCGAGGGCCTGGCCGCCAGCTCCCGGTAGATGCCCCGAGCCCAGGCGTGGAGCGCGGCGAGGGAGTCGAACTCCGCCACCGGGCGCCGGCGCTCAGCGAGCACATAGGCCCCGCCGCAGACGCTCACGGAGCCGTCCAGCTCCAGCACCGGCACCGGCACGCAGCGTCCGGGGCCGTCGGGCAGCACGCAGCGGGGGGGCGCGCAGTCCCAGCCGATGGTCAGCCCGAGGCGTGCTGCAGCGGCGGCGGCCGCGGTCGCCGTGGTCCGCATGGGCCCCGGGTCGTCCGGGGTGAAGAACGGTCCGATCGCCCCCCCCGCTGGGGCCGCGAAGGCCAGCACCGCCGCCCGCAGACCGGCGGCGGCCACCGCCTCGAGCTGCGCGGTGACGTCGTCCCCGGGCCGCAGGGGCAGGTGTGCACAGAGGCGGCTGACGGGCACGCCCAGCGACGGGGCCCGGTCCACGAAGCGTCCGTTGATGGTCACGAACCAGAGCTGATCGGCGACCGCCCGCACCCGCTCGGGGTGGGACCCGGCGGTGAACAGGTTGACCCCCAGCCCCAGCTCGCGGATGCGGCCCACCACGGCGACGAAGTCGGCGTGAGCGGTGGGCTCACCCCCCAGCAGGTTCACGGTCCCCGCGCTGGCGGCGAGGGGGTCCCCGGGCGTGGGCGGCCCCGCGGCTCTCACCAGGGCCGCGTAGTGCTCCAGGGCAGGCCAGAGCCGGTCCAGGGCGTCGGCGGATGAGCCCGGCTGGAGCCAGCCCCGGGCGTAGCAGAACGCGCAGCCCTCGTCGCAGCGGCGGGTCAGGAAGAGGTTCACGCAGGCCCCCCCGGGAGCGGGGAGCCTAGCTGTTGATCTGGGTGGTGGCGGCCCCGGAGACGATGGAGCCCGGCGCGGTGCCGCAGTGCAGGGTGGAGTCACCCACGCGGGCGGCCGCGCTGCCCTCGATGATGCAGGTACCCGAAGCCGAGACGATCATGTAGGTGTTGGGCCCACAGCAGGCCGCGTGGATGCCCATGTCGTTCAGGCGCGCCGCCTGCATGTTCTCGATGTAGACCGTGCCAGCGCCGGTCTGGATGGGTCCGGCCACCGGGTGGGGCACCGGGCTCCACGGGTGGACGGAGTGGCAGTGGGGGGTTCCCACCGCGGTGTCACCGACGCGGGCGGCCATGGGCATGGGGGACCTCGGGGGCGGGTCGAAGCGACCGTTCCCTCCGAGTATAGCGGCACCCGCGGGGGGTCACAACGACCGACGCGCCTCGACGTAGTGGGTCTGGAAGACGTGCCAGCTGCGGTTGTGGCGCTGCAACACCCAGGGCAGCTCCGCCTCGTGCTCGATGCTCAGCTGCATCCCCGGGGTCAGCATGGGCAGCTGCCCGCTCAGCAGCTCCCGCAGGGCCACCGCTGGATCCGGCTCGGCGTCGGCCTCGGTGCGGATCGAGGTGCCCAGCCGCAGGGCCACGGGGGTGACCCGGCCACTCCAGTCGTAGGGGCTCGACAGCACCAGCGCGCCGCCAGGGGCCACCAGGGCGTGGGCCTGGCGCAGCAGCAGCAGCGGATCGGGCACGTTGTCCAGCAGGTTGTAGGCGCAGACCAGGTCCGCCCGCCCCCCTCGCAGCGGCGGGTCGACGGCGTCGGCCGCCAGGAGCACCACCCGGGCCGGGTCCACCCCGTCGGGGAGGGTGAGCTCGGCGTCCACGAAGTCGGTGCCCCCGTGGCGCCAGCGCGGCACCGAGGCCCGACCCTCGAGCAGCAGGGTCGAGAGCAGCCGCAGGGGGCCGAACTCCCGATCCAGGGCGACCACCCCGGCCCCTCGGGCCGCCAACGCGAGGGCCTGCGCCCCGACGCCGCAGCCCAGCTCCACCGCCAGGGGATCGGAGCCGGCCGCGGCGAGCAGCGCCGCCTGACGCTCCCCGAGGAAGCGGCGGGTCGAGTCCTGCTGGCGGGCCAGCAGCGCGGTCCCGGCGATGGCGCCCAGCTCCGGCGGCTGCAGATCCCGGGCGTAGGTGGCCAGCAGCTCGCGCTTCCAGTTGGGATCCTCGTGCTCGGGCCAGGCCACCCTCAGCCAGCCCTCGAGGCCGGGGTCCAGGTCGTCACGCCACAGCAGGCTGCGCTCCTGCTGGCGGATCCAGGCGGCCACGTCCTTCACGACGACAGGCACGCCGTCGATGATCGGGTAGCGCGCGCCGCAGCCCGTGCAGGCCAGGAAGCCCTGCCAGGGACGCCCCGCCCGCTCTTCAGCGAGCGCGGCGATGGCGAGGGGAGCGTCGTGGAACACACCGTCGCGCACCCCGCGGCAGGCGGGGCAGGCGAGCAGGCCGTCATCGAGCAGTGAGCGCAGCATGGGGGGAGTGTAGCAGGCGCCCAGCCTGGGCGAGGTGGGACGCGCGTCGTTCTCGGGACTCTCGGCGCAGAGTCGCCACTTCGACGCGCCAGGAGCGCAGATCGCAGCGAGCCACTCCTACCCAGCGGGCGGTTCACACACGTGGCATACTTCCGCAAGGAACGGCTCTGGGGCCCGAGAGGAGGAGCGATGAAGGATCTGCGCGTGTTGGTGCTGCTGGCGCCATGGCTGATGGCCCCCCAATGCGGGGGACCGAACCACTTCCAGTCGGAGGAGGGGCAGTGGAGCTTCACCGACACGGGCCTGAGCTCGGGTATGCGCGAGGGTCTGGACGAGGGCGAGAGCCTCTTGCCCGACGCCCGGATCTGCCCGGGACCGGTGAGTTGGCTCGCTGAACGAGACGAGGAACTGTCGGGGCAGGAGGTCTTCGAGCAGTGCGTGCAGCAGGACGTCGAGGGACCGGCGAGCCTGGGTACCGTAGATGACCGCGACTGCGTGCTCATGGAGGGTTCCGGCGAGGTGCGCTGGCTGCTGGAGCCCCAGGACTGCGCGCTGGACTTCGGCGACGACCCGACCCCGGTCTCCGACCAGGTCGTGTTCTCCGTCGCCGACGCCTCTCTCGTCACCGCCCACGTCCTGCAGTGGATGGAGGTCCACGCCCTCGAGCACCAGCAGATCGATCCGCCGGGCGTCTTCACCGAGGACGATCTACTCCAGCCCGGAGAGACCCTCGTGGTGCTGGGCGGAGCGCCGGTGCGCCTCTTCGTGCAGCTCTGGGACCCCACACACGAGCAATCTGTGGCCTGGCGCCCAGGAGAGGGCGAGCTCACCGTGGTCGAAGCCGATGGCTACTACACCGAGCACTTCGATCTGAGCGACGGCATCTACCCCAACGGAGGCTGGATCGGCCTCGAGCTGAGCGCGGGTCGCACCGCGGAGCTGGGCTTCGAGATCCGGGGCCAGACCTTCGGCGGGGCGCTCATCGAGGCAGTCCCCGCCAGCCGGCTGGCCTCGCTGGAGGTGGTCGCTGTCTACGACGAGCCCTGGACCGATCTGGGAGGTACCGTCCCGACCGCGGCCCGCGCCATCGTCCGCGACGACCAGGGGCGGCAGGTCCTGGGGGTCCCGGCCACCTGGAGCGTCAGCCGCGGGCGCCTGGCGGTGGAGCCCGGCGGGAAGGCGCGGGAGGACCGCTATGTCGGCGCCGACTACGCCAGCGTCTCCGATGCCTGCACCCACCTGCGCTGGCTCGAGGGCCGGCGCAGCGCCGTGCTGCGGGCCAGCTACGGCGATCTGAACGACGATCTGAAGATGGAGTGGGAGTGGCCCGACGATTGGGTGGAGACCCTGCTGGGCGGCGACGAGGAGGCCATCAAGGAGAGCTACGCCAGCTGGGAGCCGGACTTCTACTGCATCGGCCAGGGCTGCACGGGATGCTCGGGCTCCGGCACGGCCCTAAGCTGGGCCTGGGCGCTGGGCGCCCTCGGGTTCGCCCTCACCAGCCGCAGGGCTCCATCCGCGCCCGACGCTCCATCCTCATCACCCCATCTCCACACCCCCGCCGTTCGCTCCCCCGACGGCGAGCCGTCTCGAGATAGTAGGCGGCCGACACCGCTCCCCAGGGAGGACGACCCCACATGACACGACCCGACGCCGCGCCCGTACTGCTGGACCGTTCGCGCGCCGAGGAGGCCGCGATGGTCCTCGCGAACGCCCTGAAGGACGACCCCTTCCAGCGCTACCTCCTGGGCGAGCGGGCGGGAACGCCGCGATCCGCTGCATCGTTCTTCCGGGCGAACATCGAGATCGGCCTGCGCTACGGAGAGGTCTACACCACCGACACGCTGCAGGGCGTTGCCATCTGGGGCAGCCCCGAGCACGCGGACCTGACCCCGGAGCACCTGTGGAAGAGCGGCTTCCTCCAGGCGAGCCTGGCCTTGGGGGTGATGCCCTTCGCCAAGCTGATCCGGGCCGCCCTGTTCGTCGATGCGCTCAAGAAGCGAACCGTCTCGCAGCCGCACTGGACGCTGCACGTGCTCGGGGTGGATCCGTCGGAACAGGGAAAGGGGATCGGCGGCACCCTGCTGGGCCCCATCCTGGACAAGGCTGACGCCACGGGAGCGCACTGCTACCTCGAGACCACCAACACGAGGAACCAGTCGTTCTACCTGCGCCACGGCTTCGAGCTGGCCAGAGACGAGCTGCTCCCCATGGGAGGACCGCCGGTGCGGATCATGGTCCGGGAGCCTCGCTGATCCGAGGCCCCTGACAGGGCCGAAACCTCGCCTGGACCATGTCCAGGCACCCGGTGATGCGACGCCCCCCCGGCAGCTCACTCCGTCTCGATCGACAGCAGCTCGAGATCGATGGCCACAGGGCTGCTCGCGTACTCGGGTTCCGTCGGGATCCAGACCCGGATGGCGCCGCCCTCGGTCAGCAGCTCGAGGCCTCCCCGCACGGTCTGGTCACGGATCCTGCTCAGCCGCCCGCGGAAGGGCTTGCGGATGTCATGCTTCGCCCGGCCGCTCGCCGTCCAGCGCGTCACGGTGTAGCCGACGATGCTGTCGGGGCTCGGCGGCGCGGCGCCCGTCCCGGGTCGCAGGATCTCGTACCAGAGCCCGGACTCCGCTCGCCGCGCGTCGGGGCCAGGGGTGGTCAGGGAACCGGGCAGGCTGACCACGTCCAGGAACTCCACGTCGAACACGTGGGGCGGCGGGGGGTTGGGAGAGTCCGGGAGCTCGGGTGGTTCCAAGACCCAGACCCGCCTGGGACGGGCCGAAGCCGATGCGGCGCTACTCCGGCGCGAAGCGGAGCCGCATCGGCACCAGGCGGGCCCCCTGCGCGTCCCAGAGCGAGGACAGACAGTCGTCGATCAACCCCTCTCGACCGGGAGTTGGCGATTCGGATGTGTCGACGTAGGCCTGCGGTGGACGGTCTTCGTCATCCACGAGGACGTAGAGGTCGACGTCGACGGCGCCCCCACCCCACCATGCGACGTAGTGGGCGTAGCAGAGCCGGTGCTGCTCCCGTTGGCTGATCAGCCACGCCTCCGCGAGCACCTGATCGGCTGGTTCGACCTCGATATCGTGCCCCTCGGAGCCGCCCGGGGCGTCCACCACGAACTGGACGCCGCGCCCCTCCCGGGGCTCCACCAGGACCGTCCCGGTCGGCACCTCGTCACGGACCCGATCGGCGACCCAGGCCCTGGGGTCGTCCACGTACGCGGAGAGGGCGTCATCGCTCAGGTGTGTATCGAACCGTGTGCAGGTCCCGAAGCGCTCCCGGCCCCGGTCGGGCTCCCAGTGTTCCATGCCACGGATCCGAGCGACGCAGCGGGCGAAGGTGGGGTCGGGTGGCTCCACCTCGGGCCGGCCCACGACCCGGCCCCGTAGACCTCCATCCGAGAAGAGCAGGTCGGCGCAGATCCTGCCCTCGACGTTGGCACCCCCGCGGGCTGCGAGGGCGTTCACGCATTCCTCGAGCTCCAAGTCGAAGGTACCGATCCGAGAACGCCGCACCCGATCCGGCTCGTTCGGTCGCCCAAAGCAGACCACCTGTCCCAGCTCCCCGGCATTCGAACCGCACACCCAGCGGAGGTCCTCGGGATCGGCCGAGGACTCCACGGGTTCGGCCAGTGACGGCCCGGATCCGACCAGGGCGAGCGAGAGGAACAGGGCGGTGAGGGCTCTCGGCATCGTGATGGACATCGTCTCTCCCGCGCTCGGGTTCACCCGCACCGACGCGACGCCGGTCTTGTCACGAATGTGGTCTCGCTTTCCAACACCAACGGTGCTCCGGAGTACAGCGCATGGTCTCCGCGCCATCGAGCCAAGCGCGCGGAGTTGGGGACATCAGCGGGGCTCGGCTCTGCGGGTGCTCGTGTGCACCATGCCGGCGGCGGCCCGTGACGTCGATCCCACGCCTTCCATTCGGAGCACAGGTGAAGTTTCATCATTCGAGCCACGCCTCCACCTCGCGGTGCCAGCGGGCCGGATCGTGCTCCAGCAGCGAGACGTGACCTGCGCCCTCGAACACCGCCAGCCGGTGGGGCCCCGCCAGGGCGTCGTCGATGCTCCGCACCTCGTCCATCCCCACGCGGAGATCGCGATCCCCGTGGAGGATCAGGGTGGGCACCTCCACGCCTGGCGCGTACGCGACCGGATCGTGCGAGAAGCCGTCGAAGCCGTGCTGGAGCCCACCCCAGAACACCAGCATCCAAGCCCCGGGGACCGCCGGGATGCCCATGGTCTCGAAGCGGTGACACACCGTGGTGAGCAGACGATCGAACGGGCTCTCGAGGATCAGCGCGTCCGCATCGACCCCCAGCGCTCCCACGGCCCTGAGGACGGTCGCCGCGCCCATGGACTCACCGTAGAGCACGAGCTCACCCTGGCCGGCGCAGTGCCGGGCGAGCCCTCGGACCAGCTCGGCCTCGTGCCACCCCAAGCTGGTGCTGTCGCCGACAGCTCCCACCACCACCACGCTGTAGCCCAATCCGTGGAACGCCTGAGCCTCGTGCAGCAGGCTCGACCGGCCGGCCGCGTAGCCGGGGAACAGGCCCACGCAGCCGCGGCCATCCCCCTGGACGCTCCAGGCGGGCGCCGAGCCCAGGGCGATCTCCCGGGCCTCGAGCCCGAGCTCAGCCGGTGTCAGCGAGTCCTGGGGCCGCGGCACCCGCACGCCGGTGGCCAGGACCCACGCCCGCTCGGCAGGTGAGAGATCCTCGGGGTCGGGGGTCCGGCTGCCGGCCTCCACGAAGTGGGTGAAGCGCCAGGCGTGGACGAAGGCCACGGCCTGGCTGACAGCCCCGGCGAAGAGCAGGGCCAGCGAGGCCCACAGGAGACGGCGAGGCGAGGCGATCGCCGGTGAGAACAGCGGGTGGCTCGGCATTCCCAGAGCGTATCGGCGCGCGAGCCCCCCTTCGCCGTCTGCACGGGAACTGCGCTGAATCGACGAGCGGCCACGGCCGATGGTGGTCATCGGGGCTCGTCGGCCAGCGGCGCGGCGGCGGTCAGCACGCCGACCGGCTCGACCGCGCCGGGGTGCACCCCTCGCTCTCGCCGAGAGATGGCGGCGTACTCCGCCAGCAGCGCCCGGAACTCCGTCCGGAGCCGCTCCTGGCTCCGACTCGTCAGGGACAGCCGCGCATAGCCACACTCCGTCACCCCCGGGGCGCGGATGCGGTCCCTGGCGTGGGCCAGCAGCTGGTCTTGCAAGGGGCGCGTCACGGCGCCACCGAAGGTGGGGCCCGCCTGCCATGGGCTCCCGGCCGCGTCCAGGGGCTCGATGCGGGACCCGACCTTCCTCAACACACCGTGGCGTTCCAGCTTCGCGAGCCAGCCCTCGATCCGGGGAGTGAGCTCCGCGGGAGGCTGCCAGCCCGCCGCGGCGAGGTCACAGAGGAAGCCGTAGGCCTCCGGATCGCTGGCGAACATCCGCTGCTGGCCGTCGGTCATCATCCACGGCTGTGGGGTGGCCTCGGCCTCCGCGATCACGTCGGCCAGCTCCCGGCCCAGCCGGGCGTAGGTCCACTTGCGATGACGCAGGGCGGCCTCACGGCCCTGTCGCCCGATCAGCGCTCGCCAGGCTCCGGCCGCCTCGCGATGGCGTCCTCGATCAGCGCCGGCCGCAGGCCCTCGAAGGCCGGCCGCCAGGACCCGATGGCGACGCGCAGCTTGAGCCAGCCCAGCCCGGCGCAGACCCCGGGCACCAGGGCCACCGCCCAGATCCAGGTCTCCGGCTCAGCGCGGGCCAGGCCCGGGATCGCCAGCAGCGACAGCCCGGCGAGGACCAGGGGCAGCCAGCCCTTGGACCGCAGCTTCTTCGCCTCGCGGGCCGAGGCCTGGTCGAAAGCCCGCTCCACGCGTTGCTGGAGGACCCAGGCGTCGTCGTCCGCGCCCAACCCGTCCAGCGCCGCGAAGGTCTCTTTGAACACCAACCCCACCGGCACGGTGCCGGCCACCGCCAGCAGCTTCATCGCCCGGTCCCGGTTGTTGGCCGCCAGCAGCTTGCCCAGCTGCAGCGCCAGGAAGCGGGTGTTGATCTGGGTCCGGAGCATGACGTAGACCCACCACGAGATCGACATGATCGAGGCGGCGAGCACGAAGTAGAACAGCGGGTGGGATGGCATCGAGGCTCCCGGTGGCGGCTGCGGGCCTGCGGACCGTAACGCTCGACCAGGCTCTGTGGCAGCATGTCCGCCCACCCCTCGGAGCCCTTCGATGAACCTCCCCGCCCTGTTCACCTTCACCGTCGGTGTGCCCGTGGCGGGGATCACCGGCGGCTGCGGCTGCTCCCCCGCCAGCGGCGCGGGCTGGGCCCTGGGCTGGCTGGCGCTCGCGCTCGGCATGACGCTGCGGCGCCGACGCGGCTGACCCGACACGAACGCCGACATCGACACCGGCGAGGGGGAGCGCGAGGACGAGACCTGCGACAAGCAGCACAGCTTCTTCGACAGCTACGACGAGGCCAAGGCCTTCGCCGAGCGGTTCAGCGGCCGCCGTCGAGGCTGCGCTCGCGCTCGCCGTGTTCGCATCCGGGCCAGGCCTCCACCTCCTCGACCGCCAGCAGCCGGTCGCGCAGCGTGGTCAGGATGGCGTCGACCTGGCCGGCCTCACGGCTCTCCCGGGCCAGGACCAGCCGGGTGGCGGCCTCCTCGATGGCGGCCAGCGCCTCGTCGAGCTCCGCCCTCGACCGCTGCTGAGCCTCCTCCAGCAGGAGGCGCGATGTGGCCCTCGCCTCTCCCACCGCTCCATCCCCATCACTCGAGATCTCCGTCAGCGCTCTGTCGACGCGGGCCAGCCGGTCGCGGACTCCGTCCAGGGCGCACTCGAGCTCGTCCGCGACGACCTGGGCGCCAGGGTCTTCGCCCAGCGCGGACCGCAACCTCACCAGGGGATCCACCGCCCTCGCCCCGGCGCGCGGGGGCGCCTGCGCCAGGAAGAACGGCCAGAACAGCAGCACCAGCGCGGCCTCCGCCCCGCGACGTCCGGAGCCAGGGCGGAAGGCCAGGAAGGCGCCCACGGCCACCCACCCGGTGACGAAGAGCCAGGCCTTCATCCCAGCACCGCGAGCAGCGCGGTGAACACCTCCGTCAAGGCGTTGCTCTCCAGCGGCCTGAACACCACCAGCACGGTCTCGGGCTGGCCGACGATGGGCCGCACCAGCCAGGACAGCTGCAGCCCCGCGCAGCCGAAGCCGATCGTCCAGGGAGCCGCGGCGCGCAGCGGGATCGGTCGAAGCAAGCGGGCCGCTCCCGCGAGCCCACCGACACCGGCCACAGCGATCCCCGCCAGCACCACCCGCCGGTAGACCCACCAGTCCGACGCGTGCTCACCGCCGGACAGGGTCAGCCAGCCCACGACGATGAACGGCGCCAGCCCCGCCATCGTGACCGAAGCGGTGGCGAGGGCCTGCAGCACGTGGGCGGACAGCTGGTCCAGCCGCACGCGGTGGCCCACCAGCGCGCAGCCGACGTGCAGCAGCGGCAGGCTCAGCCCAGCCGCCACCAGCAGCACCAGCGGCAGCTTGATCGCAGCCACCATCGCCTGTGGGATGCCCGCGGGCAGCCCGATGCTGACCCCGTAGATGGCCATCGAGCCCGCGATGACGAGCAGCAGCCGCTGGGTGAGGCGTGGGTGGGCCTGGTCGTTCGAGATCTCGGCGGTGAGCGCCTTCGAGTCCAGCAGCAGGCGATCGACGAAGTGGATCTCCGCCTCGGTGTCGAGCGTGGTCTCCATGATCCCCTCCTCAAGCCAGGTGCAACGCGAGCGCGCCGGCGGTCCACAGGGTGAAGGCGTAGTGGCCCAGGATGATGAACATCCCGGGCGCGCTCGGGCCTGCCCGGCGGGCGTTGCCGATCGCCCCGAACGCTCCAGCGGCGACGGCGCCGAAGGCCAGCAGCGCCACGAGGGCCCGAAACGCGACGTCGATCTCGCCGGTCAACGCGAAGAGCAGCAGCAAGGGCGAGGCTGCCCCAAGCGTCACCCCGGCGATGGATGGCCCGGCGATGGCGACGCCGAGCAGCCGCAGCAGCCCGGGCGACCGTCCGCGAATATTCGTGAGCAGGTACAACGGCGGGAAGGCCAGCATGGCAGCCAGCGGCGGCACGGCGGCCAGCGTGAGCGGGTTGGACGAGCCGACCCCTCCACCCACCGCGGTGATGGCGAGGAAGATGGCGGCGCCCGCGAGGCCCAGGGCCGCGCTGCCCGCCAGCCGGAGCGGGTCAGGGCTTCCCTCATCGGGAAGGACGATGTCGGGAGACGAGAGCGCGGAGCCGAGCACGGCGCTCACTGGGTTCGCGGTCATGGATGGTTCTCCTGTGTTCGAGGTCCGACGGGGCGACGAAAAGCAAGAGCCGTGCCAACGCAAAGCCACAGCGATGGAGCGTCCGCTGCGTGGCGGATCGACGATGTGTAGCGGGCGTGTCACAGATCGGAACTTCGGCTCGAGCACGGCGAACGCCCAGCGGTGCACGCCCTGTCGGCCCGCGTCGATGGGTGGCGCCCGCACCCTCCCGCCCTGCTGATGGTGCCCGCTCGCTGGCAAGTCAGGGGGGTCGTGTCGAAGGGGTGGAGTTATCAGCGCGTGGCGCTGGCAAGTCGGAGGTTTCGCTGCGAACGGGTGGAGTTTCCAGCGATTTTCGCCAGGATCGTGCCGGCAAGTCGGGGGGTTCGCGTCGAAGGGCTGGAGTTGCCAGCGGGGCTGGTGCGATCGAGGCCGGCGCGATGGGGAGGACGCGCCGGCGAGGCCCGCGGAGCCCCGATCGGGGGTTCCAGCGGGGCCAAACCTCCACCTGGAGCCACCGGAGCTACCAGGAGGCGCTGGAGGGTGCCGGTGCTATTTCGATAGGGGTGAGGGGAACCACGGCTCCTGGTGCCTCCGGCGAGGCCGGGGCCCGGGGCGCGGCGGCCCCGGGGGCGCCGGACTACCATGTCCTGGCGCCCGCGCCGAGGGAAGCATGCCCGAGACCCCCACCCCCCATCCCACCATCGCCGGCCAGCAGGCCCTGGCCGCCCAGGACTGGCCCGCCGCCGAGCGGGCCTTTGGCGAGGCCAGCGCCCTGGCGCGGGCCGCCGGCGACCTGCCCGCCGCCGCCACCGCCCGGGCCAACCAGGCCTCGGCCGCCCGCCTCGGCGGGGATCTCGCCGGCGCCATCGCGGGCTACGAGGCCGCCGCCGCCCTGCGGGTCGAGGCCGGGATCGAGCCCGGCGACGCCCTGCGGGTCAACCTGGCCACCGCCCGGGTGCAGCTGGGGGCCCAGGCCTGGGCCGATGACGAGCTCGAGTACACCCGCGCGCTGTGGGAAGCCGCGCTGCCGGAGCTGGAGCTGCTGGCCCCCGACGGCATCGCCCCCATGCTGCTCAACCTCGCGGCGGTGCGCTACCTGCTCGGAGACCCCGCCCTGGCGCTGGAGGCCCTGGACAAGGCCGCGGCCCACCTCGACGACGACGCCCCCCCGGCCCTGCGGGCCCAGCTGCACGCCAACCGGGGCCTGGCCCTGCTCGCCCAGGACCGCTCCGAGCCCGCCCGGGCCGACCTCGAGCGCGCGGCGGAGCTGTTCGCCAGCCTGTCCATGCACGAGCACGAGGCCCGGCAGTACGCGGCCCTGTCGGACCTGCACCGCTACCGGGCGGAGCTGGACCCGGCCATCGCGCTGCACGAGCGGGTGATGGCCCTCGAGGACGCCCACGGCTTCCGGGTGACCGAGCCCGGCGGGCTGCTCTACGCCCCCATCCACGACCGCTCCCAGCCCCTGCCGCCCCCCTACCACAAGGACGCCTGCGGCCAACCCGACACACCCGAGCCCCTGTGGACGCGCACCACCGGCGATCGCCCGGTGCTGCTGATCGTGCCCCCGGCCCACGGCAGCCACGGGCCCGTCTTCCCCCGCGGCGTCACCGGCATCGCCAGCTTCCTGCGGACCCACGGCGTCCCCGCCGAGGTGCTGCCCCTGGGGCACGCGGTGGACGACTTCTCGGGACGGAGCGGCGCGCTGGAGGCCACCCGGGCCGCCGTGACCGAGGCCCTCGAGACCCTCCGTCCCCGGGCCGTGGGCCTGTCGATCCCCTTCTCCTACCTCTACCCTCGGGCCCTCGAGCTGGCCGACATGGTGCGGCAGCTGGCCCCATCGCTGCCCATCGTGGCCGGCGGCGCCCACGTCACCTTCCAGGATCGCGAGACGCTCACCGAGAGCCCCGCCATCGACGTGGTGGTCCGCGGCGAGGGCGAGTGGACCCTGCTGGCCCTGCTGGACGCCTGGGAGCGGGGCGCGCCGCTGGACGGCCTGCAGGGCATCAGCTGGCGAGCCCCCGATGGGTCCCTGGTGCGCAACCCCAGCCGCCCCCTGGGGGACATCGACACCCTGCCCCCGGTGGACTTCGGCCTGCTGCCCGAGAGCTTCTGCCAGCGCATGGAGGTCGCGGCCATCACCTCCCGCGGCTGCGCCTACCGCTGCCGCTTCTGTCACGAGCGGGGCTTCTGGGGCGGCCGGGTCCGGGCCCACAGCCCCCAGCGCATCGTCGCCGAGGGCGACCGCCTGGCCCGGGACTACGACAACCCGTTCCGGGGCGTGGACGACTCCATGCTCGACATGCGCACCCCCTACTTCCACGAGCTGGTGGGGTTGCTGGGCGAACGGGACTGGCTGCGGCCCAGCTTCGGCTTCCTCACCCGGCTGGACACCGTGACCCCCGAGGGCCTCGAGGCCATGGTCCGCAACCGGGTGCGGGTGATGTCGGTGGGCGCCGAGAGCGGCTCCCAGGCCGTGCTGGACGCCATGGGCAAGGATCTGAGCGTCGAGACCATGCTGCGGGCCCTGACCATGACCCGGGACGCCGGGGTGGGGGTCAACGGCTTCTTCATCGTGGGCCACCCCGGGGACAGCCCCCAGCGGGCCGCCGAGTCCCGCGGCTTCATCGACGGGCTGTTCCGGGAGCGGCTGGTGCAGTGGATCGACCTGTCGATCTTCACCCCCTACCCGGGCACCCCGTTCTACAAGAACCCCGCCCACTACGGCGTGGAGATCCTCTCCACGGACTGGAGCCTGTGGCGCCGCTCGAACCGGCCCATCGCCCAGCTCGAGGGCTACGGGGCGTCGGCGATCTACCTGGACTACCTGCGGCTGCTGCGGCTGCAAAAAACCTGGCTCGGGCGGGGGTGAACCCCGCCCCTACATGCGATGTGAGCACACAGGGATCACCGCACCCGGGGGCGCCTCTGCCGCCAACGCATTCCAGCGCGCGGCCCACGCCCTCAGGTCCACCCCCGGCACCCGGTAGCCCAGGGCTTCGGGGTCGAGGGGGTGCAGCTCCCCTCGCGCCAGCCGCTCCGCCCGGGCCAGCCGCGCCGCGAAATCCCCGGCGTCGGTGGGCTCGAGGCCCCAGGCATCGGGATCGAGCCCCATGGGCGCCAGGGGATCGAGGGCCTGGGGCAGGGCCGCGAGGCGCAGCAGGCCACGGCGATCGCGCTCCAGCAGTCGGCGAGCCAACTCCATCGTGCGGGCGAAGCTCGCCTCGGACGCCCCAGGTAGGCCCAGGCCGAAGAAGAGCGAGGCGCTGAGATCCCGCGCTGCCAACCGCTCGAACACCCCGATCAGCGCCGCATCGTCGAAGCCCTTGCCATGCAGTCGGCGCAGGGCCTCGTCCCCCGACACCGCGGTCAGAGCGACCTCGCTGTGGTCGAGATCCGCGCCCTCGAGCAGCCTCAGCATACCCGCCGAGGGCAACTGGAAGGACTCGATGTACAGCCCGAGCCCCGCGCTCCCGCCGAGGCTGGCGTCGCGATGGGCGGCCCCCGCCATGTCCGGATCGAGCCCCAGCGCCACCTGGTCCACCCCCAGCCCCCGCAGGCGTTCCAGATCCGCGGCGACCGCCTCGGGAACCCTCCAGGTAGGGCCCTCACGCCCGCCCAGCCGCTCGTGCGCCCCCCGGCCACCGCCGCAGCTGGCGCAGGCCCAGGCGCAGCCCCGCCCGTTGGGCAGCCACTGCCCGCGCGCGCCCACGACGGCACCACCGGGCCGCCGTGGCTGGCTGTGGCACAGGCGCCGGTAGGCGTCGGCCTGGGCCAAGAAACCCAGATCCACCGCGTCCATGGCGTCCAGCGCGGCGGCGTCGGCGACCCAACGTGGCGGCCGGGGCTCGTCGCGGGTGACCAGGTTGGGCCCCCCTCGCAGCGACACCCGCGCGCCACGGATCAGCGCGTCGGTGACCCCATCGATCGCCCCCTCCGCGTCCCCCCGCACCACCCCGTCCACCGCGGGACACAGGGCCAGCAGCTCGGTGGCGAACGCCGACGCCGTCAGGCCCCCCACCAGCACCCAGGTCCGAGGCCACACCGCCCGCGCCGCGGTGGCAAGCTCCACCGCCCCCAGGGCGTGCTCGTGCCAGTGCAGATCGATGAGCACCAGCGCGGGCTCCGGCAGCGTCGCCAGCCAGTCCTCCAACACGAAGGCCGGATCGATCCCCAGCTCCTGGGCCAGACAGTGCCCTTCGACCACCAACCCGCGCTCCGCGAGCCCATTGCACAGCCCCACCACCCCCATGGGCAGCAGGGGATAGCGCGCCAGGCCCGCCGGGACCGCGCCCCGCACCTGCCGGGCCCCCAAGGGCAGCGGATGCAGCAGCAGCGCCACGGGCGGATCGCAGGATTTCCGGTGCATACTGCCAGCCTAGCCCGCGGCGGCCTCCCCGCGCCTCCCGCCGCGATAGGATCCCCCTCCACGGAGGTCCCCATGCGCGCAGCATTCACCCTGCTCCCCTTCCTCGTCCTCGGCTGCTTCGAAGAGCCCAAGACCGACGACACCGCGCCCCCCGACATCCCCCGCATCGACAACGACGGCGATGGGTACTCCATGGACGAGGGCGACTGCTCCGACGCCGACGCCACGATGTACCCTGGGGCCACAGAATACTGCGACGGCAAGGACAACAACTGCAACGGCGCGGTGGACGAGGGCGCGGTCGACGCCATCACCTGGTACCGCGACGCCGACGACGACGCCTACGGCGATCCCGACAACACCCAGGCCGCCTGCGAGCAGCCCGCCGGGTACGTCGAGGACAACACCGACTGCAACGACGACGCCTTCGAGGCCAACCCCAACCACGACGAGATCTGCGACGACATCGACAACGACTGCGACGAGGAGATCGACGAGGACGACGCCACCGACGCCCCCGCCTGGTACCTCGACGAGGATGAAGATGGCTACGGCCTCGCCGGCGTGAGCGTCGTCGCCTGCGACGCCCCCAGCGGCTACGTCGCCGACGACACCGACTGCGACGACGGCGAGTCGGCCTCGAACCCCGGTCACGACGAGATCTGCGACGACATCGACAACGACTGCGACACAGAGATCGACGAGGACGACGCCACCGACGCCCCCACCTGGTACCGGGACGACGACGGCGACGGCTACGGCACCGAGAAGTCCATCATGATCCAGTGCGATCAGCCCTCGGGCTACGGGCCGGACGCCGGGGAGTGCGACGACACCGACGCCTCCATCAACCCGGGCACCGACGAGCTCTGCGACGAGATCGACAACGACTGCGACGGCGACATCGACGAGGACTCCGCCGCCGACGCCACCACCTGGTACCAGGACGCCGACAGCGACGGCTACGGCGACGCCACGGTGTCCACCCCCGCCTGCGAGCAGCCCTCCGGCTACGTGGAAGAGGGCACCGACTGCGACGACGCCGACGCCAGCGCCGCGCCGGATCTCGACGAGGTCTGCGACACCATCGACAACGACTGCGACGGCGACGTGGACGAGGACTCCGCCACCGACGCCCCCACCTGGTACTACGACGCCGACAGCGACGGCTACGGGCTGGACGACTCCACCCTGGTCCAGTGCTACCAGCCCACCGGCTACGCCGAGCTGGGCGGCGAGTGCGACGACGGCGACGCCGCGGTCAACCCCGCCGCCACCGAGGTGTGCGACGGCATCGACAACGACTGCGAGGGCACGGTCGACGGCTCCGACGCCGCCGACGCCAACACCTACTACGCCGATCTGGACGGCGACTCCTTCGGCGACCCCACCAACAGCCAGAACGCCTGCAGCCAGCCCAGCGGCTACGTCGTGGACGACACCGACTGCGACGACGACAACGACGCGGTCTACCTGGGCGCCGAAGAGATCTGCGGCGACGGCGAGATCAACGACTGCGGCTCCACCGCCGAAGACGCCCTGACCGCCTGCGGCCTGGGCCCCAGCCTGGACCTTGCCGACGCCGACGCCCTGCTGCTGGGCACCACCGGCGGCGACGAGGCCGGCTACGCGGTGGCCGGCCCCGGCGACGTCGACGGCGACGGCGTCCCCGACCTGCTGGTGGGCGCGGCCTACCAGGACGGCGCGGACAGCGACGCCGGCGCGGCCTACCTGATCACCGCCACCCCCTCGGGCAGCCAGTCGCTGAGCGCCGTGGCCACCGCCCTGCTGGGTGTGGCCGCTCAGGACTACGCCGGCGAGGCCGTGGCGGGCGCGGGCGACGTGAACGACGACGGCTACGACGACCTGCTGGTGGGTGCCCGGGGCACCGACGGCGTCGGCTCCTCCGCCGGCTCCGCCTACCTGGTCATGGGCCCCGTCACCGCCGGCTCCCTCGGCGACCACAGCGAGCTGACGGGCGTGGCGCGCGGCGACTACGCCGGCTGGGCGGTGGGCGCGGCAGGCGACGTCGACGGCGACGGCAACGACGACATCCTCGTGGGTGCCGTGGCCGAGGACTCCGGCGGCACCTCCGCGGGCGCGGCCTACGTGATGCTGGGCCCGGTCACCGCCGGCTCCCTGTCCGGCGCAGACCTGACGCTGACCGGCGCCTCGTCGGGCGACAAGGCCGGCTGGTCCCTGGCCAGCGCAGGCGACACCGACGCCGACGGCCTCGGGGACATCCTCATCGGCGCCCCCTACGTCGATGGGGCCGACACCGACACCGGCGCGGCCTACCTGATGCTCGGCAGCAGCATGACCTTCACCGGGGCGGTGGCCTCCACCGCCATCGCCGACGCCGCGCTGGCCGGCCAGACCTGGGACGAGCACGCTGGCTGGTCCGTGGCGGGCGCGGGCGATGTGGACGGTGACGGCTACGACGACGTCCTCGTGGGCGCCCCCGGTGAGTCCACCGTCGGCAGCGAGGCCGGCGCCGCCTACCTGGTCTACGGTCCGGTCAGCTCCATGGCCCTGACCTCCGCCGACGTCATCTTCGAGGCCGAAGGCGCGCCGGCCTGCGTGGGCGCCTCCGTGGCCTCCGCCGGCGACATGGACACCAACGGCTACGACGACATCCTCATCGGCGCCAACTGCGAGACCAGCTCCGGCTCCGAGGCCGGCGCCGCCTACCTGGTGCTGACCGCCACCAGCGGCATCTTCGACCTCGGCGACGCCGAGCTGAAGCTGCTGGGCACCGCCTCGTCGGACTACGCCGGCACCTCGGTGGCCGGCCCCGGCGACATCGACGGCGACGGCATGGACGACCTCTTCGTGGGCGCCTACGGCGACGACCAGGGCGACCCCAGCGGCGGTAACTCCGGCGCCGCCTACCTGATCTTCGGACAAGGCTACTAGCGGCTTGCGCCTGCTCGTCCTCCTGCTCGGGGCCTGCACGGCCGATCCACCCACCGAGCTGGCCACGCCGCCCTCGGCCGGGTCCGCCGAGGCCGACCTGCTCGGTGATCCCCAGCTATACGCGGCCAAGGGGGCCCCCACCACCGCCGAGTCCTGGGACGGGCCCTGGGTCGCCACGGTCCTGCTCCCCGCGGGTCCCGCCAGCGGCGCCCACGCCATGGCCCCCGCCCTGGGGCTGCCCACCCACCCGTGGGATGGCCGCCTGCCGGCCCCGGCCCGGGGCGAGCTGGCCGTGATCTGGCTCGAGCCCGGCGCGGCGCTGCCCGCGCCTTCGGGCCCCGGCGGGCGCGGCTCGGTGGTGGCGGTGCTCGGCCCCGGCGACACGTCCTGGGCCGCCGAGGCCGCCGCCGCGCTCCCCTGGCTCGGCGTGGACGTGGTGGACGCCGCCTCGAGCACCGCCCTGTGGGCGGATCCCTCCGTCGCCGTGGGGGAGCCCGCCGTGGCCGGCCTGGTGGCCGCCCGCGTGATCGCCGCGCACTTCGACCTGCCCTACACGCCGCCACCGTCCGCGCCCGCCCCGGTGGCCGGCCTGGCCCAGCACCTGGTCCCCTCCGCCGCGGTGGATCTCGTCGATCCCCGCGCCCGGGCCACCGCCGCCCTCGCGCACCCCGACATGGCCCTGATGGTCGATCGCGAGGTGGCCACGCGCCTGGCGTTGGCCAGCTCGACCACCGAGCAGGCCGTGCTGATCCACCTCGCCAGGGACCCCGAGCCCCTGGTCCGAGCACGGGCCGCCGACCGGCTGGAACGCGTGCCTTTGCTCGCGGAGCTGTGCTGGGACCCCTCGAGCGTGGTGCGCGTGGTCGCCGCCCACGCCCTGGCCCGCCTGGCCCAGCGGGGGGAGCGCGGCCCAAAGCTGCAGCAGGCCCTGGCGGACGTGGCCCTGCGCTCCCCCGACGCCTACCAGCGCTGGAAGGCCGCCTTCGGGCTCGGCTGGCTGCCCGGCCAGTCCGCGCTGCTGGCCCAGCTGATCGAGGACCCCGACGTAGACGTGCGCCGCGAGGCCGCCGCCGCGCTGGGGATGCAGGCCGACGAGCTCGCCGTGGAGGCCCTCGCGGGCGCCCTGGACGATCCCAACAGCTTCATGCGCAGCACCGCGGTGCGCGCCCTCGCCACCATCGGCGACCCCCGCTCCATCCCGGCCCTCGAGGACGCCGCCAGCGACAGCGCCCTGCTCGTGGCCGGCGAGGCCGCCATCGCCCTGCGGCGTCACGGGCGCCAGGTGCACGCTGGCCGCTACGAGCCACCCCACCCGCCGGCCGACGACGCCGGCCTGGCCGCGCTGCTGGGCAGCGCCGACGCCACCACCCGCAAGGACGCCTGCAAGTTCGTGGCGGGCCGCGCCGACGCCCCCGCGCTGCTCGGCGACGCCCTGAACGACCCCGATCCCGAGGTGCGCAAGTCCGCGGTCCAGGCCCTGGGGGCCGCCCCCGGGGTCGCCCCCATGCTGGTCCCTCTGCTCGACGACCCCGATCCAGACGTGGTGGTGACCACCCTCGAGTCCCTGCGCCGCATCGGCGCCTTCCCGCGGGAGCCGGTGGAAGCGCTGCTCGAGCACCCGGACGCCGAGCAGCGCCTGCGGGCCGTCGAGGCCCTGGCCTCCCTCGGGCCCCACGGCAGCATCGAGGATCTGGGCGCCGACCCTGACGAGCGGGTCCGGGCCGCCTGGGCCCGGGCCTACCCCGAGCGGGTCACCCCCGCCGAGCCCTCGCTGCTGGTGCGCCGGACCGCCGCCGCCGCCGACCCCGAGGCCTGGACCCGGGATCCCAGCGTGACGGTCCGCGCCCTCACCCCGGCCACCCCCGACCTCCACGCGGCCCACTGGGCCCTGGGCCTGCTGGCCCGCGAGGACGATCTGCTGCACATGCGCTTCTCGTTCAACGACGAGGCGAAGGTCCCCCACTCCCACCGGGCCCTGCGTCCGCCGGTGGTGCGGGAGTACGGCCACCCGAACCGGGGCTGACCCCGGGGGCCGGCGCCATCAGGCTGGCCCCGTCGGCCCGCTCGCCGTGCACGAAGCGGGCGGAGCGCAGCAGCTCCTCGGTGGCCGCGTCCAGGGGCTGGAGCTGTGCGTCCCTGGCGCCCGCCAGGATGGCGTTGCGGTCGGCCACGGCCCGGACCACCTCGACGGGCCAGCCCGACAGCTCGGCGACCACCGCGTCGTAGTGCTCGCGATCGGCCGCGGCGATGGCCAGGGCTCGCTCCACCAGCGTCACCACGGCCGCCGCCTGCTCGCCCCGGGCCGAGGCCCAGCGGGTGTCCAGCGCCAGCTGTGACCAGAAGGGTCGCTCGGCCACGACCAGCAGCGCCTCGGGGTCATCCTGGAGCCACTGCTCGACCCAGGGATCCCAGCTCACCGCAGCGTCGATGCGGCCCGCGCTCAAGGCGTCGCCGAGCTCCTCGGTGCGGACGGGCACCACGGTGGCTCCGAGCCCCTCGCCCCAGACCTCCCAGTCCATGGCCGGGGTCGAGCCCTCCACCAGGCCCACGCGGGCCCCGGCCAAGCCGGACAGCTCCGTGGCCACCGCGCGGCGAGCCACAACCGCGATGCGCCCCAGCTCACCGGGGGAGCTCACGACCCTCGAGGGTGGATGGCTGGTGAGCATCTGCACCGCGGGCACCCCACAGGTGAAGAAGGCCTGCAGCTGCCCGTTGGCCACGTCTCGACCCTGTGCCTTGCCTGACGGGTACAGGGACAGCTCGAGCTCGAGCCCCAGCTCCTCCAGCAGCTCCGGGCGCTCCTGCAGCACCGCGGCCACGTGGGCGTGGACCGGGGTGAGGCTGGAGCAGCCGAAGCGCAGCTCACCCGGGGGGAGGGCCCGCGGGGCCGGCGGCTCCCGAGGCGGGGCGATGGGCTCGAGCCCGTCGATGACCCCCTCGGCGCTGATGGTGTGGGCCACCAGCTCAGCCAGCAGGCGGTGCCCGCGGGGGTCGGGGTGGAAGACGTGCTGGGGCAGGTGCAGCCGCCCCGGAGGGTGGCGTCGGAAGGCGTCGTCGGCCCGGACCACCGGGAAGCCCAGCTCCGAGGCCAGCGCGTCGGCGGCCTCCCGATAGGCGGGATCGACGTAGCGCTCCACCAGCTGAGGCTGGCTGCGGTTGATGGGCATGTCGATCCACACGAAGCGGAAGCCCTGTTCCTCACCGAGGGCATGCAGGGCGCGCAGGTTGTCCAGGAAGCTGGCCATGGGCACCCGGGGCACCAGGGTCTCCGCCTCGGGCTCCGCCAGCTTGCCGTACTCGGGGGCGTTGCCAGCCTGCCGCGCGGTGTAGTGCTGGTAGCTGGTGGGCTGCAGCCGTCGCACCGAAGCCAGGACCGCCTCCCGGGCCAGCAGGTAGACCTCCGAGCGCCAGAGGATCCCGTTGAGGGTCCGCAGGGGCTCCGGGGTCAGCCGGGCGGCGTCGCCGAGGTAGTCGGGGCCGGGATCGTTGTTGAAACCGGCGATGACCACATCCGGCTCGTAGGCCAGGCCCAGCTCGTCCATGAAGACCCGCGCCTGGAAGGTGGTCCAGCCCGGGCAGGCGCCGTTGAGCACCCGGATGCTGCGGCCCTCGAGCCCGCCACCGATGAGCTGCTCGAGCTGGCTCGACCACATCTCGTCGCCGTCCACCCCGTGGCCGAAGTTCGACGAGTCCCCCAGCACCAGCACCCGCAGCTCGTCCGCATCCTTGTGGCGAGGCAGATCGACCTCGCGCATCCCGTCGCCGTTGGTGGTGATCTTCCCCGTACTGCCGCCTTCGGACTGGAAGTCGTCCAGGTGCGGGCGCACCTGCCAGTGCAGGCTGGGATGGGGCCGGAAGTAGGTGACCATGTCCACCGCCAGCCATCCCCGGATGCCGAGCTCCGCCGCCCCCAGCGCCGCCAGCAGCGCGACGACCGGCAGCCAGCGCCGGCGCCCCAGCCTGCGCTGGGCCAGGAACAACCCCAGCAGGTAGACATCGATGGCGATCACGGCCGCCACCGCCGCGAGCACGATGGCGTTCTCGGGGCTGTAGGGAGCCGCCGGATCGATGAGCGGACCCTTCTTCCAGCCGGGCACCACCGAGCGACTCCACAGCAGGGCCGGCAGCAGCACCACCGCATCCAGGGCCAGGATCACCAGCCCGAGCAGCAGGGGGCGCAGGCGCTGGCGCGCGGCGTCGGTCAAGGGGCGCTCCGTGGGGGGAGCGTACTGCTAACCCCGGCCGGCTTCGTACTGCTCGAGCAGGGTGGCGAAGAGCCGCGGCAGCAGCTTCATGCGATCCGGGGTCTCCACGTAGGCGATCCGCATCTGGGTGTGGCCGGGGTTGTCCTGCCCGGGCACCGGCCGGTAGAAGCCGGCCATCGGGCTGACCAGCAGGGTGAGCTGCTCGCCGTCGATGTCCACCGCGCCGCGCTGGGCGCAGTACATCACGAAGTCCATGGCGTCGAAGCCGGGCTTCACGCAGTCCCGCACCTCGATCACCGAGTAGATGCTGGCGTCGGGGCTCGAGACGATGATGCCGGGGACCAGCTCGCGCAGGCCCGCCGAGACCGAGGTGAGCATGTCGGCGTAGTAGTCGCGCTGCTGCTGGTACCAGGCCTGCAGGTCCTCGTGGGACTCGTGGGCCAGGGAGGCGAAGATCCACTGTCCGAGGATGTTCGGGCAGAGGTTGGCGGTGTTCTCGGCCACGGCCTTGGCGTGGAAGTCGGCGCTGTCGGAGACCAGGGCCCCGGTGCGCAGGCCGCAGGCGCTCCAGACCTTGCTGGCGGTCTCGATGCTGATGCGGCGGCCGGTGATGCCGGGGACCTCGTCTTCGGTGATGGCCCAGACGCTCGAGGTGCGCTGGCCGGTGTAGAACAGCTCGCGGTAGGCCTCGTCGCTGATCATCCACAGGTCGTACTTCACGCACAGCTGGGCCAGGGTGACCAGGGTGTCGTGGTCGTAGTAGTGGCCGGTGGGGTTGTCGTAGGGGATCACCACGATGCCGCCGGGGCGGTGCTGCTGGATGGCGGCCTCGATCTCGGCGAGGTCGGGCAGGCCGAACTTGCCGTCGGCGCCCAGGGTGCGCTGCACGCTGCAGGTGGCGCGGCCGGTGCGGGCGGCCATGGCCAGGTAGTTGGTGTAGGCCGCGTCGATGAGCATCAGCGGGCGCTCGTCGCTGCCGGCGGGGCCGCAGATGCCCACGATGACCAGCTCCATGGCCGCGGAGCCGCCGTCGGTGACCTGGACGTGGAGGCCGTCGGTGGCGAAGCCGCTCGAGGCGATGATGTTCAGGAAGGCCTGCTGACACTCGGGGATGCCGACGGTGGCGCTGTACTTGACCACGCCGTCGGCGAAGGGAGAGTCGGGCGCGCCGAGGCTGCGCATGCGGGCCTGCATGGCCGGGTGCATGGGCAGGCTGACGTTGCCGATGGCGGCGTTGACCGAGGCCACGGCGTCGGTGCGCTTCATGAACTCGATCTGGGCCATGCGGATGGCCGAGGGCTTGCGGGCGGCGAAGTGGGCGGAGAGCTGAGGCGCGGTCACGGGACCTCCTGTGGGTCGAGGGATTCGCTGGACGGGCTGTTTATCGCGGCAGCTGGAAAAAAATCAGCGGCGGGTGATCGGATTTCCCAGCCTGCATCACAACTTTGATGAAAGGCGATCTTCGACATCTCTGCGACGCTGTTCGGCCCTGTCCCGGTGCGGCATGTCTCGCTCTTCTCGAACCGTATCCGTACGGGACAAGGGGAATGGCACACCGAGCGTGACGCGTGGACCCGGGGCGAACCAACACCAACCCTGCCCAAAGGATTCGGGGCTGGACAGCGCCGCCGTCGAAGACACCTGGAGACGCGCTCCGCCCCCCCGAATGTGTGGGGGGCGGGCTGTTTCTTCAGGGCTCAGCGCCGGGCGCTCCAGGGCGCGATCATCAGCGCGAGCACCGCCATGCTGCCCAGCAGGATGGTGCTGACGCCGCCGAACTGCAGCGGGATGAGGGCGACGTCGAGGCCGTGGGCGAGCAGCTCCTCGCGCATGGCCGGAGAGGCGTGGCTGGCCGCCGCGATGGCCGCGCTGCGGCCCTGCAGGTAGCCCACCAGGCCCGCGATGGCGGGCAGGAAGGCCCCCATCATCACCAGCGCCGGGATGGTCTTGACGAAGAAGCCCGTGCGACCCCGGATCCGGGCCACGAGGGCCACCAGCCAAGACAGGAGCAGCGCCAGCAGGCCCGCCACGTCCAGCAGCAGCACGACGGCCATCATGCTGCCACCTTGCGAGAACGAGCTGGACAGATCGGACATGGACTCCACCATGGCTCGGGGTCACCACCTCTCGCATATTCCGCGAGCGCCCGGCTCGCTCGCCCGGCGGCTAGCCCAGCAGGCGCTCCAGGCCCGCGGGGTGGTGCAGCATCGCCGTGGACAGGTTGCAGGGGTGGGTGCAGGCGCAGCCCGCCACGCTGGCCCGGGCCGCCTCGAGCCCGGGGGAGTGCCACAGGGCGCCCAGGTCCATGCCGTGCTCCCGCAGGGACGCCGACGCGGCCAGGTTCTCGCAGACCGACACCCGCCCGTCCTCGAAGATGGTGCACTCCACATCGCCCGCGCGACAGGGGAAGGGCGCCTGGCCCGTGGCCGCGATCTCCATGGTGAGGGCCAGCTGCACCAGCTCGGCCCGGCTCAGCAGCGGGTACCGGGCGTCGGCGACCGCCCGCTCCATCCGCGCCAGCAGCGCCCGCTCCTGCTCTGCCGAGAGCATCAGGGAGGACAGCTCGGGGGGCGAGAGGGTCGAGAGGCAGCCTGTGGGGCTGGGGAAGACGTGATCGGGGATGCCGCGCACCAGCTGGAACTTGTGGTGCACCTCCCAGCTGCCGGCCAGCCGCCGGGAGAGCTCTTCGAGCTGCTCGTGGTTGTCCCGGCTGATGGTGCTCAGGGCCGTGACCACCCCCACACGGGAGTGCTGGCGGGCGATGCCCACGAAGCGACGCAGGGTCTGCCCGGCGGGCTGGTCGGGCTCGAGGTCCGCGGGCCGCTGGATGGAGACCTGCAGATCCACCGACAGCGCCGTGCTCCGGAGGATCTCGAGGACCGCGGCCTCGGCCCGCGCGGGCAGATCGCCGTTGGTGATCAGCGACAGCTTGCGGGTGCGGTTGTGGCGGTCGAACAGCCCGGCGATGGCGGGCAGTTCCTCGCGCAGGAAGGGCTCGCCCCCGGTGAGGGTCAGCAGGCCGAGCCGCTCGGGCAGGGAGCGGGCGAGGGTCTCGATCTCGGCGAGATCGAGCTCGCCAGCGACGGCGTCGGGCCCCTCGAGGTGGCGGTGGTAGAGGCAGAAGCGGCAGCGCCGGGTGCAGCGGTGGGTGACGAAGAACACCACCCGCATCGGCCCCTCGAGCCGCGCGAGGCGCCGGGCCGCCCGCACCGCCATCGCCCGGGCCAGGCCCTGCCGGGCGGATCGAGGGAGCCTCTGCCAGGCGCCGAAGGCGCGCTCGATCCACTCCGCGCGGGAGCCGATGATCAGGTCCACGACTGGACCTCCGCGGACACGCGGGCGAGGAAGTCGGGGCGGGCGCGGCGATAGCGCAGGACCTCGGGCAGGCGGCGGGCGTGGTGGGCGTAGCCCCGCACCGTGGTGCCCGAGTACGCCAGCCCCAGGTACAGGGCCATCACCGGCCCCGCGCCGGGCATGCGCTCCACCACAGCCCCCAGCCAGGGAGGCAGGTAGCGGCTGGTGACGATGTCGTCGTCGGTGGAGCTGGCCGTGGAGAGGTTGTCCAGCCGCAGGTACTCCCGCAGCTCGGCGACGGGCAGCAGCAGGACCTGCCCGCGGGGCATGTTGTGCAGGGAGCAGCGCACGCGGTTGCGGTTGGCCAGGGTCAGGTCGCCCACGCGCCCCACCGCGGCGAGGTGGTGGATCACCGTCAGCCGGCTGTCGAAGATGACGCGGAAGCCCTGTCGGCGGGCGCCCCAGCCCAGCTCGTCGTCCTCGCTCAAGATGAAGTAGTCGGGATCGAAGCCGCCCCAGCGGATCAGCAGCTCCCGCCGCGCGAGGCAGTTGCAGGTGGGCAGGTAGTCGCAGTCCCGATCCTGGATCTCGCCGGGGACCGTCGTGCTGTAGGTCTCGCCGTTGGGCCGGAAGCGCTTGACGTGGTTGTACAGCTCGCCGTCCTGACCCGCCGTGATCTCGCCCCCGGCCAGGCCGATGCGGGGGTCCGCGTCCATGATGGTGATGGCCCGCTCCAGCACCCCGGGGTCCGCCAGCTCCGTGTCGGAGTCGAGGAACCAGACCAGCTCACCCCGGCTCGCCACGATGCCCTGGTTCTTGGCCGCGGCCGCGCCCACGTTGCTGGGATTGCGGACCAGACGGATCCGGGGATCGCGGCCCTCGAGCATCGCGACGGTCCCGTCGGTGCTGGCGTTGTCCACCACTACGATCTCGAAGTCCTCCACGCTCTGAGCCTGCAGCGAGTCCAGCAGGCGGAGGAGATCCTCCCTGCGGTCCATGGTGGGGATGACGAACGAGACGCGGATGGGAGCCTCCGGAGAGTGGAGTCCAACCCGCCCTATCCGGATCCGAGGCACGCCGCGCACCGCCCCGTCGGGGGGTTAGGCTGGAGCCATCCCCGGGTTCACGACGATGCCACCCACCGCACCCACAGACACCCCCGAGGCGAGCCCGCCCCCCGGGCTGAGGGTCAGGGCGCGCCCGGTGCTCGAGCACCCGGGGGTCCGCCGCTGGGGACCGCCCCTGCTGCTGGTGGGGATCATGGCCCTGGTGATGGCGGTGAACCACAACTGGCTGCAGCGCGCGCCGTTCCCGCCCACCACCCAGCACCGGGCCTACATGCTGGTGCCGCGCTTCGTGCGGCTGCTGCAGGGCTACCAGCCCCGCCCGGTGGGCCCGGACCACATGGACGCCAGCGGCAAGTCCTACGCCCTGCCCGACCGCGAGCCCATCCCGTGGACCAGCCCATCAGGGATGATGGCCGAGCTGCGCCCGCCGGTGTCCGCGACCCCCCACGCCCCCCCCGAAGCTGGGCGCCTGCACCTGCTGTTCGGCCACTGCGGGCAGAGCTTCTACACCTGCATGCCCCACGCCTCCTTCGCCCTGGCCGTGCTGGCCTGGCTGCTCCCCGTGGGAGCCGTGGGCACCACCATGGGGGTCACGCTCTACCTGCTGCTGTTGCTGGCCGCGGCCTACGGCATCGGCCACTGCATGAAGGGCCCCTGGACCGGGCTCGCCGCCGCCGCCATCGCCGCCAGCTACCCGGGCCTGTTCGGCTTCTCCCGCTGGCCCGAGGGCTACCTGCCAGCCACCGCCCTGGCCACGGCCATGGTCTTCCTGCTGATCAGCTCGAAGGGCCTGCGGCGCTGGCTGCACTGCGCCATGTTCGTGCCCCTGGCCTACATGGCCATCCGCAACGGCGAGGGCCTGGCCGAGGGCATCGGCGCAGGGCTGGCCGTGGTGGGACCCTTCGTGGTCGTGTTGCTGAGCGGCCTGATCGAGGACATCCGCAAGAAGGCCCTGCCGTGGCGGACCCTCGTGGGGGCGGCGATCATCGCCGCACCCCTGCTGGGAAGCTTCGACTGGGCCTGGTTCAATCTGGGCTTCACCCACGTCGATGACGGCTTCGACGAGTGGTACCAGCAGATCCAGCCGGCCTGGGAGAACCCGAGCGACAACGCCCGCCTGCTGTTCGCCTACGGCGGCTACACGATGATGATCTACGCCCAGTACCTCAAGCCGCTGATGACCGGCTGGCTGCTGCTGGCGCTCCCCATCTTCCTGCTGCGCCGCTCACCCCACCGCCTGTCGGTGGTGCTGTGGTTCCTGGTCCCCATGGTCGCCTGCTCGATGATGCCGCGGAAGGCCCTGTGGTACGCGCTGCAGATCGTGCCGCCCCTGGCGCTGATCACCGCGGTGGGCCTGGCGAGCATCAAGCGCCACTGGCTGCGCCGGGGCCTGCTGATCGCCGCCGGCGTCACCGGCCTGTTCCAGTTCACGGCGCTGTCCGTGCCCATCCCCCTGCCGGGCTTCCACGTGCCCCTGTACTTCCAGAGGCCCATCCCGCCGGGCTTCTACTGGGCCCGGGACGCCGAGCTGATCGCCCCGAACATGCCCATGAACGAGCAGTTCCGCCGGCACTGCGACGACTTCCTGGCCTACCTGGACGAGCAGGTCCCGGTCACCGACGAGCTCAAGCTCATGGGCGTGCTGAGCCCCTGGGGCGCCGACGTCTACTTCGCCCAGGCCTTCACCTGGTACGTGAACCTGTCGCGACCGGACATCGAGGCCATCCCCCTGTCCGAGGCCGCCTTCATCAACAACCACCCCTACGCCGGCCTCGAGGTCGAAGACTTCGCGTTCTTCATCCGCCTGGACGAGGGCGCCTTCACCCCCTGCTGCGACGAGCGCGGTCGGGTGCTCACCAGCTTCCCCGACCGCAGCGACGGCGTGCCGCCGGCCCTCACCAACTTCACCACCCGCCTGGTCCGCAGCGCCCGCGGCGAGTCCACCGCGCTGCCCCACCTGCTGGTGCTCGGGCACCCCGAGGTGGCCAAGCTCCCGGTGAATCCCCGCTAGTCGCGGTCCGACCCGCCCATCACCAGGGCCGAGAGCACCAGGGCCAGCCCGCCGACCGCCACGGCCCAGGCGTGCTGGGCTGTGACGAGCAGGGCCGGGACCTCGCGGGTGCGATCGAGCAATTCGGCGATGCCCGCCGCCCCCCAGTGGTTGACCCCGACCCCCGCGAGGGGCACGGGCAGGTAGCCGGCCAGATCCACCACCGACACCATGCCCATGGCCGTGGGCTGGTCGATGGGCTGCTCGAGGCCGGCGCCCAGGCACCACAGGCCCCCCGCGAGGATCAGCTGGAGCCCGAAGACCAGGGCCAGGTGACCCCCGGTGGCCACCGCGCCGATGGGGCGGGTGTCGACGGCGCCGGGCTCCGCCTTCACGCCGGGCACCTTCAGCAGCCGGGTCCACCAGCGACGGCTGCGATCGGCCACGAAGGGGACGGCCGCGACGGGCAGGCACAGGGGCAAGGCCAGGGCGGGGGCCAGGAAGGCCAGCGCCACCAGGCCCTGCAGCGCCACCGCGCTGATGCTCAAGGAGAAGCGGAAGACCAGGGTGGCCAGCACCCCGCGCACCGGCTGCCCCAGGACCCGGGCCAGGGCCACGATCTCGAACAGATCCCCGCTCATGGACGGCAGGAAGACGTTCATCCCGTGGGCCGCCAGCACCGGACGGGTGATGCGGCGCAGCGCCGCCACGGGCCCGAGCCCGAACAGCAGGCCCGTGCGCACGATCTGCAGCACCACCGCGACGGGCAGCGCGCAGCAGCCCAGCAGCACCAACAGCGGGTCCACCGAGCCCGGCGTCCGCAGCAGCTCGCCGTAGTGCCGCAGCCACAGCAGCGCCAGGGCCCCGCCCACGGCGAGGCCGGCCGCGACTCCAGCCACGCGTCGTGCGTTCATCTAGAGCGCCAGGGCGCGCCGGGACCGGGCCCGCTGCAGCCGCACGCCCGCCTTGATGAGCCGCGCCTCGGGGAACGGGCGGGTCCAGAGGTGGTGCATGCGGGCGCGGGCCACGGGGCGGTAGGCGCGGCCGGCGAGGGAGACCAGGCGCCCGATGAACGAGTCCCCCACGTGGTAGTCGGCTTTGTGGTCCACGAACAGCGAGCTGAACATCATGAACTCGAACATGCGCCCGCGGGAGCCCTTCATCCAGGGCAGGTGCCGGCCCACGGTGAACGGGTCGAAGTCGGCCCAGACGGCGGTGCTGTCGGGCTCGACCAGGCCGTGCTCCTTGCACTGATCGAGGTACACCGTGCCCGGGTAGGGGGTGGTGACGTAGCAGCCCTGGACCCAGGCGTTGGGGTTGTCGGCCAGCAGGCGCTCGATCATCGCCACCGTCTGGCGCAGATCGTCGCGGGTCTCCCAGGGGGTCCCGGTGACGAAGTTGTAGCGGGGGCGGAAGCCCAGGTTCGCCGCCCGGCGGTTGAACCGGAACAGGGCCCCCTCGTCGATGTCCTTGCCCAGCAGCTTGCGGATGCGGCGGGAGCCGCTCTCGACGCCGATGGAGATCCAGTGGAAGCCCACCGCGGCCAGCCGCTCGAGCTCGGCATCGCTCATGCGGTCCAGGGAGACCAGGTTGCCCTCGGTGCACCAGCGGATGTCCAGGCTGGCCTCTTCGAGGCCCCTCACGAAGCGCTCCGTGCGATCCGGGGAGAGCAGGAAGCTGTCGTCGTTGACGAAGAAGTTCCGGACGCCGTGCTCGTCGTGCAGCCGCCGCAGGTTGCCCACCAGGCGCTCGGCGCTGCGGGGGCGCCAGCGGCGCTGGTTGTAGACGGGGTTGTAGCAGAAGGTGCAGCCGAAGGTGCAGCCCCGGGCGCCCTCGACGTGCAGCTCGTGATCGCCGATGGAGCGCACGTAGGCGGCCATGTCCAGCAGCTCGTAGGGGGGGTCCTCGAGCTCGGTGATGTCCATCAGCGGCGCCGCCGGGTTCTCCCGGAAGGAGCCATCGGGGTCGAGCCAGGCCAGCCCGGGCAGCTCCACCGGACGCTCGCCGGCCTCGAGCAGGGCCACCAGCCGCGGGAAGAGATCCTCGCCTTCGCCCCGCAGCACCAAGTCCGCCAGGCCCTCGCGCAGCAGGTGCTCCGGGGCGCAGGTGGGGTGCACCCCGCCCCAGACGAGGGGCCCCCGGCAGCGGCGGCGGGCGTAGCGAGCGAGCATGGCCCCGAAGCCCAGCTGCTCACCGGTGAGGCTGGTGATGCCCACCAGCAGCGGATCCCGGGCCAATGCCTCGTCCAGGGTCCGGCGCCAGCCAGGGAGCCGCTGGTCCACGATGACCACCGGGAAGCGGTCCCGGTCCAGGCGGCGGCAGATGGCGAGCAGCGGGACGGGCAGCTGGGGGTAGAGCGAGTCGATCACCCCGGCCACCGGGCTGATCAGCACGACTGGGCGAGAACCGGCCATCTGGGGAGCGTAACCCTGCCCTCCGTCAGGTGGCCGTCGGCGAGGGGGGCGGCTAGGCAGGGCGTCGCTCCTTTTCCGTCCCACGGCCCCACGGAGGTCCCCGTGTCCAGCTTCGCCGAACAGGTCGCCGCCGGCATCCCGAGCACCCTCCCCCCCATGCCCCCGGACCTGCCGGGTGTGAGCACCGCCCCCCGGCGCCCGGACGTGCTGTCCGACGCCGAGAAGCGCGTCGCCCTGCGCAACGCCCTGCGCTACTTCCCGGCCTCCATGCACGCCGAGCTGGCCCCCGAGTTCGCCCGCGAGCTCGAGGATGACGGTCGCATCTACATGCGCCGCTTCCGGCCCAGCTACGAGATGCGCGCGCGACCCGTCGAAGAGTACCCGGCCCGCTGCCGCCAGGCGGCCAGCATCATGCTGATGATCCAGAACAACCTGGACCCGGCGGTCGCCCAGCACCCCCAGGAGCTGATCACCTACGGCGGCAACGGCACCGTGTTCCAGAACTGGGCCCAGTACCTGCTGACCATGAAGTACCTGAGCGAGATGAGCGAAGACCAGACGCTGGTGCTGTACTCGGGCCATCCCCTGGGGCTCTTCCCCTCCCACCCCGACGCCCCCCGGGTGGTGCTGACCAACGGCATGGTCATCCCCAACTACAGCTCCCGGGCCGACTACGACCGGCTCGCGGCGCTGGGGGTCACCTCCTACGGCCAGATGACCGCCGGCTCGTTCATGTACATCGGGCCCCAGGGCATCGTGCACGGCACCACCATCACCCTGCTCAACGCCGGGCGGAAGTACCTGGGCCTCGAGGGTGACCAGGGCCTGGGCGGCAAGCTCTACGTGACCTCCGGGCTGGGCGGCATGTCCGGCGCACAGGCCAAGGCCTCCGTCATCGCGGGTGCCGTGGGCGTCATCGCCGAGATCAACCCCAAGGCCCTGTACAAGCGCCACGAGCAGGGCTGGCTGGACGAGGTCGAGACCGAGATCGACGCGCTGCTGGCCCGCATCGACAAGGCCGTGAAGGACAAAGAGGCCGTCTCCATCGGCTACCTCGGCAACGTCGTGGACCTGTGGGAGGCCCTGGACGCCGCCGGCGTGCACGTGGACCTGGGCTCCGACCAGACCTCACTGCACAACCCCTACCTGGGCGGCTACTACCCGGCGGGGCTCACCCTCGAAGAGTCCAACGCCATGATGACGGACGACCCCGACGCCTTCCGCGAGCGCGTCCAGGAGTCCCTGCGCCGTCACGTCGCCGCTGTGAAGTCCCTGTCCGACCGCGGCATGCGCTTCTGGGACTACGGCAACGCCTTCCTGCTGGAAGCGAGCCGGGCGGGCGCCCCCGGCGTCACCAAGCCCGACGGCTCCTTCGCGTGGCCGTCGTACGTCGAGGACATCATGGGCCCCATGTGCTTCGACTACGGCTTCGGCCCCTTCCGCTGGGTCTGCTGCTCGGGCGATCCGGACGACCTCATCATCACCGACGTCATCGCGGCCCAGGTCCTCGAGCGCCACGCCGAGACCGCCGAGGACGAGATCCGGCAGCAGGTGCTGGACAACCTCCGCTGGATCAACGCCGCCGAGGACTTCGAGATGGTCGTGGGCTCCCAGGCCCGCATCCTCTACGCCGACCGCCAGGGCCGGATGGACATCGCCCAAGCCTTCAACGAGGCCATCGCCCGCGGCACCGTGGGCGGCCCCGTGGTGCTCGGCCGCGACCACCACGACGTCAGCGGCACCGACTCCCCCTACCGCGAGACCGCCAACATCCGCGACGGCTCCATGTTCTGCGCGGACATGGCCGTGCACAACTTCGTTGGCGACTCCTTCCGCGGCGCCACCTGGGTCAGCCTCCACAACGGCGGCGGCGTGGGCTGGGGCGAGGTCATCAACGGCGGCTTCGGCCTGGTGCTCGACGGCTCGGAAGACGCCGCCCGCCGCGCCCAGGCCATGCTCGGCTGGGACGTGGGCAACGGCCTGGCCCGGCGCGCGTGGGCCGGCAACGAAGGCGGCATCTACGCCTCCAAGCGCGCGATGGAGACCACCCCGGGGCTGGAAGTGACGCTGCCGGAGATCGCGGATGACGCGGTGATCGAGGCGGCGTTCGGGGAGTAGCGGCGGGCTGAGCGCGTCGAAGTCCCGACAACGACGCGCCCCCGTCGCCGCGACACGGTGGTACCCTGTCAAGGACGCACACCGCCCCGGGGTCGCCATGCCTCCGATCACCCCCATCATCCTGGCGATGCTCCCGCCCACCCCCGCCGCCGAGCTCTTCGGCGGCTACGGGTTCTACATCGGCGATCCCCATGTGCACACGGGGGCGTCGGGGGATGGGGGGTCGTCGGACCTGGGCAGCTGCAGCGGCGACTGCGGCGCGGTGGCCGAGCTGGACGATCTCGCCCGAGGCTACGGGCTCGACTTCTTCGCGGTCACCGATCACTCCAACGGGGACATCCCACAGAGCGGCGAGGACTTCGCCACCGTGCTCGCATACGTCATGGACATGCACGACCCGGCGGGCGGCATGGTCACGGTGGTGGGCGGTGAGCTGTGGTTCTCCCTCGACGGGGACATGCTGGGGCACAAGAACCTCTACCTGTTCGCCGACAACGCCGACCTCGAGGGCCTGCGTCTGCTCGACATCCAGCCCGACGAGGACAACATCGCCATCGACGCCTGCGAGGACATCTGGGACTGGATGGCCACGCTGCAGCACGACTGGGGCCCCGCGCTGCTGCTGGCCCACCACCCGGCCATGACCGGCCGCATGAGCACCACCTGGGACTGCCACCAGGGCAGCGCGGCCGCCAGCTTCGCCCCCGCCGTGGAGATGTACTCGGGACACGGCGACTCGAGCCGCAGCGACACCAGCTTCGATCCCCTCTGGCTCGGCGACGAGCCGGAGTGCTCGGTCCACGACGCCATGGACCCCGATCTGCACAACCTCCGCATGGGCTTCGTCGGCGGCACGGACGCCCACGACAACCACCCCAGCGCCTGCCGGCTCGACTCGGTCCTGCCCCGCCACCCCTACGGCGGGGGCCTCACCGTGGCCGTGCTCCCCGAGCACGTGAGCTTCGATCGCCAGCCCCTGTACGAGGCGATGACCGAGCGGCGGACCTACGCCAGCTCCGGGCCCCTGCTGCCGGCCCTGGTGGCCTACGGCAGCGGCGGCGCCACCCTCGGCGCCATGGGCCAGGACCTCGGCCTGCCCGATGGCCAGCCCCTGGACGTGGCCGTGGCCGTCCCCGATGAGCACGCCCACCACGTCGCCTCGGTCATCGCGGTGGGCGACGACTACCGCCGGGAGCTGGAGCCCGACGGCGACGCCCGCTGGTCCCTGCAGATCGACGTCGATCCCATGCCCGCCTGGGTCTACGTCGAGATCGTGGTCGACGGGGAGTCCTGGTACGGCGGCGAGGACTGCGAGGACGGCGGGGACGACGACTACGAGCACCTCTGGCTCTCCCCCTCCTGGCTCGAAGACGCCGAGCCCGACCTGGACGGCGACGGGGTGAGCTGGGCCGACGGCGACTGCGACGACGGCGACGCCC
>CAYZVO010000006.1:0-80947 GCA_964481655.1 uncultured Enterobacterales bacterium | reverse complement strand
GTCGGTGGGGGTTGACGACGAGGGTTTGGGCGTGGCGGGGGCGGGTGCTGGCGATGTGGATGGGGACGGCTACGGCGATGTGGCCGTCGGCGCCCCCAGCGCCGACAGCGGCGCCGGGGCGGCCTACCTCTACACCGGGTCCGCCTCGGGGCTCGACGCCAGTCGACAACAGCGCCTGGCCCTCACCACCAGCGGCAGCTCCGACGCCCTGGGCTCCGCGCTGGCGGGCGCGGGTGATGTGAACGGTGACGGCTACGACGACCTCGTCGTGGGCGCCCGGGGTCGAGGGACGACGGGGGCCGTGGTGCTGTACCCCGGCGGCCCCTCCGGGCTCGGGAGCGGCACCGAGCTCACCGCCACGGTCGCCGCGATGGATGACGCCTTCGGCGTGGCCGTGGCCGGCGTGGGTGATGTGGACGGCGACGGGCACGACGACGTGCTGGTGGGCGCCAGCGGTGCGGACTTCGGCGGCAGCTCCGCGGGCGCGGCCTTCTACCTGCCCGGGAGCGCCGGTGGCCTGGACAGCGCGGGCGAGGCCATCCTGCTGCCGTCGGACAGCTTCGGCAGCGACCGCTTTGGCCTGGCCGTCGGCGGCGGCGGTGACCAGGACGGTGACGGGTACGCCGACGTCGTCGGCGGCGCCCCGGACGACGACGACGCAGGGGCCGGGAGTGGCGCCGGCTACACCTTCCCGGGCAGTGTGGCCGGGCCGGTCCCCGGCGGTGAGGTGAAGCTCTTGGCCTCCGACGGCGCGGCCGGTGACGCCCTGGGGACCGCCACGGCGTCGGTGGGTGATCTCGACGGCGACGGCGCCGACGACCTGGTGCTCGGGGCCCCAGGGGTGGACGACGCCGGCTCTGACAGCGGTGCCGTCTACCTGTTCTACGGCGAGTGCACCGCCGTGAGCACCTGGCACCTGGATGGCGACGGAGATGGGTTCGGTGATCCGGACGAGACCACCGAGGCCTGCGGCGCGCCGACGGGACACGTGGCCGATGGCTCGGACTGCGACGACACGGACGCGTCGGTCTACCCCGGTGCGCCCGAGATCCCGGGCGACGGCGTCGACCAGGACTGCGACGGTGAGGACGCGGTCGGCGACACCGGCGACACCGGCGGTGGGCCTGTGGACACCGGCGACAGCGGCGACACCGGCGAGTTCCCCAGCGACAGCGAGACCGACAGCGATCCGCCCGACGACACCTGCTGCAGCCCCGGGGACACCGGGGAGGGTAAGGACCCGGACGACGGGCGTGGCTGCGCCACCAGTGGTCGAAATGCCCCGGCTCTGGCGGCCTTGCTGCTGCTGATTCCGACCCTGGCGAGGCGCCGTTGCTCCTGACGCGGTGGCCTGGTCTATCATGGGCCCTCCCCGGAGAGTCCCATGCGCCTGGTCCCCGTCCTCGCCCTCGTCCTGACCGCCTGCAACCCCCTGACGGGTGAGACGCTCTGGTCCTCTCCGACGGATCCGACCATCGAGCGGCCGGGGGAGACCGACGTCCCCGACACCGACGACACCGGCGACACGACGCCGGATGACACAGGTGACACAGGAGATCCCGTCGAGCTGTGGGAGATCGAGTGGGACGAGGCGTGCAACCCCATGAGCACCGCCGACGAGTGCTTCCTGCCCTTCCCCTCGGCCTACTACACCGTCGAGGCCGACACCCCCACCGGCCTTCGCCTGGACTACGAGGTGGAGGACTTCCACAGCCCCGACGGCGACCTGCCGGTGGACCCGGCCATGTTCGATGTCGCCGACGGGGCCTCCCCCGTCACGCCCATCCTGGTGAACTTCGGCGTGGACATCGACGCCGCCTTCCTGTCGGGATGGGGCGAGCAGGAGGCCACCGTGCAGCCAGGGGCGCCCCTGGCCCTGATCCATGCCGAGACCGGTGAGGCCATCCCGCTGCTCACGGAGATGGACCAGAACAACCGGGACGACAGCGACTACGACGCTCGACACCCCCTGATCCTGCGTCCCCTGGCCCCCATGGAGCTGGGCGCCCGCTACATCGTGCTGCTGACCGACGAGCTCACCGACGCCGACGGCCTGAGCCTGGAGAGCCCCGACGTGTTCGTGGCCCTGCGGGACGGGATCCTCACCGACGACGAGACCGTCGAGGGCATGCGCGAGGACTACGAGGCCATCTTCACCGTGGCCGAGGACGCGGGCTGGGCCCGCGAGGACCTGCTGCTGGCCTGGGACATCCAGGTGGCCTCGAGCGACTTCGTGCTGGGCCCCATCCGCTCCATGCGCAGCCAGGCCTTGGCCGACATCGAGGCCAGCGGCATCGACTTCACCATCGACTCCGTCGAGGTGGATCCCAACGACAACGTGGCCTGGCTGGTCAAGGGCAGCTTCACCGCCCCGGGCTTCCTCACGAAGGACAACAGCCTCGAGCGCGACGACGACGGTGGCATCGTGATGCAGGACGACGGCGTGGTGGCGGACTTCACCATGGTCATCCCGCCTCAGGGTCGGACCGAGGGCGACCTGCCCCTGCTGGTCATCGGTCACGGCCTGTTCGGCACCGGCGAGTGGATGCTCGACAGTGGCACCGCCGAGAGCCTGACCCAGCCCCTGGCGGCGGAGCTGGGGGCGGTGTTGGTCGCCACAAACTGGATCGGGCTGTCCGGCGGGGACATCGAGCTCATCATCTCCGAGGTGCTCACCGACATGAGCCGCATCACCGTGGTCACCGACCGCCTGGTGCAGAGCCACGTCAACACCATGGCCATGGTGGAGCTGGCGCTGGACGATCTCCCCGACGCCCCCGAGATCGGCCGCACCGCAAAGGAACCCCTGCTCGACCCCGACAGCGTCTACTACTACGGCATCAGCCTTGGGGGGATCCAGGGCGCCTCCCAGACGGCCATCTCACCCCGCATCACCCGGGCGGTGCTGGCGGTCCCCGGATCGGGCTGGTCCCACATGATCCAGCGCTCCACCCAGTTCTCGGAGCTGGACACCCTCATCGACCTGCTCTACCCCGACCCGATGACCCAGAACCTCTTCATCGCGGCCATCCAGAGCTTCTTCGACCACTCGGATCCCTCGAGCCTGGGCACCCTGCTCAACGACGATCCCGACTACCCCGACGCGCCGCAGAAGCTGGTCATCCTGCAGGAGGCCATCGGTGACTGCCAGGTGCCCAACATGGCCACCGATCTGCTGTCGCGGACCATCGGCGCGGCCCACCTCGAGCAGGCCACCGACCCCGTCTACGGGCTCGAGACCATCAAGGGCCCCACCACCGCCCCCTCCCTGGTGCAGATCCGGGTGCCCGAGGATCTCGAGGCCTACTTCCCGCCCGACGAGAACGTCATCCCCGAGGTCGACAACGGCGTGCACAACAGCGCTGTGCTCACCGACGTGATGTTCGGCCAGGCCGGCCACCTCTTCGAGCACGGTGAGATCGTGCACCCCTGCGACGGGGAGTGTGACCCGGACTGAGCGCGGCGCGACATGTGGTGACAATCCCGGCTGCCCTCAGCGCGTCCTCGCGTGTCGAACCCCATATGAGCGCCAACGACACCCGGAGGTCACCATGGCTCGTCACAGCATCCTCGTCTGGACCGTCGTCTTCACCGGCTGTGGCCCATCCGCCAGCGACACCGCGGTGCCCTATGTCGAGACCGAGTGGAGCTACGCCATCGTCGACTCCGATCAGAGCGAGTGCTACTCCGCCACCGGCGTGATGGACTGCGCCGCCGCCGGGGAGGCGCTGTCCGGCCAGGACGCCGAGTACACCCGCTACGCCCCCAGCTACGACAGCGACGGCGAGGTCGTCGTCGACAACGTCACCGGCCTGGTCTGGCAGTGGGAGCAGGTGGACGACGTGGCCTGGGACGACGCCGAGGAGTACTGCGATGAGCTGGAGCTGGGCGGCATCGGCTCCTGGCGGGTGCCCACCATCAAGGAGTCCTACTCCCTGATGAACTTCGACGGCGCCACGGGCAGCGGTGACCCCGAGGGCGCCAGCGCCCCCAGCGACGCGGTGCCCTATATCGACGACAGCGCCTTCGACTTCGCCTACGGCTCCCCGCGCTTCATCGACACCCAGCTGATCACCTCGACCGTCTACGTCAGCGACGTCTTCGAGAGCAACGGCGGCGGCAGCGACGGCGTGAGCTGCTTCTTCGGCACCAACCTCGCCGACGGCCGCATCAAGTGCTACCCCATCGAGGGCATGGAGACCTACCAGCTGCGCTGCGTGTCGGGCAACGAGGACTACGGCTTCAACGATCTCGAGGACCTGGGCGACGGCACCATCGCCGACCACGCCACGGGCCTGGAGTGGATGGCCGGCGACAGCGTCGAGTCGGTGGACTGGGCAGACGCGCTGGCCTACTGCGAGGATCTCGACAGCGCTGGCCACGACGACTGGCGCCTGCCCGACGCCAAGGAGCTGCAGAGCATCGTGGACTACGAGCGCTCCCCGGACACCACCGGCTCGGCCGCCATCGACCCGCTCTTCGAGGCCACCGCCATCATCGCCGAGGACGGCAGCGACAACTACGGCTTCTACTGGACCAGCACCACCCACCTCGACGGCATGGTCGTGGGCGAGTTCGCGGTCTACGTGGCCTTCGGTGAGGCCCTGGGCCAGATGAACGGCGAGTGGCAGGACGTGCACGGTGCCGGTGCCCAGCGCAGCGATCCCAAGCAAGGGGCCGCCTCCGACTACCCCCAGAGCTTCGGGCCCCAGGGAGATGTCCAGAGGGTGTACAACCTGGCCCGCTGCGTGCGAGACCTCGAGTAGAGCCTGTACACTGGGGGACCGCGAGGTCCCCCATGCTGCGTTCTCTCTCTCCGCTGATGCTCATCTGGGCCGTCGGGTGCCACTGCACCACGGCCCCCGACGTCCTCAGGGACACCAGCCCGCCCGAGGACAGCGTCCCTGGTGAGGACACCGAGCCCCCCGAGGACACCGCGCCCGAGCGCTACCACCCGGACGACTACGCGGACGCGGACGTGCACGGCGCCGAGGCTCGCCTGCAGACTCAGAGCTGCACCAGCTGCCACGGAGAAGACCTGATGGGCGTGGGCCTGGCCGTCAGCTGCGACGGCTGCCACGCCGACGGCTGGCGCAGCGACTGCCTGTTCTGCCACGGCGGGCAGGACGACGAGACCGGGGCCCCGCCCCTGCATGTCTCCGGCCAGGACGACGGTGCCGACGCCTGGTTCCCGCCCCACAGCGTCCACGTGCTCGACACCGAGACCCACGCCGCCTTCGGCTGCGAGCAGTGCCACACGCTGCCCTCCGATGCCCTGAGCGACGGGCACCTCTTCCTGGGAGACGACAGCCCCGCGCGGGGTGAGGCTGATTTCTCAGCGGGCATCGACAGTACGGTCGGCTGGGACGACTCCCGGACCTGCGTGTCGTCCTGGTGTCACGGCGACGGCCAGAGCGCGGCCGGGCGGGTCGAGGTGACCGACGAGGTCGAGGGCTGCGGGGCCTGTCACGAAGACCAGGACAGCGGGACGGGCGGCTGGCGGCGCATGACGGGCGAACACGCCGCGCACCTCGATCGAGGCATGACCTGCCGCTACTGCCACCAGGACGTCACGGGTGAAGACAACGCCATCGTCGGGCTCGAGCTGCACGTCAACGGCGCGGTGGACGTGGCGCTGGCCGACAGCTGGGTCACCTGGGAGAGCGGCACCTGCGACGGACTCTGCCACATCGACGGCTTCTGGTACTGGCACTGGACCAGCGGCTGGGACGAGTAGCCCCTGGCGATCTGCTGAGCTGATTCTGTCACCAACAGTCACCGATTGCCGGTGGCTCCCCCTCACGGTTCTCAACAGCTGTGAGACACGGAGCCGCCATGCCATCGACCCTCGCCCTGCTCGCCCTGGTCCTCGCCGCGCCCGCCGCGCTGGCGGACGACACCCTCGTCGAGCTGGCGGTCGAGGCGGAACGCTACCCTCAGGATCCGGGCCTGTCCCTGCGCTGCGCTGCGGCGGCCTACGACGCGGGGGACTACCCCGTCGCCGAGGGCTGGTATGTCCGCGCCCTGTCCCTGAACCCCGACCTGTACGAGGCCCGACTGGGCCTGGCCTGGTCCCGCTGGCAGCAGGGCCTCGACACCCGCGCGGCCTTCGACGCGCTGGTCGCGGACCGCCCTGACGATCGCCGGGCCCAGCGAGGCGTCGAGGCCAGCCGCGCGGGTCGCGAGGGGCTGGTGGGTTCGGTCGCCCTCGCCGGCGTGCTGTACCCCGGCGATCCAGCTCGCCTGCACGGTGAGGGGCTCGCCGCAGGGCTGCAGGGCTGGCGCGGAGGCCTGGTCGGCGGCGCGAGCTATCGCGGCACCCGCTTCGTGTTCTCCGACGCGTCGTCTCCGTCCACGATGCCCGGTCAGCCTACACCCCCGGGGGGGGCGAGCGCCTCGCTGCAGCACGAGGCCTGGGCCTGGGGTGGGCTCGCCCGGGCGCGCTGGGGCACCAGCCTGCACGCCGCGGGGGTGCTCGACGCGAGCGTGGACGGCGACAGCGCGTTCATCCTGGGCGCGGTGGCTCGACTCGGCGCTTCGTCGGGCCACCGCGTCCTCTTGGAGCTGTCCAGCAGCCGCTACGAGGAGGACGCCATCCATCGGCTCTCGGCGGCCTGGGTCCAGCCCGTCGGCGCGCTGACCCTGTCCCCGTTCGTCGCGGGCCAGCTCGTGGATGACACACCCTATGTGTCAGGGGGCGTGGAGGCACTGCTGGACGGTGCGCGCGTCGATCTGCGCCTCGGCGGCAAGCTCGGCCGCGAGCAGCGCCCGGTGCTGCTGAGCAGCGCCACGGTCACCAACCTGCCCGGGACCGTGACCGGCGGTGCCTGGGTGGGGGTCTCCCCCGACCTGGACGGCCCCTGGACGCCTTCCCTCACCGTGGCCCTCGACCGCGTCGAGGCAGACGACGAGCTCGCGGCGACCACCAGCAGCTGGCTGCTCGCCTCCCAGCTCACCCTCACCCACCGCTTCTGACCCCAGCCCGGAGGAACCATGCACAGCCAACCCCGCCTTCGCGACCTCGCCATCAGCGACACCGGTGTGGCCTTCGACGCCTGCACCGGGTCCATGTTCACCATCAACGCCACCGGCCGGGTCATCGTCGAGGGTCTCAAGGCCGGCGCCGGGCGTGCCGCCCTCGTGGAGCACATGCGGGAGGACTTCCTCCTGGAGCCCCACGACGACCCGGGCCGCGACCTGGACGAGTTCCTGCTGCTGCTGCGCCAGGCCGGTCTGATCGCCCACGACTTCGTGCTGGAGGACTGATCCGTGGATCCACGCTTCGCCACCATCGCCGTCACCGCCCTCAACGCCACCGACAACCCTGGCCCCGGCATCTCGGTGATCCGATCCCTGCGGGAAGCCCCCGGCTTCCGCGGCTGCCTGGTGGGCCTGGCCTACGACGCCATGGACCCCGGCGCCTACGCCGCCGACATCGTGGACGACGTCTTCCTGCTGCCCTACCCGAGCCAGGGCCGCGGCGCGCTGCTGCAGCGCATCCAACACATCCACGAGCGCATCGGCCTGGACGCCATCGTCCCCACGCTGGACTCGGAGCTGGACGCTTTCATCGACATCCAGCCGGAGCTGCGCGCCCTGGGCATCGGGCTGTTCCTGCCCACCCGGCAGCAGCTGCAGCTGCGCTCCAAGACCCGCCTGGCCCGGCTCGGGTTGGAGGCTGGCATCAGCGTGCCCCCGACCCGGGTCATCTCCAGCGTGGATGAGCTGTACGGCCTGCACCAGGAGATCCCCTTCCCGGTCTTCATGAAGGGGCAGTACTACGGGGCCCGGCTGGCGCGCTCCGTGCACGAGGCTGTGACCGCCTTCCACGCCATCGTCGCCCAGTGGGGCGTGCCCGTGATCGCCCAGTCCATGGTGCAGGGCGAGGAGTACGACGTGGTGGCCGTGGGCGACGGCCGCGGTGGGCTGGTGGGCGCGGTGCCCATGAAGAAGATCTCCCTGACCGACAAGGGCAAGGGCTGGGCGGGGGTCGCCATCAAGGATCCCGAGCTCATCGATCTCACCCGCCGCTTCGTGGCCGCTACCCGCTGGCGGGGGCCCTGCGAGGTGGAGGTCATGAAGGATGGGGGAGGGGACTACCACCTGCTCGAGGTCAACCCCCGCTTCCCGGCCTGGACCTACCTGAGCGCCGGCGCGGGCATGAACCTGCCCTGGGCCGTGGCCCAGTTGGCCCTCGGGCTGCCCGTGGAGCCCCTCGAGGACTACCGCGTCGGCACGATGTTCGTGCGCATCTCCCTCGACCAGATCGCCGACATCTCCCAGCTGCAGCGGCTCAGCGCCACCGGCGAGCTGCTCGCCAGCCCCGCGATCTCCCTCACCGCCCAGGAGGCCTGACATGAACGCCATGCCCTACGAACGTCCGGTGCTCATCCGCCACCAGCCCGGCCTGATGAACAAGTTCGGGCGCGTCAACGCCATGCGGCCCCACACCCACATCGACGGGATCGCCGTCGAGGATCTGGTCGCCCGCTACGGCTCGCCGCTGTTCGTCTTCTCCGAGCGCCTCATCCAGGATCGGGTGCGGGAGCTGCGGGACGCCTTCGCCCTGCGCTGGCCCCGGGTGCGCCTGGCCTGGTCCTACAAGACCAACTACCTCGACGCGGTCTGCACCATCATGCACCGCGAGGGCTCCTGGGCCGAGGTGGTCTCCGAGTTCGAATACGACAAGGCCATGCGCCTGGGTGTGCCGCCCGAGAAGGTGCACTTCAACGGGCCCTACAAGTCCCGGGCCGTGCTCGAGCGCGCCCTGCCCGCCGGCACCATCGTGCACATCGACCACTTCGACGAGCTGGCCCTGTGCGAAGAGGTGGCCGTCGCCACCGGCTGCCGGCCCCGGGTGGCCATCCGCGTGAGCCTGGCCGCCGAGGGCACGCCGGCCTGGAGCCGCTTCGGCTTCAACCTGGACAACGGCCAGGCCATGGACGCCGCCCGGCGGATCCTCGCCGGGGATCGACTCGAGCTGTGTGGCCTGCACACCCACATGGGCACCTTCATCACCGAGCCTGGCGCCTACCGGGACGCCGCCGCCAAGCTGGCCCGCTTCGCCAACGAGCTGCGGGAGCGCTTCGGGGTCGCGGTGGACTTCCTGGACCTCGGCGGCGGGCTGGCCAGCCACAACACCCTCAAGGCCCAGTACCTGCCCGGCGACCAGGCCACCCCCAGCTTCCGGGCCTACGCTGACGCGGTGGTCGAGGGCCTGGCGGAGCTGGACTGCCCCCCACAGGAGCTCCCCACGCTGGTGCTCGAGAGCGGTCGGGCGCTGGTGGACGACGCCGGCTCCCTGATCTCCACGGTGCTGGCCAACAAGCGCCTGCCCGACGGGCGCAGGGATCTGGTGGTGGACGCGGGGGTGAACATCCTGTTCACCAGCTTCTGGTACAAGCACGACCTGGTGCCGGCCCAGGACTTCCGGCCCAACCTCGAGCCGACCATCGTGCACGGCCCCCTGTGCATGAACATCGACGTGGTGCGCGACACCCTGCTCTTCCCGCCCATGTCCGTGGGTGAGCGCGTCGTGTTCCGCAACGTCGGCGCCTACAACGTGACCCAGTGGATGCAGTTCATCACCTACCGCCCGGCGGTGGTGCTGGTGGGTCGCGACGGGCGCCACGCCCTGATGCGCCGGGCCGAGGACCTGCAGGCCGTGGTGGCCCAGGAGGAGGTGCCGGTATGGCTCCAGTAGCTGTCAGCTATCAGCCGTCAGCTGCCAGCTCCGCTGAGCGAAGCGTCCCGGCTGACGGTCTGCGCCGGTGGTGGGCCGCGGGCCTTCGTGAGCGCGTCATGTGGTGTGTCGATGTGTTGCTGCGGTCCTACAGCCAGCTGCTCTTCTCGCGCTCGCGCTGGGTCGGGGCGCTGATGCTGACCGCGACCATCGTGCAGCCGCGCATGTTCCTGGCCGGGGCCGGGGCGGTGCTGCTCTCGGCGGCCGTGGCCCGGGGGCTGCAGCTGTCCCCCGACGGGATCCGCGCTGGGCTGTACGGCTACAACGCGCTGCTGGTCGCCCTGGGCTGCGCCCAGCTGCTCGAGCCGGGAGCGCTGGCGCTGGGGCTCGGCCTGGCGGGGGTCGTGGCCTGCGTGGTGGTCTCGGCGGCCTTGTCCAGCACCGTGGGGTCCCGGCTGGGGCTGCCCGTGCTGACCCTGCCCTTCGTGCTGGTGACCTGGGCGCTGCTGGTGGCGGCGCCCGCGCTGGGGATCCCCCTGCGGGGCTTCCCCACCGAGCTCGGTGTGAGCCTGCCCTGGCTGCCGTCGATCCTCGACCATGGCCTGCGCACAGCCGGTACGCTGCTGTTCCTGCCGCACCCCGTCGCGGGCGCCATCCTGCTGGTGGCCCTGATCGCCTCGAGCCGGATCAGCGCCGGGCTGGCCGTGCTGGCCTTCGCCTGCGCCTGGCTCATCGGCGGCGCGATGCCCGCGGCGTCGCCGGTGGCGATCTGGATGCTGGCCCTGAACATGGCCTTCGTGGCCATCGCCATCGGCGGTGTCTGGTTCGTGCCGAGCGCCTCCTCCGTCGCCCTGGCGCTGGTTGGCGCGTCGCTGGCCGCCTTGCTGAGCATCGCTGGAGCCGGGGCCTTCGGCGGCATCGGCGTGCTGGTGCTGCCCCTGAACCTCGCGGTGATCGCCGTGCTCTGCGCCATGCGCCTGCGGGTGGCCGATCGGTCGCCGAAGGCCGTGGACTTCGAGCCTGGCAGTCCCGAGCGCAACCTGGACCACTACCGCACCCGCGTGGCCCGCTTCGGGGCCCGCTACCTGCAGCGCTTCCGCGCCCCCTTCCTGGGGGCCTGGACCTGCACCCAGGGCGTGGACGGCGCGCACACCCACCAGGGCCCCTGGCGCCACGGGCTGGACTTCGAGGTGGTCGGCGCCGATGGGCGCAAGCACCGGGGCCGGGGTGACCGTCCCCAGGACTACCTGTGCTGGCACCTGCCGGTGCTGGCCGCGGCCGACGGCGTCGTGGTCGAGGTGCTGGACGGGCTCCCGGACAGCCCCGTGGGGCGGCCCGATCTCGACCAGCGCTGGGGCAACGTGGTGGTGGTCCAGCACGGCCCGGCGCTGTTCTCGCTGGTGGCCCACATCGCTCGGGGCACCATCAAGGTGCGCCCTGGCCAGCGGGTGAAACAGGGTGAGACATTGGGTCTGTGTGGCAGCTCGGGGCGTTCCCCTGTGCCTCACCTCCACTTCCAGCTGCAGGCCACCGCGCGGGTGGGCTCGCCGACCCTGCCCGTGGAGCTGCACGACGTGGTGGGCGTGGATGGAGATCGCGAGCGGCTGTTCTGCGCCTGCGTGCCAGGGGAGGGCCAGCGCGTGCGCAACGCCGAGGCCAGCCCCGATCTGGCCGCGATGCTGCGCTTCGACCCCGGCGATGAGCTGGCGGTCTGGCACGAGCGCGACGGCCGCAGCTGGCTCGAGCGCCTGGTGCCCGAGCTCGACCTCTACGGCACCCAGCTGCTGCGCTCCAAGAGCAGCGGCAGCACCCTGGCCTACGCCCGACAGGACGGGGTCTTCACCAGCTACGAGGTGAGGGGTGAGCCCGACTCGGCGCTCCATGTGTTGCGGGCCGCGCTGCCACGGGTCCCCCTCGAGGCCAGCGACCGGCTCACCTGGTCCGACGTGGTCCCCGCCACCCCCACCCTGTCCTGGCTGCGGACGCCGGGCGCCCGTCTGCGCGCCCTGATGAGCGCCCACGGCGGCGTCGAGATCGACTACCGGCTCGTGGAGCGCACCGGCGCCCTCGAGATCCGGGGCACCAGCCGGCTGCGGCACGGGGACCAGCCCCTGGTGCGGACCCGTGCTGTGCTCCGCCGCGGCCGTGGCCTGCAGTCCGTGGAGCTGCGCTGCGCGGGCCGGACCCACCGCCTGCTCCGCTACGACAACGACCAACCCGGCGCCCCCGGCGCCCCCAGGAGCTGACATGCACCTGCCCATCCTCTCGACCTGCCTGCTGATCCTCTCCCTCGCCTCGGCGCCGGCCGTCGCCACGGATCGTGTGAACCCCTGGCAGCGCAGCTACGAGCTCGAGGCCCTCGGCAGCTACGACGAGGCGTTGAACACCCTGTACGGGGTCCCGACCTCCGCCCGGGCCTACACCTGGGAGCTGCGGCGGGGGTGGCTGCTGTACCTGGCTGGCGATCACGGCGAGGCCATCGAGGCCTACCGCGCCGCCGTACACCTGGAGCCCGAGGCCCTCGAGCCCAGGCTGGGCTTGCTCCTGCCGCTGCTGGCGGACCGTCGCTGGGTGGACGCCGCCTCGGCCGCCGACGGCGCCCTGGCCCTGGATGAGGACAACGCCATCGCCCTCGGACGCCTGGCCTGGGCCCAGTACAACCTGGGCCGCTACGCCGAGGCCGAGGCGGCCTACGCCCTGGCGTTGGCGGACTTCCCCTCGGACGTGGACCTGCGCGCCGGGCTGGGCTGGTGCCTGCTGCGGCAGGGGCGCCTTGACGACGCGGAGCGGGCCTTCGAGGCGGTGCTGGTGGTCGCGCCGCAGCACGCCGGCGCGTTGGAGGGCTACGCGGAGCTCTGATCCCGTCGGCCACCTCTGCCGGCGCCGGCTATGGTCGGTCCACCCGAGGTGAACCGATGCGAGCTGTCCCGATGTTGATGATCGCAGCCCTGCCCTGCCTGCTGCTGACGGCGTGCCAGGAGGATGGCCCCGACGACAGCAGCGAGCCCTCGACCGACACGGGCACACCGCAGGAGCAGCGGGAGCCTCCCCCGTACTCCCTGGGCGAGTGCCCCGTGTTGGGGGACGGCGTCCAGGACTTCGCCAGCGGTGAGTCCAGCTACGGCGTCGAGGTGGTGCTTCCCGAGCAGCCCGAGGGCGCGCCCGTGCTCTTCGCCTGGCACTGGCTGGGCGGCAGCGGCAGCGACATCCTGCGCTACCTGGAGCTGCGCACCCTGGCCGACACCGAGGGCGTGATCGTCATCGCGCCTGACTCCGACGGCTACCTCTACGAGTGGCGCTTCTCCATGCCGGCCGAGGACAACCCCGACCTGCTGCTCTTCGAGGACCTGCTGGCCTGCGCCCACGCCACCTGGTCGGTGGATCTGGATCGCGTCTACGCCACGGGCATGTCGGCTGGCGGGCTGTGGAGCAGCTACCTCACCGTGCACGCATCCCAGTGGCTGGCGGCCACCGCGCCCTTGAGCGGCGGCGCCGAGCCCGCGGCCTACCGCACCCCCGACGACCCCATCCCCGTGCTGCTCACCTGGGGCGGGGAGTCTGACAGCTACCAGGGCTACAGCTTCCACGACGCGAGCGTCTACTTCTCCGAGGCCCTGCGGGAGGACGGCCACTTCGTGGTGGAATGCGAGCACAGCCGCGGGCACAGCCTGCCACCCTGGGGCTTCGACTACGCCTGGAGCTTCCTGGCCGCCCACCCCAAGGACGTGGACCCCGAGCCCTGGCTCGACGCGCTGCCCGCGGATCTCCCCGAGGGCTGCCGCCTCCCCTGAGCGTCGCGCTGTGATCAGCACGCGCCGGACTCGCTGGGAGCCCGGCGCGATGGGTGCGGATCGGAGCGGCTAGCCGAAGTAGCGCTTCAGCAGCCCGGCGAAGGCCTGGCCGTGGCGGGCTTCGTCCTTGCACATCTCGTGGACGGTGTCGTGGATGGCGTCGTAGCCCAGCTCCTTGGCGCGGGTCGCGATGGCCTTCTTGCCCTTGCAGGCACCGAACTCGGCGTCCACGCGGGCCTGGAGGTTGGCCTTGGTGTCGGCCACCAGGACCTCACCCAACAGCTCGGCGAAGCGGGCGGCGTGGTCGGCTTCCTCGAAGGCGATCCGGCGGTAGGCCTCGGCCACCTCGGGCAGGCCCTCGCGATCGGCCTGGCGGCTCATGGCCAGGTACATGCCGACCTCGGTGCACTCGCCGGTGAAGTTGGCGCGCAGACCGTCGAGGATCTCCTGGTCGACGCCCTGGGCGACGCCGATGCTGTGCTCGTCGGCCCACTCGAGATCGCCGGTGACGGCCTCGAACTTCTCGGCGGGCGCGCGGCAGGTGGGGCACGCCTCGGGAGCTGCGTCACCCTCGTGCACGTAGCCACAGATCAGACAGCGAAACTTCATGGGAACCCTCCGGGTCTCTGGTTGGTGGCGCGCGGTCGCGCCGGGTCATTACGGGTAGCGTGTATAGCCGGAGGGGCAAGTCCCGCGGGGCGGCCGGGCTCTGTGCTCGGAGCCCCACGGCGCCCGCCGTGGCGGGTCGCGGCGGGGTCGCGCCGCGGGGTCCTGGCGGGGCCTAGAACTTGGCCATCACCGCGCGGATCTCGCTCAGGTCCGGGTCGCCGGGGTTGTGGGCCTCGGCCTGGACCTGGGCGGTCCACCAGCGCTGCTCGGCGGTCTGCCACTCCTTGCCCTCGCCCTTGCGGGACTTCAGGGCCAGGGCGTACTGGTAGATGGCCTCGCCCTTCCACAGCTGGTCCACCGGGCCCTCGACCAGCTCGGTCCAGGGCACCGTCAGCTCGGCGGATCGGCCCTCGTAGGTGGTGGCGTCCTGCCACTCGACCACCACCGTGACCTCGGCACCGTCCAGGGCGCTGGGGGCGCAGGCGTGCAGGTGCTCCTGGAAGATCATGGTGTCGTTGGGCGCCAGGTGCTGGGGCTCGATCTCGTCGCGGTTGGTGGAGTATTCCTCGCCCGAGAAGGCCACCATGCTCACCCCTGGGGGCAGGTCCATGCGGATCTGCACGTTGCGGGCGGCCACCTCGACGACCTCGAGGAAGCCGTCACCCAGCATGTGCCAGGCCTCTTCCTCGTCGGCGATGAACAGGGCGGCGCCGCGGCCGAGATCCGTGACGGTGTCCATCAACACCTCGTTGTAGCTCGAGGCGGTCCCCACCCCGATGCCGGCCATGTAGATGCCCTCGGCGTCTTCGGTGGCGGCGGCCCCGGCGATGATGTCCTCGTCGGTCACGCCCACGTTGGCGCCGCCGTCGCTGATGAGCACCACCCGGTTGATGCGGTCCGGGCTGTAGGCGGCCTTGGCCAGGTTGTAGGCGGCGGTCAGGCCGCCGTGCAGGTCCGTGGAGCCGCCGTCGTCGATGCGCTGGATGGCGTCCACCAGCACCGGGTCGTTGGGGCCGGTGACCTGGTGGCCGGACAGCAGGGTGTTCTGGCTGGAGCTCCAGGTGACGATGGAGACCACGTCACCCTCGCGCAGCTGGCTGGCCATGGCCAGGCAGCTCTGGCGCAGCAGCTCGATGGGCTGGCCGCTCATAGAGCCGGAGGTGTCCAGGGAGAAGGTGAGGCTGACCGGGTCCCGCTCGGCCCGCTCCATGGTGCGGGAGGCCAGGCCGATCTGCATCAGCCAGGCGCCGTCCTCGCCCAGGGGATCGGGCACCGCGGAGACGTGGATGGCGATGTCGTCCTCGATCGGGGGCTCGAGGGCGAAGTCGTAGTAGTTCAGGAACTCCCAGCTGCGGATGGGAACGTAGTTCAGGTAGTTCCAGTGCTCGAGCACCGCCTCCCGGGCCAGCACCGGAGAGACCATGGAGTTCGAGTCGTCGGGGGAGATGAACAGGGAGACCGGCGCGACGTCGTCGCACTCGTCCTCGGCGCCGGTGTCCTGGGCCTCGGGCGGGTCGGGGGTCGTGTCGTCGGCGGACTCGGAGTCGGCGATGTCGTAGGCCTTGCCGTCGTCGACGTGGAGGTTGTAGGACGAGCAGGCGGTGAGGGTGAACAGAGCGAAAGTCAGGACGGCGCGACCGCGCATGGCAGCCTCCATTGACGGAACCGGGGATGTCGCACACTGACCCTTCACCCCCCTGGTGCGCCCGGGTGGTCAGAGGGATCACTCGCGTTCGAGAACGGTTCCCGGCCCGTCGCGATAGGCTCTCCCCCCTGGAGGCTCCATGCAGCACGTCTTCGCCCTCGCCTGCCTCGCGTCCCTCGGTCTGGCCCCCGCCGCCCACGCCGTCGAGCTGCCCGCGTTCGAGCCCGGCCAGCGTGTCTACCTGGTCCCGGAGGACTACCGCTTCCCGAGCCAGGCGGTCCGCGCCGCGGTGGCCGAGACCGAGCACCCCGTCTACGTCGCCATCTACGAACAGGTGATCGACGGGAGCATCGAGCCTGGACACGAGAGCGAGACCCACGATGTCATCGAGGCGCTCTGGTCCGAGTGGCGCACCGCCGCGGGCCTGCTCGAGGCCCCGGTCGATGGCGGCTACGACGGCACCGAGGGGTCCCTGGTGCTGCTGGCCATGGACGACCGCGAGGTGCGGGTGGTCACCGGCTCCCGCTGGGACAGCGAGCTGAGCCTGCACAACGACGCGCTGCTGCCCATCATCGACACCCACTTCATGCCCAAGGCCCAGGCCGGCGACATGGACGGCGCCCTGGCGCAGTTGGTCGGCGGGCTCGACGGCCACATCGTCGGTGAGCTGGCCCGCATCGAGGCCGAGGCCCAGGCCGCCGTGGAGCGGGCCGAGCGGGAAGAGGCCGAGCGTGTCGCCGCGGAGCAGCGGCGGATCGAGCGCAACGCCGCGCTGAAGCGCTGGGCCCTGTGGGGCGGGCTGGGCCTGGGGCTCACCCTGCTGTTGGGTCTGATCGCGTTCTTCAAGCTGGCCGCGATGGGGTTCCGCAGGCGCTTCTTGGAGGCCGCAGCCCGGCTGCAGGCGCAGCTCGAGGCCGCCGACGGCAACTTCGCCGACTTCCGCATCGACGTGGAGCTGCGGGACAAGATCGTGGACCTGAGGCTCAAGGGGCCGGTCACCACCGCCCTGTACGAAGACGTCAGCCACGACGTGGACGAGAGCCCGGCGGGGCTCGGGGGCCTGGCCCGCCACGTCGAGAGCTGCGCGGCCGACGCCGCGGCCGCGGCGGGTTTCTTCTCCGTGGCCCCCTGGCGCGACGGCATCGAGCGGCTCGAGGGGCGCTTCGAGATCCGCACCGAGCAGACCCAGGACCGGCTCTTCCCCGCGCCGGACAAGGTCCTCGAGGTGGAGCCCGCGGCCTTCATGCAGGGCCTCGAGGAGCGCTTCGGCAGCGCCAAGCAGGGCTGGCAGCGGCTGCTGGACGCCGTGGAGGCCTCGCTGCACAAGGCAGAGCAAGACCTGCCCCGCGATGACCTCGATGCCATGCTGGCCGCCCTGGACGAGGCGGGCCTGCCCCACGCCTGGGTCGAGGAACACCCGCTGCTCGAGGACCCCGAGGCCGCCTGGGAGCGGCTGGACGCCCAGCGCCGGGAAGACCCGGTGGACTACCTGGACGCCCTCGAAGAGACCATCGAGCTTGACGACGAGCTCGAGGAGCTGGTGCTGGCGGTGGTGCTGGGGCTCGAGCAGGCCGCGTCGGTCTGGCAGCAAGCCCAGGAGCCCTCGGTCGAGGGTCTCGAGACCGTGATCGACGACCCGGAGCGGGATCCTGCGCCCGCGCGGGAGCGGGCCGAGGATGCTCTGCAGCGCGTCCGCGCCATCGCCATGGGGGACGAGGACCCCGATGCCGAGGCCTTCCACGCGGCGCTGGACGCGCTGGACGACGCCTGCGATGAGCTGGTGGACCGCAAGCAGCGGCTGTTGGCGTCGGTGGAGGCCGCGCCCGGGCTGGTGAAGCGGGCCGCGGATCGGCTCGCCGAGCTGGAGCTGGAGCTCGAGCGCGCCACGGCGCGGGCCCAGGCGCTTGCGGGTGAGCACGATCTGGCCTCCCTGCATGGGGCCTGGACCGAGATCGGCGAGGCCAGCGAAGACCTCGCCCAGTGCCGGACGGCCGCGGCGACGGCCCGGGCCCAGCTCGACGAGGGGCGCCACGTCGCGGCCGAGGCCTCGGCCCAGCGATCCCTGGACGAGCACGGCGAGGCCATCCGCGACCTGGCCGAGCTCACCGCGGTGCTGGCCAAGCTCGAGGCCGCCCGTCGGGAGGCTCAGGAGCTCTTCGCCTCGTTGAAGGAAGCTCGGGATTCCCGGCTGGCGGAGCTGGGCCGCTTCGGAGTGTTCGGCGATCCCTCTCGCCTCGGCGAGGGCGACGGGCTGCGCACCGCCCTCGAGCGGGACTGGAGCTCCGGCGTGCCCACCGACTGGGCGACCCGACGCGACCGCGCCCGGGAGATCTTGAGCACCTGGAACACCGGCGTGGTCGCCGCCCGCACCGCCTGGCGCGCTGAGCAGGCCCGCCTCGAGGCCATCCGCCGCGCCGAAGAGCGCCGCCGGCGCGAGGCCGAGCGCCGCGCCCAGCGTGAGCGGGACGAGATCGAGCGGATGCGCCGGGAGATCCGACGGTCGTCCAGCTCGTCGAGCAGCAGCCGCTCGAGCTTCTCGAGCTTCGGAAGCTCCAGCCGCCGATCCTCCTCCAGCAGGCGCTCGTCCGGCGGCTCCTTCGGGCGCTCCCGCAGTCGATCCTCCGGGCGCAAGACCCGCAGCCGCAGCCGCAGCGCGGGCCGCAAGTTCTAGCGTCCTCGCCCAACCCCAGGGGAGCACTTCATGTGCTCCCGCAGGCGGGCATTCCCCGGGTGAAAGAACCGCAGGCCCTCGGGCGTTGTCCCAGGCCTGCCACCCGGAGTTGTCATGCTGCTCGTCGCCGCCCTGCTCGCCACCGCCGTCCAGGCCGAGTCCTGGTGCGCCTACCCCCTGCACGCCCACGAGTGGGGGGTGCAGGTCTTCGACGCCGACGGGCACCAGCAGCCCCCGGTGGCCATGCCCGCCTGGTTCCACGGCGAGGCCGCGGCGGCCGGCCCCGAGGGCACGCCGGTGCGCGACCTGCCGGCGGACTCCGGCGTGCGCACCCTGCCGGTGGTGCACTTCTACGCCCCTGCCCGCTGGGCCCAGGCCGTGCCGCTGGCGGTCGAGGTGGGCTTCTCCCAGGGCGAGGCGGCGGCCTGGTACCCCCAGGCGGACCTGCTGCGTGCGGCGGATCAGGCCAACGGCGACGCGGCCCGGCGGCAGCTCGTGGAGCTGCGGGAACAGAGGGCCGAGCGCCAGCCCTATGCCGGCGCCGGGGCCGGACCCCTGCCCGGCGACCCCACCGCCCAGCTGGTCTGGGACGCCCTGGGGCTCAGCGCTGAGCCCGCGAGCGAGCCGCTGGATACGGACATCGGCTGGGTCCCCACGCTGCGGGACCTGGACGCCCTGTGGGTCAACCACGACGGCGAGAGCGAGCGCTTCCTGTTCTACGAGGCCGACACCCACGAGCGCCCGGCCCTGCGGGTGGAGCGGGGCAGCACCTGGGCGCCGGATCGGCCCCACTACCTGCTGCACAATGACACCGAGCACCCGGTCCACTCGGTGCTGGTGCTGGCCGAGGGGGGCTCCGTGGGCTTCTACGCGCCGCAGATCCCCGCGGGGTCCAGCGCGGGGTTCCTGCTGGACGGCCCCGGCCCCGATGACCCCCGTGCCCTGATCGCCGACGCCATCACCGATCACGCCGAGCCGGAGCCCGCCACCGACTACAGCTGGGCCCGGGAGGACTGCGTCATGGGCCGCGATCCGGCGGTGCCGGTGACGCAGGCCGAGGGGCACCGGCTCTTCGAGGCCGAGGTCGAGGCCATCATGGAGGTCTGGGGTGAGCGCTTCTTCGAGACGGATGACACAGTCATCCTGTATCGCGAGGACACGGCGGCCCTGGCGGAGCTGATGCCCCTGTCCATCTACACGGACATGTTCCACTTCGTGGAGCTGCGCCGCCTGGGCCTGGTGCTGTGGCAGGGCCTGGATCTGGCCGGCATGACGGCGGCGGGTTCCTGATGGGTCCGCTGCTCGCCATCGCGCTGCTGGTCACCGCACCCGCCGACGCCAAGTCCTGGTGCGCGGCCCCGCTGGTGGTGCACGAGTGGGGGGTGCAGGTCTTCCACGGGCCCGACGCGGAGCCCCAGCCGTCGTCGCTCCCCGGCTGGTTCCACCGCCACCCGGCTGGCACAGCGCCCGCGGACAGCGCTGTGCCGGTGCGTAGCCTGCCCGCCGACGGGGGCGAGCGGGAGATCCCCGTGCTGCAGTTCTACAGCCCCAAGCTGTGGGGCGTGGCGGTGCCTGTGGCGCTCGAGCTGGGCTTCACCCAGGGGCGGCCCTCGGTCTGGTATCCCCAGGCTGATCGGGTCTACCCGCCGCGGGTCAGCGGGGACGCCGGCGTGCAGTTGGCATGGGACGCCTTGAGCCTCGAGGCCGATGCACGGGGGGAGCCGCGGTCCACGGAGGCGGAGTGGGTGCGGGACCTGAGGGCCGTGGACGGGGCCCTGTGGGTCAGCCGGGGCGGCGAGACCGAGCGCTTCCTGTTCTACGAGGCCGAGACCCGGGAGCAGCCCGCGGTGAGGATCGAGCAGGGGCGCGCGTTCAACGACGGCCCCTGGCCCGTGCACGACCTGGCGGTGGTGAGGCGCGACGGCGAGGCGGTGAGCGTCGCTCGTCTCGACACCCTGCCCGCCGGTGGGGACGCCCGGCTGGTCTTCGAGGATGTGGGCGACGCGGGGGCGACGCTGCGTCCCTGGTTGGCCCAGCGCCTGCTGGCCGCGGAGACCGCCGTGGACTTGCAGGAATGGTCCATGGACATGGACGACTGCGTGATGATGCGCGATCCCGCGGTGCCGGTGTCGTCGTCCTCCGGGCACGGCCTGTATCGGGCCGAGATCGATGTGTTGCTCGACCTGTGGCAGGACCGTCTCTTCGGGCAGCAGGGCACGGTGCTGGTGTATCGCGACGACCCCGCGGCCCTGGACGCGATGGTGCCGATGGCGGTCTACACCGACATGCACCACTTCGTACAGCTGTCCCGGACGGGGCTGGTGCTGTGGGAGGGCATCTCTGACTGACGGGCGCCGTAGCGGGTGGTCAAACCCCGCCCTTAGGTCGACTCTTCTTCCTCGGCCCTCAGCCTGATGCGGCTGACCTTGTCGGGGTGCTTGCCGACCTTGCCCTCGTAGGCGGCCCGGATGGTGTCCATGTCCGCGCCGAGATCCTCCCCCGGGTAGAGCAGGGGGCCCAGGCTGGCCTGCTTGCGGGGGTAGTCCAGGAAGCCCAGACAGATGGGGACGTCCGCGGCCTTGGCCATCCAGTAGAAGCCCGACTTCCAGTACGGCCGGTAGCTGCGGGTGCCGGCGGCGGGGACCATCAGCAGCAGCCGCTCGCTCTGCTCGAAGCGCTCGGCGGCCTGTTCAACCAGCCCCTGGGGGGCCGAGCGGTCCACCGGGATGCCGTTGAGGGACCTGATGAGCCAGCCCAGGGGGCCCTCGATGTGGCTGGCCTTGATGAGGAAGTGGAAGCTCACCCCCACGCTCCAGCCCGCAATCAGGGCGTAGACGATGTCCCAGTTGCTGGTGTGGGGCGAGGCGATGATCACGGCCTTGTCCACGGCGTGCACCTCGCCCACCATGCGCCAGCCGGTGAGCAGGCACAGCAGCTTGCCGAGCACGCGGGCGACGGGGTTGCAGCGGGGCAGGTGGGGGGTGTCGGGCACGGGGACTCCGGGGTCGTGGGCCCCCTATCCCACCGGGGGCCGGGCCCCCTCGTTCAACTGCCGCAGCCGGGCCTGCAGCGCCCGGGTCAGCTCGAGGGCTTGCTGGATGGGGCCCACCAGGTCCTGGAGGCCGTGCCCGGCCATGCACACGGTCAGGCCCTGCTGGTTCAGCTCGGAGCCCGGGTTCCCGTGCAGGACCTCGAGCACCAGCCCGGTGAGATCGTCCCCCGACAGCAGCCGCTTCAGCTGGGCCCGGTCCCGGGCCTTGGCAGAGACCAGCATGTCCAGCACGGGGTTGCCCACCGGTGCGCAGATGGCGTGCCAGCCGGCCCGCTGCGCCTGCTCCTTCGCGGCTGCGCGCAGCCCGCTGATGGTGGTGAAGCGCAGCTCGATCCAGGTCGTGGCGACCCCGCGCTCGCTCCCCTCGCGCACCCGGATCGGCACGCCGGCGACCTCGCCCTCGAGGGCCCGCCAGGACGCGGCGGCCCCGCGCTGCATCTGCAGCCGCCAGCGGCCGGCGGCGTCGGTCCAGGGCTTCATCCAGCCGGCGGTCAGGGCCTCGCCGAGCTCGCAGCAGCGGTCGACGTGCAGCTCGAGCATGCCGGGGCCGGTGGGGAACTCGGTGCGCACCACCTGCAGCTTGCTGGTCCCTGGCTCGGGCCCGGGCTCGAGGGACAGCTTCACGCCCGCCCAGGCCACCTCGCGCTCGAGGGCCAGCAGGATCCGGACCGACTCCCCGCGGAGCATCGCGCACACGGCCGCCTCGTCGTCGCCGCGGATGCGGAAGCGGGCGTCGATCTCCGCGTGCCCGATCTGGATGTCCTGGCCGGTGAGCAGCTTGGCGATGCCGTACTGCTGTCCCCCCGGGTAGATCGCCAGGTGGGGGAGCTGCGTCGGCAGGGTGAGCTCCAGGACCAGCCCCCGGCCCGACTCGCTCTCGGCCACGGTAGCCCGCCGCAAGGCCAGGCTGTCCTCGCCGCGTGCGAAGAGGGCGGAGCTCGTCTCACCCCAGCCCCCGTCCTGCCAGCGCCCGCCGTGGGACAGGGCCAGCTGGCGGAGCAGCTCGTCTCGGTGGGCGTCGTCCTGCTCACGGCCCTTGGTCGCGAGCTGGGCGATCCCCAGGGAGGCGGCGGTGACGGTGACGGCGGCCAGGATGGCCACGAACAGGCCCGGGTCCACGGAGTGTCCTGGGGTGAGGGGAGGGGTCCCTCTATTCGACCTTGCGGTGTTGGCCCGTCAGGCTCACGAACTCGAGCACCACCGTGTCGCTGCCCGCGCTGTACTCGATCTGGGTTGTGCGGGTGATGTCGTGGGTCTCCACACCCTCGGGGTAGGTCACGTACTTGTCCGTGGTGTGGGTGCCGGCCACCAGGTTGTTGCTGTTGATGTTCTCGAAGAACCACAGGTCGTTGGCGGTGACCGGGGATTCGTACTGGACGTGCCCGTCCTCGATCTCGGGCATCTCGGTGACCTCGCCCTCCATCTCCATGAAGGCCACGCCCACCGAGCAGTCGTCCTCGATCATCACGCCTTCGATCCAGCTCTGCTCCATCTCCCTGCGCCGGCCCATGTCCATCACGTCGGTGACGCTGACATAGGCCCGGGTCTCCTCGGCGACCGGGTCGCTGGCGGTGGCCACGTCGGTCCAGATCATGGCGCTGATGACCTCGTCATCGGCGTCGAGGCCGAACATCTCCCAGCTGCCCTCGAAGGTCCCCACCATGGCGGTCACCGCCTCGAGGGCCGCCGCCGAGCAGTCGGTGTCGGTGTCGGTGTCGGTGTCCGTGTCCGTGTCGGTGTCCGTGTCCGTGTCGCCCTCGACGGTGTCCGGGCCGCTGTCTTCGCACTTCTCGCCGCAGGCGATGAGGGTGGCCGGCAGGGCGAAGAGGGCGAGGATCGGAAGCAGGTTGCGCATGGGTTCTCCCTGGTTGTCCGGGGAGTATACACGCGGCTTCGCGCCCGATGAAGGGTCCTGTCTGCGCCCTCGACCACGGTGCAGGAGAAAGTGTCGTCGCCACCAGGGAGGGTGCCTCTTGCGAGTCGAGGGCAGCAGGCAGGGTTCAGTTCTTCAACCCGTGCCGGGGTGGGAGGCTTCCCGCAGAGGATGTCTTCGTGTGTCACCGTGCGATCGCCCCACTGGGGCGGGCGCAATCCGTTAGTCGGGGCGTATCTGCCCAGGAGCCCCCCCCCATGCCCCTGCCCTCGCTGCACGATCCCCTGTCCGGGCTGAGCCGGATCAAGAGCGTCCTGTTCGGCCTGTGCCTCGCGTCGTTCCTGTTCAACACCCTGCTGGTGGTCAACGCCGTGCAGATGTCCAGCCTGATGGTGTGGCCATTCTCCCGCGCGGCCTTCCGGCGCATCAACCGGGGCTGCGCCGACTTCTGGTGGGGCCTGTGCGTGGCCAGCGGGCGCTGGGCCCACGGCATCGACGTGGTCTTCACGGGAGACGACGTCCCCAGCGAAGAGAACGCCATGGTGGTGAGCAACCACCAGGCCATGCCGGACATCACCTTCCTGATGTTCCTGGCCATCGCCAAGCGGCGGCTGGGGGACATGAAGTACTTCGTGAAGAAGCAGCTGGCCTGGGCCCCAGGCGTGGGCTGGGGCATGCTGTTCCTCGACTGCATCTTCGTGGCCCGGGACTGGGCCAGCGACGCCGACACCATCCGGCAGACCTTCGCCCGCATCAACGACGGGAAGGTCCCCATCTGGCTGATCTCCTTCTCCGAGGGCACCCGCATGACCCCGCGCAAGCTGGAGGCCGCCCAGGCCTTCGCCCGAGAGCGGGGCCTCAGGGAGCCTCGCCACGTGCTCGTGCCCAGGCCCAAGGGCTTCTCGGCGTCCATCGAGGGGCTCCGCGGCCACCTCGACGCCGTCTACGACGTGACCATCGGCTACGTCGACGGCGTGCCCAGCCTGTGGCAGTACGTGCGCGGGCTGGCGCCCCGGGCCCACATGCACGTGCGCCGCTTCCCCATCGACCAGCTGCCCGAAGGCTCCGACGCCCTGGCCGACTGGCTGCGCGAGCGCTTCCACGAGAAGGACGATCTGCTCGAGGGCTACTACCAGACCGGGGCGTTCACTCCGCTGGCGTAGGGCTGCCCCAGCGGGCCTCGATGGCCTTCCACTCCGCCTCGTCCCAGGCGCGCTCGTCGTCCAGGGGGGCGATGCGGTACAGCCAGGACAGGCCCCACTGGCCCTCGTAGGCCTGGGGCTGGGCGTAGACAGGGTCCTTCAGCGCCTCGGCCATTGGCACGAAGCGGGCGCCGTCGGCCTCGAGGGCCGTGAGCATGGCGTCCATGTGATCGGCGTTCAGGGCGTTGGCGTGCAGCAGCAGCACGTGGTCGATGTCCCGGCCCAGCTTGCGCTTCGCCACCGCTCGGTAGTTGTGCACGCCGGTGACGATGTGCCGCACATAGAACGCCGCCAGCTCGTCGGCCCTGGCCTTGTCGCCCGCCTGCAGGGCCTCGCCGTAGTAGCTGGCGATCTTCCACTCGTGGTTGTCCACGCTCACCCGGCCGATGGCGTAGCCGAGATCTCCGGTGAGCTGGGCGAGCACCTCGTCGCGCACGGCGGGGGAGGGCCCGTTGAACAGGTAGGGGTAGCGGAAGTGGGCGATGGGGGCGCCGGTGAGCTCTCGCAGCTGGCGGTCGCAGCGGCGCACGCCCTCGAGCCAGACCTCGGGTGCTGTCTTGTTCAGGTTGTCGTGGGCGGCCTGGTGGTTGGCCAGCTCGTGGCCCGCGTCCCGCCAGGCCTCGAGGATCCCCAGCTCCGGCTCCACCCGATCGCAGTTGACGAAGACCGTGGCGGTGGCCTTGTGGGCGCCCAGTGTGTGGATCATCGCCCGGTTGGCGGCCACCTTGCCATCCGGGTGAGGGGGGCCCACCCAGGTGAGGTCGTCGATGGTGATCGCGATGTCGTAGGGCTCGGGTGTGTCGTCAGCGACGGCCTTGCAGCCGATCACCAGGGCCAGGGACAGGAGGGCGAAGGAGCGCATGGGAGCCCTTTAAGATCCAGTAGCACGTGTGTGTGGATCTTTTTTTATTGACACCATCACGTAGGGGTGTAAGGTTTCAGCCATGAAGTCATCCACCACCTACACCCTGAACGAGCTCTGTGAGGCCGCGGACGTGTCCGAGCGCACGGTCCGCTACTACGTCACCCAGGGCCTGCTTCCTTCTCCCGGCACCGGGCGCGGCGTGCGCTGGAGCCAGGAACACCTCGAGCGCCTGCAGCTCATCCGTGAGCTCAAGGACAAGCACCTGCCCCTGGCCGAGATCCGGCGCCGCCTCGAGGGCATGGCCCCGGCCGAGGTCAGCGCCCTGCTGGCTTCGCAACAGGCCCAGGCACCGGCGTCGTCGGCCGCCGACTACGTCTCGCAGGTGCTCGCAGGCATCCGCCCGGCCCCGGCCCGCAAGAGCAAGAAGCGCGCGGCCCCCTCGAAGGCCGCCCCCAGCACGCCGGCCCCCCCAGTCAAGCCCCCCCCGCCCGGCGCGCCCCCCCCCGGGGCGCCCTCCCCCCGCGCCGGTGCGGTGCCCGTGCACGTCCGCCGCCCCCTCTCTCGGGCCCAGGACAAGCGCGTGCAGCGCCTGCTCACGGCGGCCCGGGGCATCTTCGACCAGGAGGAGTCATGAAGCTTCACGCCACCATCGATCGCACCCTCGTCCCCTCGCACCGCGGCTGCCACCGGCACGTCAAGGTCGTGGTCCAGGCCCCCACCGCCCGGCGTGTGGGTGAGCGACCACCGGTCAACCTGGCCTTCGTCCTGGACCGCTCCGGGTCCATGGGCGGAGGCAAGTTCCGCCTGGCCCAGCAGGCCGTCGAGCAGGCCATCGGTCGTCTCGACGACCGGGACCGCTTCTCCCTGGTGGTCTTCGACCAGCAGGTGGAGCTGGTGCACGCCAGCGAGCACGCCAGCCCCGACGCCAAGCGCCGCGCCCTGCGCGCCCTGGCTCGCTACGGCCCCCGGGGCACCACCAACCTGGGCGAAGGCTGGCTCACCGGCTGCGGCCAGGTGGCGGCCTTCCTGCTGGACGAGTCCGTCGGCCGCTGCATGCTGCTCACCGATGGCCTGGCCAACGTGGGCATCGTCGATCCCCCGACCCTCTGCCACCACGCCACCGAGCTCAAGTCCCGCGGCGTGTCCACCTCCACCTTCGGGGTGGGCCACGACTTCGACGAGCAGCTGCTGGGCGGCATGTCGGACGCTGGCGGTGGGGCCTTCCACTACATCGAGTACGCCGAGCAGATCCCGGTCCTGATGGACCAGGAGCTGGGCGAGACCCTCGAGGTCGTGGCCCGCCGTGTGGTGCTGGAGCTCGAGCTGCCGGCCGGCATCACCGCCTCGGTGGTGGGCCCCTACGAGCTCGAGGTCGGCTCGGGGATGGTGCGGGTCCACCTGCCCGATCTGGTCTCGGGCCAGCTGCTGGACTTCCCCATCAAGCTGGGCTTCCCCCCCGGCGAGCTGGGGCGGCATCTGCAGCTGCGCTTCCGAGTCGTCGACCGGGATCGAGCCCTGGGCGACCTCAGCGCCCAGCTGGACTTGAACTACACCGATCGCAAGCGCAACCGCCGCCAGGCCCGCGACGTCGAGGTCGACCGCTTCGTGGCCGAGCGCTACGCCGCCCGCGCCATGCAGGAAGCCGCCAAGCTCAACCGCGACGGCGACTTCCGGGGCGCCTCGGACACCCTCAAGGCCGTGGCCCGCCGCATCCAGCGCTACGCCGGCGACGACCTGGCCTTGCGGAACACCTCCACCAACCTCGAGCACGAGGCCGAGGAGTACAAGGTCCGGGTCAGCGTGCGTAAGCGCAAGGCCGACTACGCCCGCAGCCAGGCCCAGACCAGCGCCCGGGCGCCTTCGGGCAAGCGGCAGCGTTGGAGTGGCTAGGCGTGGGTCGCAGCTCGGCGGGTGCGATCCCGTCTCTTCGGCTCATTCGCCCGGGAAGGTAAACTGAGAGCCGAACATGACCGAAAAGCACTGTGCACGAGCCACCAGCAGGAGGCTGCATGTCCGCGACCATCTCGAGCATGAGGACCCAAGCGGCCGCTCAGACCTTCGAGCACCTCTCATCGGGGAGCCGGCTGAACCGCGCGGGTGAGGACCCCGCGGGGGCGGCGGTCGCGGACGCCTTGACGTCCAGGGCGAGCTCCGAGCGGCAGGCGATGCGCAACATCAACGACGGCATCAGCGTCACCCAGGTGGCCAGCGGGGCGCTTGACGGCGCGGCGGACATGCTGTCCCGCATGCGGGAGCTGGCCGTGCAGGCCTCGTCGGGCACGCTGGCGGCCGCGGGCCGCGACGCGATCCAGACCGAGTACGAGCAGCTGGCCGAGGAGCTGGATCGCACGGCGGACAGCACCGAGTTCAACGGTCTGCAGTTGGCGGACGGCTCGCAGCCCTCCATTGATGTGCAGGTCGGCCCCGACGAGGGCGACGTGGTCAGCCTCACCCTGCCCGATGTCAGCGCCACGGCGCTGGGGGTGGACACGGCCTCGCTGGACTTCAGCACCGCCGAGGGCGCCCAGGCGGCCATCGGCGCCATCGACGCGGCCCTCGACCAGGTCAGCGCGGCGGGCTCCGAGCTGGGCGCGTCGGAGAACCGCCTCGGATCGGCCCTGGATGTCATGACCACGGAGGCTGAGAGCCTCACCGCAGCCGCGTCCCGGATCGAGGACACCGACGTCGCCGAGGCGGCGCTGGGCCTGGCCCAGCAGCAGATCATGCAGGACGTGGACATCGCCATGCAGTCCCAGGCGAACATGTCCCGGGCCTCGATGATGCAGCTGCTGGCCTGATCGGTCGGCGTCCCTGGGCCCAGAGGCTAGGGCGCCAGCGTCCTGAAGCGCACCCGCAGGGTCTCGCCGCTGGCGGTGGCCTCGCTGATGGCGACGAAGGGGGCGACGCCGAAGTAGACGCCGGTGGTGGCGTCGGCGAAGACGCACTCGGGCTCGCCGGCGGCGCCGTCGTCGGCGCAGGCGTTGACCGGCTGCTGGCAGCTGGTGTCCTCGAAGACCAGGATGCGCGGGTCGGCGGCGCCCACCGCGTCGACGCCGACCTCGAAGCCGGCCAGGGCGGTGTTGGGTAGCTGGAGCTGGAAGACCACATCCCGGGCCGTGCCGGCGCCCATGGTCCCGCAGTCGGGGTAGCCCGATGAGAAGTCGTTCTCGTCTGCACCCAGCGAGGGGGGGATGTCGGCCCAGACCGCATCGCCCACCGTGACCGTGGAGAGGTCGACGGGGATGGGCACGCGGCACGAGCCTTCGCCGGCGAGGGTGCCCAGCTCGGTGCCGCCCTCGAAGCACGACACATCGGTGTCCGCGTCTGCATCAGCGTCGGCGTCGGCGTCGGCGTCGGCGTCGCTGTCAGCGTCGGCGTCGGCGTCGGTGTCGGTGTCGCCGTCCGCGTCACCATCCGCGTCGGTGTCGGTGTCGGTGTCGGCGTCCGTGTCGGCGTCGGTGTCGCCCTCGGGCGGAGCCGTGTCGTCCTTGTCGCCGCAGCCGAGCAGGAGGGACGGGACGAGCAGGAAGATCAAGGTGAAGGTACGCATGGCGGCTCCGTGGTGGGGGAGGGTGTCGGGATGAAGCGTAGCGCGCCCGTCAGCGGATGAACCGTGGTGGCGCCTACAGCTCCCCCAGCCAGAGCGTGACGACCTCGCTCGATGGGTTGGCGTCCTCGCAGGTGGTGAAGACCTCGCCCTCCATCCGCCAGAAGATGTCCTGGGTGCAGTTGACCAGGGTCGAGGCCTCATCGCAGATCAGAGGCAGGGGCACCTGCCCCAGCGCCGGGGTGCCCTCGCGCGCCTCCATGCAGCCCACGATGGAGACCGTGCCCAGGTCGGTCCAGTCCAGCAGGTAGTACTCCCAGTGGTTGCCGAGGCCCGGCGGCACGACGTCCCCCAGGAAGTCCGTGACCGTGAACCCCAGCCAGCAGAACCAGTCCTGGTTCTGGTCGTTGCAGTGCATGAGCAGGGGGAAGCCGTCCTCGCGATCCATGAACTCGGTCTCGTGGTCGTATTCGTCGGGATCGAAAGGCACCATGGCCGCGGTGATGCTGCCGCCGGAGGACGGGCACTCGGCGCTTTGGTACCAGTCCTTGCTGCTGGTCACCTGGCCATAGTCCGCGCCACAGACGTCGTCGTCGCAGAACATGGTGACGGGGTAGCGGCCGTCGACGAAGATGCCCTGGTCGGGGATTTCACCACAGCGGTAGCTCGCCAGCTCCACGCCGCGGCGGTACTCGGCCCGCTCACCGTCGCAGGCGGTCAGGAGGATCAGGGAGAGGGCCCACAGCGTCCGTTGGATGTCCATGACCACCGTTAGCCCTCTGGTTGCGTCCGAACAACGGACGGAGCCCACGGACACCGTTCCGTGGGCTCCCGGGTCGTGCCCGGCGGGCGCCTGAGCTTCGGTGGCTGACGAGCCACACCGTGCTCGGGGCTGCAACGCTGCTTGTGCGTTGGTGGTCGGCCCCATTCTCGGAGAGCGCTTGCCGCCGCATCCTCGAGGTCGCGAGGTGACGTCTACTCCTCGATGGTCACCCGCAGGGGCTCGGCCCAGTCCTTGTGTTCGTTGGTGTAGTAGAGGTAGGCGCTCGAGGCGGGGCCGGTGTAGGTGCCGGGGACCGCGGCCACCAGGTCGATGGGCACCGAGCGCAGCTCCTCGGGCTCCATGTCGCGGAAGTAGAGGACCACTTCCCGGGCACCCGTCTCGTAGAAGTCGATGACGCCCCGGTCCCGCAGGTCCTCGAGCTGCCAGGTCTGGGCCTGCAGGCCGCCGGGCAGGCCCACCCGGGCCAGGGTCATGGGCTGGCCCTCGTTCGTGCGGTTGCGCACGGTGGCGGTGAGCCGGACGTTGTCGCCCATCTCCACCTCGGCCGCGGCCAGGTGGGTCTCGAGGTCGATGACCGTCTCGGGGCTCGAGGCCGGCAGGGTGGAGCGGTACTCGACCGCGACGGAGTAGGGCAGGGGCTCTTCACCGTCCAGCACCAGCTCGATGGTGTTGGCGCCGGAGGTGAAGAAGTCGCCCAGGTCGTCGAAGACGATGGCGTCCCGGTGGCCGGCTTCGTAGGCGAAGGTGGCCGCGCTCTTGCCGTTGATGCGCAGCTCGACCTCGCCTGGACCGCGGGTGGCGCGGCTGGCCGAGGCGTAGGCGGTCATCGCCCGCAGGGACAGGACGGTGGCCTGGGTGGAGCCCCACTGGCCGAAGCCGCCGCGGTGCTCGTTGAGCCAGTCCACACCGGAGCGCACGGCCGCGTCGTTGCCGGGCACCTGCAGCAGGGCCATCACGGCCAGGGCGGTGGTCTCGATGGTCAGGCTCTCGCCGCCGCTGCGGGTGATGCTGTGGTCCGCACCAACCCAGGATCCGTCCTTGGCCTGCATGGAGACCAGGCGCTTGGCGGCCGCGCGGGCCTCCTTGTCCTCGCCCTCGAGCCGGGTCAGGGTGCCGGCGGCCAGGGCCAGCATGTAGGGATCGCTGGTCTTCTGGGCCACGCCCTTCTGCCGTGCCAGCTCCTTGTCCAGCCCGTCCACGAAGCCGGCCTCGGCCAGGCTCCAGACGATGTAGGCGTCGGTGACCTCGGCGCTCGCGCGTCCGAAGCTGTCCAGGGCCTTGGCGTCGCGCTCGAAGCCGCCCTTTCCATCGCGCCGTGACATGAGCCAGTCCGCGGTGCGCTCCATCATCTTCGCGTCCACGTCGCCGTAGACCGCGCGCATGTCCTGGAACTCGAGCAGGCCGTAGGCGGTGAGGGCCTCGTGGCCCGGGTCGCCGCCGAACCACTCGTAGCCCTTCTTCGGGCTCTCGAAGCCCACCAGGCGGTTGTAGCCCCGGTCCAGCATGTCCATGGTGCGGGAGACCAGCTCGGGGGCCGCGGCGTCCTGCTCCTCGAGGTAGCGGAGCACCATGACGTTGGGGTAGTTCGAGCTCGAGGTCTGCTCGAAGCAGCCGCCGGGCTCGCGGATCAGGCCCTCCATGCCGCTGACCAGGGTGGCCACGGGGCTGGGGTAGAGCTGGATCTTGGCGCTGACCGTGCCGTCGATGGCCTGGCCCAGGTCCACGGAGTGGCGGGCGATGCTCTCCAGCTCACCGCTGGCCTCGAAGGCCTGAGGGAAGCCCAGGGGCTCGACGGAGATCTCGCGCTCGAAGGCGTCGCTCAGGCCCTCGCTGGTGCCCTGGAAGGCGATGGAGCCCAGGCCCTCTTTGCCCGTGACCAGCAGGTCCACGAACAGGCTCTCGCGGGCCTCGGCCGCCAGGCTCCACTGGTTGGCCATGGGTCGCTGCAGGGTGAGCAGGTCGCTGGGGAAGCTGGCCTCGAGGGCCAGGGCCAGGGCCTCGTCACGCTCGTTGCTCAGGGTCAGGGGCATGCGCACCAGGTCGCCCTCGCTCACCGCCAGGGGGATCTTGGCGGCCATGGAGAAGGGCAGGTTCGAGCGGATGACCGTCTCGTCCCGACCGGCCAGCCCGCCGCCCACGCCCTCGGTGGTCACGCGGAAGCTGGTGACGGCGTCGGAGGTGTAGAAGCTGATGGAGGTCACGCCGTCCTCATCGGTCTGGACCCGGGGTGCCCAGTGGATGGTGTCCCGGAAGTCGGTGCGGACCTCGGGGGGGCCGCCTTCGTAGATCGGGGCGGGGTAGACGCGGACCGGGGACCACTGGTACAGCTCGTCCTTGCCGGCCCAGGCCTCCTTCTCCTCGTCGGCCATGACGAAGGCGGCGCCGGCCTGGTCCCTGCGGGGGGCGCGGCGCATGGCCCGCCCGGCGGCCATGTCGCCCGCGGCCATGTCCATGTCGTCCTCGAGCATGATCTGCTCGGCGGGCTCGTCCATCGGCGGGGCGGGCGCGGGCTCGGGGGCGGCCATGGGCGGGGGCGCCATGGGGATGGGCTGAGCCTTGTTGGCCCGGCGCTCACGGCCGCGGACCGCGCCGGCCAGCATGGGTATGGCGGCGGCCTCTTCGACCTCCATGTACCCGAGCCCTTCGAGGTAGCCCATGTAGCCCAGGGCCTGCAGGGTCTCGACAGGCACGTGGGGCTGCACCAGGGCCTGCTGCCAGTCGAAGCGGCGCCAGCCGCGGGTGCCCATCAGCAGCTCCATGGCCAGGGCGGAGTCCTCTTCGGTGAGGTCCAGGTAGACGTTGGGCTCCTTGACCTCATCCTGCAGTTCCTGCTCCAGCAGCAGGCGGGAGAGCAGGTGGCCCTGCTTGTCGTCGGCGAAGGACAGCACGGTGTCGTCCACCACGGCCAGGGCCAGGTCGGCGGCCACGGGCCGGCCCATGGTGTCGGTGGTGGCGATGTTCAGGGTCACCTGCTCCCGGGGCTGGTAGGAGTCGCGCTCGGGGGTGACCTCGACGTTCAGGCGGTGGCGCCGGTTGCGGAACACCAGGCGCTCGGCCAGGGGCTGCATGTCGTCGTCGAAGACGGTGACCCGGGCGACGCCCATGGCGCGGTCCACGGCGCTGTCGCCGGACTGCAGGTAGACCACGGCGGCCTTGTCCGGGCGGGCCTGGACGGTGGCGCCGTCGATGAGGTTCTCCCGGACCACGGCCTGGACGTTGACGGGTTGGGACTCCGTGCAGCGCACGGCCACCCGCAGGTAGTCCAGGCTGCCGTCGAGGTCGTCGTAGCTGCGCATGACGCAGCCTTCGCTGCGGGCCTCGGGCAGGGGGTAGTGCTGATCGATGTTGGCCGGGGAGGTGATCTCGACGTGGTAGCTGCGGCCCTCCTGGGGCACGAAGCCGAATCGGCCCAGGCCGTTTTTGTGGCTGGTGAAGGTCGCGATCTTTTCGCCCCGGTCGTCCACCAGGCGGCCCTCGACATCGGCGGGCTCGCCGAAGGGGTCCCGGGCGTCGAAGTAGACTCGGGAAGGGAGCCCGTTCACCAGGTCACCGCCCTCGGGATACAGTGACACATCCATGGATTGCATCACGATGGGGATGCGCTTGCTCACCGACTCGGTGATGCCGCCGTCCTCGATGAGCACGGTCAGCAGGCCGTCGCCCTTCACGATGCGCTCGGGCAGCTCGAAGCGCACCGCCGCGTCGCCGCGGGCGTCGGTGGTGACCTCGACCCGGGGCAGGGCGGCGCCGTCGAGCTGGATGTTGGCCACCAGGGTCTGGCCGCCGAGCACCTCGCCGGTGGGGCGCTTGACGTTGACCGACGCCACCACGGTGTCGCCGGGGCCGTAGGCCTTGCGCATGAACTCGAGCTTCTTCTTGAGCCTGGGGGCCTCGTAGGCGGAGACGATGACCGGGCGCTCGGCCTCGATCTCGCCGCCCCTGTTGATGCGGATCAGGTACTCACCGCCGGGCACGCCGTCGGGCACCACGATGTCGTTGGTGTTCAGGCCGTCGGCGTGGGCCACCTTCTTGGTCACCACGGTGGCGCCCTTGGGGTTGATGAGCTGGATCTCCAGCCCCTGGCCTTGGCCGGTGGCGCTCAGGCTCTTGCGCTCGAGGTCCCAGGCGCGCAGCCAGATGGTCTCGCCGGGGCGCACCAGCGGGCGGTCGATCTGCACGTGGAAGCTGCGGCTGGGCCAGCCCTCGAAGGCACCCTGGAGCTGGTCCTGGAAGGACTCGAAGCCCTGGGCGTCGCCGATGCGTCGGCTGGGGGGGGGGGCGGCCTGGGGGGCCACGGGGTCCACCTCGGCCTTCTCTTCGGCGAGGTCGGCGGCCAGCGGGCCCGCGGAGGGCAGGGCGCAGGTGGCGCCGATGGTCAAGGCGAGGGCCAGGGAGAGGGAGCGGCTGGGGGTCATGCGGGGTTGTCCTCGATGCGGTTTCGCGGGGACAACGGATGAAGGGTGGGTCGGGCTTACACCTGGCATGCTGTGTTCATGAAGATCGACCTCCCCGCCCACCGCCAGGCCCTCCGCTTCCTGCTGGGGCACTGGCTGCACTTCATCCTGCTCGGCATCTTCGGGGTGGTGGGGATCACCTCGCTGCACGAACTGGCCCACGCGGTGGCGGTCTGGCTGCAGGGGGGAGAGGTGCTGGAGTTCGTGGTGCTCGGCGACGAGGAGGCCTGGGGTCATGTGCGCTACCAGTTCCCCGAGGGCGTCGCGTATTCGTCGAGGCTCATCAGCCTCGCGCCCGCCATCGCCGCGCTGGCCGCGTTGACGCTCGGGTGGTTGCTGGCCCTGGTGGGGCCCCGGAAGGACGGGCACATCGCCCGTGCGGTGTTCTTCTGGCTGTGTCTGATGCCCGTCGGTGAGCTGGGCTTCATGGGGCTCGGGTACTTCACCGTCGGCGCCCGCTGCGACCTGCTCTACGCCTTCGGCCCCATCAGCTGGCCCCTGCGCATGGCGGGGCTGGCGCTGGGGTGTGTGGTGGTGGCGCTGCTGTACGCCCTGCAGCGGCGGCTGTTCGATGAGCTGCGACTGGACCAGGGGGCCTTCGCCTTGCTGGGGGTGATGGCCGTCGCTGGGCTGTGTGGGGTGTTGTTGATCTGAGGGCCGGCTGCGGACCCTAGAAGCACGACACCTCGCCCGGGCTCGCCCCGGCGCTGCATTCCGAGGCCGCCCAGTTGTCCACCGTGTCCCCGGCCTCGAGGTCAAGCTTCTACACGCTCACGCCGTTCCCGGCGTCCAGGGGGAAGGTGTAGCTGTCCAGCAGGGTGACCCCGGTGGTGTCGTAGAGGTAGACCGGATCGCTGACCGCGAGGCCCGAGGCCACGCTGGCGTCGTCGGTGGTGAGCAGCAGGGTGCCGGCGGCGATGGCGTACTCGGAGGCGTAGCCGGAGTCGAGGATCACGGCGTACTGCCCCGGCGCCAGCACGGTGTCGGTGGGATCGCTGTAGCCCTCGAGCGTGTCCGATGCGTCGCCGTCGTACAGCACGTACCCGTACAGGTCCACGTCGCTCTCGCCGGTGTTGAGGATCTCGACGAACTCGCCGGTGGACTCGGTCTCCGGGTTGGACATGATCTCGGTGAGGATCAGGGTGGCGTCCGCCGGATCGGTCTCGGCCCCGCCGCAGTCGAGCAAGCCGGGGGAGCAGCCCGCGGCGCAGGCGCTGGCGACCCAGTTGTCCTCGCTGTCCAGCGCCGCGGCCACGCTGCTGCGCTCGATGCTGGTGCCGTTGCCCGGGTTCGTGGGGTGCAGGAAGGCATCGATGGGGTGGGTCCCGTCGGCCTCGAGCAGGGTGACCTCGTCGCTGGTCGCCAGGGCGTTGCCCACGGTGGTGTCGTCGGTGGTGACCAGCACGGCGTCGCCGTCGATGCTGTACTCGCCGGAGTACTCGGCATCGAGGATCAGGGCGTAGCCGCCTGGGGCGAGCTCGGTGTCGCCGCCGTCGTAGGCCTCGAGGGTGTCGGTCGTGTCGCCGTCGGACAGGACCAGGCCGGCCAGCTCCACGGTGTCCGCGCCCGCGTTGTACAGCTCGACGTACTCGCCGGTGTCTTCGTCCAGGGGATTGGACATGACCTCGGTGATCAGCAGGGGGCCGCAGAGGCCGCCAGCGGCGGCGTTGAGGCGGCCCGGGCTCGAGCTGGACGTGCAGCTGTCGGTGGTGCGCACCCAGTTGCCCGTGACGTCGCCGGCCGCGTAGTCGACCTTCTCCCAGGCCACACCGTCGCCGGCGTCCCACAGGTGCGAGAAGCTGTCGATGAGCGTGGCCTGGTCGGCGTCGTAGAGGTAGACCGGGTCGCTGCTCGCGGACAGGCCGTTGCAGAGGGAGCTGTCGGTGACGGTCAGCAGGACCGTGCCGGCGGGGACGTGGACGTCGCCGGCCCAGTCGGGATCGATGACCAGGGCATGCCCGAGGGAGCCCAGCAGCGTGCTGCCACCGTCCCAGGCCACCAACACGTCCCAGCTGTCCTCGTCGTAGATGTACAGGCCCGCCAGGTCGATCTCGGTGGCCGAGGGGTTGTAGATCTCCACGTACTCGCCGGTGGACTCGTCGGCGGCGTTGTTCATGACCTCGGTGATCACCAGGCTGGTGGCGTCGCCGGACTCGGGGAAGCAATGCTCATCGCCCGCCGAGTGGCCGTCCGCGCACTGGCTGGCGCGCCAGTTGCCCGCCGTGTCGCCCGCCTCGAGGTCGTAGCGCTCCACCGACACCGAGTCGCCGGGATCGAAGGGGTGGGAGAACGTGGCGATGATGGTGCTGCCATCGGCCTCGAAGAGCGTGATGTCGTCCGCGGTGGTCAGGCCGTTGCCCAGGTTGGTGTCGCCGGTGGTGAGCCACGGGATGGACGCGTCCGCGCCGTAGGCGCCGTCGTACTCCGCGTCGATGATCATGGCGTACTCGCCAGGCCCGACGCTCGTGGACGAGGTCCCGTAGGCCTGCAGCACGTCGTCGTGGTCGCCGTCGGAGAACACCAGGCCCGCCAGCTCCACCGCGCTGGTGCCCGGGTTGTAGATCTCGACGAACTCGCTGGTGTCTTCGACCCCCGGGTTCGCCATGACCTCGGAGATGACCAGCTCGGTGGCCGAGACCGCGTACTCGTCGTAGCCGATGTCGTAGCCACCGCCCTGGGGCCGGATCTCGCCGTCGAAGTCGGTGAAGACACCGAGGCCCGGATCGACGCCCGCATCGATGGCCGGCGAGGAGCTGGACAGGTGGTAGTCCCCCTCGCCCGCGTCGAGGAAGAGGGGGTCCTCGGAGATGTCGCTGCTGCTGGCCGAGGCGTCGTTGACGTAGTCGGTGGTGTTGCCCCACACGAGGTTGTTGTTGGGGGTGTAGCTGCAGGCGTCGCAGTCGATGCCGACGGCGTTGGAGACCACGATGTTGTCCTGGACGTTGGTGTTGTAGCCTTCGGAGAGGACCACTGCGCCGATGCGCGCCTCGCCACTGGAAGCCGCGAAGCCGTTGCCCACGATGGTGTTGTACGCGACATCGCAGTCGTACTCGTGCCCCCAGATGACCGAGATGCCGGCTTTGCCGTTCGAGGTGAACAGCGAGTTGTAGACCTTCACCCCATAGGCATCTTCGGTGAACACGCCGTAGTCGTTGTTGCTGATGGTGGAGTCGTAGACCCAGAGGTCGCTGTCCATGGCGTAGATGGCGATGAGGAAGCCCTGCACGTCGAAATCGGAGAGCTCCACCGCCGCGCAACCGTCGATGTGCACACCGAAGACATCCACACCGGCCGTGCCCTTCGACACCCAGGTCGCCGAGTAGACGCTCATGCCATCGAAGTTCAGCCCGGCCCAGCCGACGCCGGTGGTCACCGAACCGACGATGACCGTTTCGCCCGCCCCTGCACCCTCGATGGTGATGGCCTTGTCCACCAGCAGATCCTCGTAGTAGGTGCCCGAGGGGATGGTCACCGTGTCGCCGCTGCTGGCGGTGTCGATGGCGTCCTGGATGGTGGTGAACCAGCCATCCACCGGCAGGCTGGCGTCATCCAGCTCGCCGTCGGGTGCGGGGACGACCTGGAGGGTCCGTCCTGCGTCCGGGGTCGCGCAGGCGCTGGCGAACAGCAGGGAGATCACTGCGAAACGAGACGTCATGTCGCATCCTCCGGCGGTGGTCCCTCACGGGCTCAGGGCGTTCGAGGGGCCTTTGTCGCTGACCAAGCTACCACGATGTGCCGGCGCGGTGTCGGGGGCGTTCGGGTATGGTGGGCCCATGCGCGTTCCCCTGATCCTGCTGCTCCTGCCCGCCTGTCGCCCCTCCAGCGACACCAGCCCGCCGCCTCCTGACGACACTGCGCTCACCCGCAGCGAGGCGACCATCGGGCAGGGCTGCGACCGCCTGGAGCGCGTGGGCTGGATCGACCTGCGGCACGACGACGGCGGCCTCACGATGAGCGGTCAGATCAAGAACGCGCCGGAGCCGTACACGGGGGTCCCCGTCGAGACCCACGGCCACTGCACCCTCCACCGCTACAGCGCGTCGTCCTGCGGCGACTGCCAGGCTCCCCTCGTCTGTGCTGGCGACGGTGACTGTGTGCCCCCGCCAGCACCCTTCACCGACCTGCACGTGACCGCGCGGAGCGGAGACACATGGAGCTTCGCCGACGCCGACAACAAGGTGGGCTACCTCTACAAAGAGCTCCAGGGCGAGGATCTGGACTGGTCCCTGCAGCTGTCCTTCGGTCAGGACCGGGTCACCGTGCCAACGATGACCGTGGCCGATGGGGCCATCGAGGCTCGTGTGGTCGCCGAGGGCGACTACGATCTGCCCGGGGCGTTGACGGTGAGCTGGACACCCGTCGACGACGGGACCGTGGTGCGGACCGAGATCCCCATCAACCACCACGCCGGCGTCGGCACCTTCACCCTGTGCGAGGCAGGCGCCGAAGTCGGGGGCTTCACCGCTCCGGCCGAGCTGGTGGATCCCCTCGCGGTGAGCACGGGCCTGGAGTTCTCCTACGTGCAGCACCTGCGCCTGGCCGCGGCGGAGACCTCGGTGGGCTGTGTCGAGCTGCGCTTCGGCAGCTGGCTGCGGGTGGATCCCGAGTGGGGGCGCTGACCCGAGACCGCGCTGTGGGCGGTACCCTGTCCGCCAGGCCACCGCTGGAGACCCCATGGAGATCACCGTTCGTCGTGCCGAGCCCTCCGACACCCTGCCTGCGGCGTTGTCGCAGAAGCTGTCCGATGAACAGCTGACGTCCAAGCGCCGCGACGGCGCCATCATGCTCGCGCTGGTCCGCGGCCACCCCGTGGGCTGGGTGGTGACCACGACGCTGTGGGGTCGCGTGCCCTTCCTCGAGCTGCTGCAGGTGGAGGGCAACCACCGCCGCATCGGCGTGGCCACCGCACTGCTGCGGGGCCTCGAGGATCAGCTCCGCGACGAGGGCCGTGCGATGCTGTTCAGCTCCGCTCAGGACGACAACCCGCCGGCCTTGTCCTGGCACCTCGAGCTGGGCTTCGAGGAGAGCGGTGTGATCCATGGGATGAACCCCGACGACATCGGGGAGGTGTTTTTCCGCAAGGGGTTGTGAGGCTCAGCTCCCGTCCGGCAGCACCAGATCCGGCATCGTGACCGCCGGGCTCTCGCTGCCCGGGCGCCACAGCGCGTCGTACATGGCCCACTCTTCGGCGTCCGTCGTCCACGACGCGTAGATCGCCACCCCTCGGAAGTTGGGTGGGGCGCCGTCCTCGAGGGCGTCCACGACCCCCCGCAGGGCCTCGTCGATGGTCTCGACGTCCGGGCGGTGCCAGGGCTCGTCGTCCTCGTAGCTGGGCAGGCCCACCAGCCAGACGCAGCCGCCCTCTTCGGGCGGTGGCAGGGTCTCGGCGAGCTGCCGGGTCCAGCGCTCCATCAGGGCGCGATACAGGTAGCGATACCGGATGCCTGTGTCATAGGCCATCACCGCCAGCTCGTCGGACGCCAGGCACACCTCGCGCAGGAAGGGCAGCTCCCAGTGCACCTCCGGCGCCGGCTGGTGCAGGGTAGGGGGCGGGTAGGCGGCGATGGACAGCAGCTTGTCGGGGCCGATGGCGGCCTTGACCTCCGCCAGCAGCTCCAGGAAGCCCTCGGTGTAGCTGGGCTGGGGCTCGACGTTGAGCTGCACGCCGTGGGCGCCCAGCTCGTGGGTGAGGGTGCGGGTGTGGACCACGAAGCCCTCGATGCGCTCGCGGTCCACGTAGATGACGTCGTGGGGCCAGGTGCCGCCGGTCCAGGGGATCACCTGCAGCTCGGGGGCCAGCCCGGCCATCGCCGTGGTGAAGGCCTGCACCCGTGCGGGCTCGTAGTGGTTGATGCGCCCATCTCGACGCCAGCCGGGGTGGCCGTTCCAGTCCATGGGCCCCAGGAAGGGGTAGAGCCGGGTGATGCCGTTGGCGCGGGCGGCTGTGGCCAGCTCACGCCGCAGCCGGTCCTCGTGGCCCTCGACCTCTGGGCCGCCGTGCAGCCAGTGGCGGCGCATCCAGACGCCGTTCTCGGCCTGGTCCAGGGGCTGCACCGTCGCCACAGACTCGCTCGGGGTGCAGCCGGCAAGGGCCAGCAACAGGGCCGGACCGAGCCCCATCTTGCGCTACAGCCCGCCCATATAGATGAACGGAAGCACCGGGGAGCTCTCGGCGAAGACGATGAAGCCCACCATGGCGAGGATGACCACGATGATGGGGGTCAGCCACCAGGCCTTCTCGTGGCGCAGGAAGTCCCAGAAGTCGCGCAGCAGGCCCTGCTTGCGGGCCTCGATCACCGGAGGTGTGCTGGCGGTGGGCTGGGTCATGGTGGCTCCGCGGCGGGTGTCCTGCTCCACTATAGCCTCGTTTTTTCCCGGAGATCCGCTCGCGCACGAGATCCTGGGTGGCAGGCGGGTCGACCTGTGGCATAGCATGGGCCATGCGTTGTTCACTCGTTCCGTTCCTGTCGATCCCGATCATCCTGGCCTTCGGCTGCCGAGCGCCGCCCCCCGCCCCGGAAGAGCTGGACGAGCTGTGCGCCTACCTGTTCGCCCACACCGCGGACGAGGACGTCCGCGAGCTCGAGGCGGGCCTGGTCAACCTGGACCTGTGGATGAACGCCAACCTCGAGGACACCCTCGAGGGCTACCAGGTCACCAACCTGAGCGACACCGCGGTCGAGGTGCTCGATGACCGCAACCACAACACCGAGGACATGCTCGGCGCGGCGGTGGGCACCATCAGCGATGGCTACACGCCCTACGCCCTCACCATCGCCCTGACCGTGGACGATCCGGTCGAGGTCGTGCCCGGCGCCCACGAAGACTACGAGCGCACCTTCCTGTCCGACACCGAGTGCTTCGTCGATCTCGAGTGCGACTACCTCGAGACCGAGAACCACCTGTGGGACAACTACCCGATCATCGGGGACGTGGATTCGGAGAACTACAGCTACTTCCGCTGGGTCGAGCTCGACAGCGGCCTGGCCATGGTGCAGCGCTCCTGGCTGACCCGACCCTCCGAGGTGGAGTGGGACAGCTTCGAGCTGCACGATCAGTACTACCTCAACGTGCTGGTGCCCTACGGTGAAGGCAGCACCCTGACGCTGCAGTCCATGTGGGTCGACGCCACGCTGGGTGACAGCTCCGTGCCCGAGGCCATGGCCCTGAACCTGGTCATCAGCCAGATGCAGTCGGTCTACGAGGACGTCGAGGCGTACCTCGACACCAACGGCGCCGCCGAGCAGCCCAGGGGCTGCGCCTCTGCGCCGGCCCGGCCCGGTGGTCTGGCCCTCGCCATCGCCGGCCTGCTGGGGCTCATCGGCATCGGGTGGCGTCGACGTCGCGTATGATGGCTCCATGAGCCATCCCCACCGACCTGCTGACGAGCAGACCGCTATCGCTGTGCATCAGGCACAGCCGGCCGCGGCGGCCGGGTCCACCGACGCGCTGCTCACCACGGACTCCCCCAAGCCGCCGGTGCGGCGCTCCATGTCCACCATGCTCCAGGTGTCCGTGCAGGCCTGGGGTGATGTGGTCTCGGCGCTGCTCATCGACATGGGGCACGTCTCCGACGGCATGACCCGCCTGGGCTGGATGTCCAGCACCATGGACCTGCTGGCCAGCGAGCAGGCCTACCGCGCCGCCCAGCAGCAGCTGGCCTGGTGGGACACCTTCCTGCAGCAGCTGCCCCTGCCCGACCTGCTCTTCGACCACGCCCAGCGCGAGATCCGCCAGGCGAAGGCCGAGCGCATCCGCGCCAGCATCCTGGCGCGGGAGCAGGCCCTCGAGGATCATCGCGCCAAGGTCGCGGTGGAGCTGGGCCGGCCGGGCATCGACGTCCGCGAGCGCTCCCGCCTGCGCCGGATCCACGACGATCCGGACGCGACGGAGTGGTGGACCGATGTCGACGCCTACATCGCCCAGGCCATCGCGGCGCTGCCCCCGGGCCCCTCCACGGTGCCCGTGGTGGCCGCCGACCTGGACGCCTCCCGCAACTTCTCGGGCTTCAACGCCGTGCAGTCCATGCGCGAGCACCCGGAGCTTGGCCCCCGGGCGGCCAGCATGGACGCGGCCCTGGCGGCGGCCCTGCGCAAGGAGTTCCGCCTGTCCAAGGCCGACGCCCAGATCCACGCCCGCACCCTCACCGAGATCTTCTGGGTGGCCCTGCGGCGGGCCCTGGAGGCCGGCGGCGTCCAGCTGGCCACCGCCGTGCACTTCGTGGTGCCCACCCGGGACCACGAGGTCCAGGAGCAGTTCACCCGCGAATTGCTCGAGAGCTGGCTGCACCACCTCGAGACCCTGCCGACGCGGGAGGATCGCCCCGCCTTGACCAGCAAGGTGCCGCTGCTGGGCAAGCTGCTCGGAGGGGGCGGCGACAAGGCCCTGCCACCGCCGGCCACGGCCGATCCCTCGCGCCAGCTCACCGCGGCCGAGCCGGCCCCCAAGAAGGGGCTGTGGTCGAAGGTGAAGGGCGTGTTCGAGGACTGATCCAGCGGGACTGGACTACCCCTTCGCCACGGTCGCGAGCTGCTGGATGAGCGCCGCCAGCGCCTCGCCCAGGCCCTCGATCTCGGTGTCCACCGCCTCGCCCTCGATGACCAGGTCCTGGTCGTCGCCATAGACGGCGTCTGGGTCCAGCTTTGCGAGCTGGAACCGGACAGGCTCGGAGAAGGCGCACTTCCAGATGACGCTGCGGGTGGTGATCACCAGCCCGCCTTTGCCGTTGGCCCAGATGGACCAGTCGTAGACCCACAGCGGCTTGTTCTTGCGGTTCTTGCCAGCCCAGGACTTGATGTTGCGGCCCCGATCGCCCCCGGGCATGTCCCACCAGATGTTCTCGTCGTTGACGAACAGCGAGGTCTGGACCAGGCCACGCATCCGACCTTCTTTGTCCACCGCGAAGCCCAGGCTGCCAGCTTCCAGGGCCGGCCCGAGGAGAGGGTCGGTCGCGATTGTTGCCGCCACGACTTCCTCGCCGGCCTGCTCTGCCCAGCCCCTTAGCGCCTGGCCCGCGTCTTGTGGCTGACCGGCGCTCACGAAGCCTCGCGCGGCGTAGACCTGGGGGACCCACGAGTCCACGACATCGGACAGGGGGCCTGCCAGCTTCATCGCCTCGGTGCCGTGTCCAGAGGCGGCCAGGGCCTGGATCTTCGTCAGGGTCAGCCCCTCGTGGCTGGCGTCCAGCTCCAGACCTTCGTCCGCCCAGGACAGGCAGGTCTCCAGGTCCCCCGCGGCCAGGGCGGCGTCCGCGGCGAGCTCCCAGGCCCCCGGTCGCCATGAGAGCTGTTCCACGAGCAGCGCCCCGAACGGCAGGGCGCTCGCGGGCTCGATGAGCCCCAGGAAGCGCGTCAGGTTGGTCAAGGCTGTACCGAGTGGTCCGTGGGCCTCGAGGAATGCCTCGGCGGACTCACGGATCTGGCCGGGCTGCATGTCGTCGAAGGCCTCCTCGAGGGTCGCCCACTGCCGGTCGAGCTCGTCGAAGTGGGCCGAGTAGGGCAGGTCGGTGCTGCGGGCGACGACGTCCCAGGCGTTGTCGCAGACCTGGATCGCGGCGTCGCGGGTAGCATCGAGGCAACCGTCCCAACGCTCCAGCACGCCCTGGACGCGCTTGCTCTCCGAGCTGCCGCCGACCATCGCGCCGATGGCCGCTCCGATGGCGGTGCCCACACCAGGGGCAAAGAGCGAGCCGATAGCAGCGCCGCCCGCTGCGCCCATCCCTGCGCGGGAGAGGGGATTGGCGGCCTGGCCTGCGCCGTGGAAGAACTCCGCGAAGAAGCCGTTGGGGAGATCGAGCTTGCGGACCTCTTCGGTGGTGGCGCGCAGCTCGCCCAGGGACAGCCGGAGCGGCTCCAGCAGCGTGCCCCGTCGCCGCTCGAGTTCAGCCAGCCCTGGGTCGGTCTGCGGGAAGGGGTTGCTGTCGCCTGCCAGGCCGATCAGCCGGGTGAGCCCACCGGACGCCGCGGCCTCGATCTGGGCCGGAGAGACGAGGTTCAGCCAGCCGTCGACGCCCTCGGACTCGTCCGGACCTTCCATGAGGTGCTGGAAGATCGCGACCAGCTCGATCCCGTACAGCTCGGTGAAGAACTCTCGGGCGGAGAAGGTGGCAGCGGTGGACATGGGGCCCACGTCGTCGGGTGTCTGGCTGGTGGGTTGGGGTGCGCAGGCCACCCCCGCCGCGGTGCCACAGTAGGGGCACAGCTTCCAGGCTGGCTGGAGCGTCTGCCCACAGGCGCTGCACTCCTGTGTGGTGCTTGTTCCGCAGAACGGGCAGACCGCCCACCCTGCTTGTAGGTCAGCGGCGCATTGGGCACAGCGCATCGGTCACTCCGGGATCTGGTCGTTCGGGACAGCCGAATGTATCCAGCCGAGGCGACCGGTGAGAGCCGACCGAGGAGGTGCAGTGACGATGGCCCGGTGTCGTCAGGGCCCACTGCCCGGCCCGTGGAACACATAGGCCACGCCGGCGCTGACGGCGCTGCCCTGGTACTGCCAGGCCCCCAGCACCAGGTCCATCGCGCCGTCGCCGTCGAGATCTCCGCCGCCACCGACCGCGTTGCCCAGGTGCTGCCCGACCTGCTCGCCGGTGAAGGTGGCCTGGGCGGTGGCCAGGGACACGGTGCCGCTGTGGTTGCCCAGCAGCAGGTAGGCCGCGCCGTCGGACTCACCCGAGAAGTCGAAGCCGTTGGCGCCCACCACCACATCGTTCCATCCGTCGCCGTCGAAGTCCCCCGCGTCGGCCACGGAGGTGCCCGCCTGGTCGTCCGACTGGGCGCCCAGCGCCCGCAGGTGGGCTCCCTCGAGGGTGCGGTCTTTGACGAAGGGCCCGAGCAACACGGTGGCGCTGCCGGCCTGCGAGCCGCTCGACCCGTCACCGCGCGCGCCCACCACCACGTCGGCCAGGCCGTCGCCGTCGAAGTCCCCCGCGCCGGCCACCGCGTAGCCGGCCTCGGAGCCTTCGGTCGGTCCGGTCAGCTTGGTGCCCAGGTTGCCGAGGGACCCTTCGGCGTCCATGGGGCCGTTCACGACGTAGGCTGCGCCGTTCCTGCTCCGCCAGCTGCTCTCGTAGGGAGCGCCGACGATCAGGTCGTTCAGCCCGTCGCCGTTGGTGTCTCCCGCGGAAGCCACGGAGAAGCCGGCGCTGTCACCGGCGCTCTCGCCGTACAGCCGCACGCCGGCGGTCTCGATGGAGCTGTCGCCGGAGGGCGGCGAGGTGATGACGTAGACCGCGCCGCGCCCAGCGTCGATGACACCCCAGCCCGGGGCGCCCGCGGCGAAGTCCGCCCGCGCGTCATCGTCCACATCTCCGAGGCCGGCCACGGAGGCCCCGAGCTTGTCGTCGGCGGTCAGGCCACTCAGGGTCGCGTCGGCACCGATCAGGTAGAGGTCGCCCGTCAGGGGGCCGCGCACCAGGTAGACCTCACCTGCGGACTCCGCGCCGGACGCGGTGCCCGCCGCACCGATCAGCATGTCGTCGTTCCCGTCGCGGTTGGAGTCCCCGGCCCCGCTCACGGAGGGCCAGCCGCCGTCGACGTTCGCGGCACCCATCAGGCGGGCGTCGGCCCCCAGGATTTCCTGCTCCTGCGCGGCGGGCCCGAGCAGCAGATAGGCGGCGCCCTTGCCGCCGGCGTCCGGATCGCCCACGGCGCTCACCAACAGGTCGTCAAGGCCGTCGTTGTTCACGTCACCGACGATGGAGACCGCGGCGCCCACACCTGCGGCCGTCATGCTGCCCACCCAGCGGCCATCGGCGAGGCCGCTCGAGATGGTGTCGGTCATGCTGTCGCAGTCGTTGTCCGTGCCGTCGTTCCAGTCGAACGCCGCCGGGTTCACGGTCGGGTCCTCGTCCTCGCAGTCGTCGCCGCCACTCGCGGTGGAGGCGTAGCCGTCGGAGTCCAGATCCGTCCCGTCGATGCCGTCGCAGCTCTGGTCGATGCCGTCGCCCACGGTGTCCGGGGCGCCGGGGTAGATGTCGGGATCGCTGTCGTCGCAGTCGCCGTCCCACTCGGACCAGCCGTCGCCGTCGGCGTCGGGTCCCACGCCGGTCTCCGTGGTGTCCTCGGTGTCCGGCTGGGTGTCGCCCGGTGGCTTGCCCTGCGTGTCCTCCTGCAGATCGGGCAGGCAGGCGGTCAGGCCGGCAGACAGGGCGAGGACGAAGGGCAGGGGCAGCCGCATGGTCACTCCGGTGTGCGCACACCCACCTCATACCCCGGTTCAGAACAACCAGTACAGCTCGAAAGCCTGCGGCAGGTACAGCGTGGGCAGGGTGTCCCCGCCGGAGATGGGGATGCCCACCCGCAGCCGCAGGCGCGGCAGGGTCAGCTGGTAGGCGATGCTCGAGGTGGCCGCGAAGACGCCGTCCAGGGGCTGCTGCAGGTGCACCGCGGCGCCGGCCTCGAGGCCCTGGCCCAGCTCGCCGCCAGCATCGATGCGGGCGTTCAACGTGTTGTAGCGCCAGACCTGCAGCACGATGCTGTCCCGACGGTTGAGTCGACAGTCCACCGCCATGCGGCTCTGGCCCAGGGTCGCGCGGCCGCCGCCGTAGAAGGTGCCCTTGTCCTCGAGGGCGCCGTAGATCTCGTCACCCAGGTCGAGCCCGACCACGCTCGTCAGCGCCCGCACCAGATCCTCGCTGTCGAAGCTTCCGCTGAGGTTCAGGTTGTCCCAGCGGTAGCCCATGTGCAGTGAGAAGCGCTCAGAGATCACCCACGAGCCGGTGGCCATCAGCGGCCAGGCGGTCACCGAGATGGACTCCTGGTCCTCGCCCCAGTTGCCGTCCCAGAACATCCCCGTGGCCTCGACGGCCAGGTCGATGCGCTCGGTCTGGATGGCGGTGACCTTGCCGTGGATGTTGTAGACCCGCAGCAGGTCGAGCACGGGGGCGGTGCCGATCTGCACGTTGTCCAGCAGGCCGTAGTCGATGTTCATCAGGCCGGCGCGCACCCGCTTGTGGCCGATGGTGTAGGCCGAGAAGTCCGGCTCGTAGGCAGGGTCGATGGGGGCCTCGCGCCAGGCCTGGCGTCGCTCCTTGCCCTTCAGGGCGTCGAAGTCCGGAAGGTCCGCGGGCTCGGCGGGTACGGCGTGGGCGGACAGGGAGAGCAGGGCGGCGGTGGCGAGGGTCGAGAGCACGGTTCCTCCGGAGACACACAGCGTCTCCTATGAGAACCCCGGGGGCCCGAAAGCGCAAACGCCGCGTCTGCCGTGCTCAGCTGACCGGCAGTTGGACGACGAACAGGGCGCCTGGCGCGACGTGCTCGTCCAGCTCGATGGTGCCGCCATGTGCGCTGAGGATGTCGGCACAGATCCAGAGGCCCAGGCCAGTGCCCCCGTTGCCGGTGTGCGTGCTGGCGAAGGGCTCGAACAGGCTGGAGCGTATGCTCGCCGGGACCCCCGGCCCGCTGTCCCGGACCTCCAGCCTCACCTGACCTTCCTCGGCCCTGCAGGTCAGCGAAAGGCGGCGCTCCCCTCGGGGCAGATCACCCATCGCCCGGAGTGCGTTGGTGATCAGGTTGATCACCACCTGGATCAGCTGCCCCTCGTTGCCGGTGACCATGGGGACCGGCCCGAGCTTCAGATCGAGCTTGTGCAGGTCCCTCAGCTGCGCTCTCATGAGCCTGAGCGCTCGTTGAGCGACCACGCTCAGGTCGGTCGGGGCGCGGTGGACCTTGGCGGCCCTGGCCAGGCTGCGCATACTCGCGGTCACCTGGCTGATGTGACCGACCGCGTCTCGCAGGTCCTGGGCGATCTCTTGCAGCTCCGCCACGGTGGCGGCGTCCACCTGGCCGGACCGGAGCGTCTGCGCCATGTCCGCCAGGTTGTCGAGGTTCAGCTCCAGTGTGGCCAGTGGGTTGTTGATCTCGTGGGTCACCCCCGCAGCGAGCATCCCCGCCGCGGCCAGGCGCTCGCTGCGCACCAGGGCGGCCTCCAGGCGCATCTGCTCGCTCTTGTCGTGCATGATCAGGGCGGTCAGGATCTGCCCCCCGACTTCGAGCTTGGAGACTGAGGTGCTCAGGGGGAATGCCTCACCATCGGGGTTTACGCCCACCAGCGCCAGCCGATGAGTGCCCGTCGCGGCCTGTCCGTCCCGCACGGCGGTCTGGAGCGCCATCCCGCTCTCTTCGGTGAACAGCCAGGTGCCGTTCAGCAGCGCGCCGAGTTCCTCGTCCGTTCGGCCGAAGACCTTGGCGGCGGAGGGGTTCCAGAACACGAGATCGCAGTAGTGGTCCAGCAGCAGGATGGCGTCGTTGGCGGCCTCGGCCAGCGTGCGGAAGCGGGCCTCGCTTTCGGAGAGGCGCTGCTCGGCGAGCTTCCGCTGGATGATGCCGCCGAGGCCGTCGGCCACCGCCTGCACGAGGCGCTCTTCGTCCGCGCACCGGGTGTGCCCGGGCTCGAGGTAGAGGTTCAGGACCCCCAGTGTCTCACCGTCGTAGCGGATCGGTACGCAGTAGTGCCCGTGGGGCTGCATACCTGGGTAGCGCACGTCGTGTCGCTCATCGATGTTGGAGGCGAACTGGGCCTCGCCCCTCGCGAGTGCCCGCCCGCAGTGGCAGCGACCCGCGGGAACCTTCCGACAGAGGCGCCTGACATGTTGGGAGAGGTTGAGGCTGGTGAGCATCCGCAGCTGACCGTCGGTCTCGTCCACGAGGAAGACCGCCCCCTGCCCCCGCAGGCTGAGCCAGGGCAGCTTGGTAATGGTCTCGAGGGCTCGCCGCGCCAGCGTGCGCAGGTCGGAGGGCTGTACGGACAGGGCCAGCATCTCTGCCAGGGCAGCGCTGGCGTGGAAGCGCGCGTTGGCGGTGCGCTCGTTGATGACGTCTTCCGTGATGTCGGAGGCGCCGTGGAGGTAGATCCGGGCGCCGTCCTCCGTGACGAGGCGCGTGGGCTGGACCCACGATGAGAGGTAGGCGCCCGAAGCCTCGTCATACAGCTGCCTCTCGACGCCCACGCCTTCCTCCAGCGCCGCCTCGAGTGGGCAGCCGGGGAACGCGCTGGCGGTCCCGTGGACGCGCTCGTGGCAGGCTTGGCCTCTTAGGTCTTCGACGCTCGCTCCCACCGCCTCCGCGAGTGTCTGGTTGGCGAGGACGATGCGGTGTGCGCTGTCCACCATCAGCGCGTAGCCTGGGGTGGCGTCCAGGACCGCCTGCAGCGTGGTCGCTTCGGGCGAGGGGAGCTGGAGCGGCAGCCAGTCGCCTGCGGGGCTCCGGTCCGCTGTCGCGATGTCGAGCATCACCTCGGCAGTCTTGCCGGGAACCGGTGGCCGGGAGTCGCTCATGGTGTCCTCGAGCGCGGGTGCTGTTCTGCTCTTCGGCAGATCCGAGCCCGTCCCACAGGTAAGATGGAACATTCCGTTTCAATTCTGCGAACGGGCTCACAGGGACACGCTGCCGGCCCTTGCCGTCCCGCTGTTCGATCCCATGGTGGGCGGGTGATCCACGCACCCGAGGTGATCCATGAGTTCGTTCCCGACCCTTCCCATCCTCATCGCCCTCGCCAGCCTCGGCTGCGCCACCGACCTGCGCGAAGGCCGCGCCGTGGCCGTCGTCATCCCCGACGCCGAGGCCGCCGAGCCCGCGCCCGGCGACGCCCTGACCATCGATCCCACCAAGTCCAAGGTCCAGGCCCTGGGCGCCAAGATCACCGGCACCCACGACGTCTGGTTCCCCAGCTTCGCGGGTGAGTTGACGCTCGACGGTGACACGCCCACGGGCATCCAGGTCACGGTGAACATGGGCGCGCTGCAGTCGGACCACGACATGCTGACCGGGCACCTGAAGGCCCCGGACTTCTTCGACACCGCCACCTTCCCCAAGGCCAGCTTCGCCTCCACCAGCATCGCCGCGGGCGCCGAGGGCGGCACCCACACCGTCACCGGCGATCTGACCATCCGCGGGGTCACCCAGCGGGTGAGCTTCCCGGCCACCATCGAGCTGGGCGGCGGCGCCATGAAGGCCACCACCGAGTTCGTGATCGACCGACAGGCCTACGGCATCGCCTACCCGGGCAAGCCGGACGATCTCATCAAGGACGAAGTGGCCCTCACCATCGACCTGGCTTCCTGACGCCGGTCGGGTGGCGACCCGGTCTCGACGCGCTATGCACGGGCCTCCACAAGGAGGTCCACCGTGCACCAGGCCGATCTGCACAACCACACCACCGCGTCCGACGGCGACTTCAGCCCCACCGAGCTCATCCAGCGCTACGCCGCGCTGGGCGTGAATGCCGTCGCCGTCACCGACCATGACACCGTCGCGGGGCTCCGCGAGGCGCTGGACGCCGGCATGACCACCGGCGTCGATGTGCTGCCCGGGGTCGAGGTCACCCTGCGCTTCTCCGAGGACCTCTTCCGGGGCTCCCTGCACCTGCTGCTCTACTTCGACGCGGCGCTGCTGGACGATCCCGCCTTCCTCGAGCTGGCCGTGGCGACCTTCGCCAAGGGCCGCGGTGACTCCCTGGTGCAGGCCCGCCTGGTGGAGATCAACCGCTACTTCGGCCCCGCGGGTGTGGAGCCCATGCTGCCCCGTGAGCTGACCGCCGACGATCTGTACAGCCAGACCGACCAGGTCAGCCGCCGTCACTTCGCCGTGGCGCTCAAGGGCCTGGGCATCACCGAGCGGGACACCATCTCCCACATCATCGGCAACGACAGCCCGGCCTACATCCCCTCGGGCATGACCTTCGAGGACCTGGCCCCGCTGCTCGACGCCTACCCCTTCGTGCGCGTCTTCGCGCACCCCGCGGCCGGCTCCTTCCCGGGCGACAGCCACTACAAGGAGGTCCTGCCGCCCCTCGAGACCGTGGTCGAGCTGCTGCCCCGCTTCCTGGCCATGGGGCTGGACGGCCTCGAGGTCGCCTACCCCGGCCACAACGCAGAGCTCGAGGCTCGCGTCGAGGCGCTGCGGGTCCAGCACGGCCTGCCCATCGCCACGGGCGGCTCGGACTGCCACGACGAAGACGCCCGCCCGCCGGGCACCGCCGGTGTCGGGATCGAGGCCGTCCACGCCATCCGCGGGCTGCTGGCCGCCCGCGCCTGAGTGGTCGGCGGCACACCGCCTGTCAACGCGCTCCCCTTGGGGCACACTGTCCCGTTAGACATGAGTCGACCCAGGGAGACCGCCATGCACCGCCCGCTGAGCTGCGCCGCCATCGCCGTGCTGATGACCGGCTGCATCGAGTCCCGCTTCGGCCGCATCGACGATGGCCCCCCCGAAGCCGGTGAGCGCGTCCTGCAGGTGATCCCCGACCTCATCGACTTCGGCGAGGTGGCGGCGGGCACGGTGGCGGTGGAGAGCATCGTCATCTCGAGCATCGGCGCCACCGCCGTGGAGCTGGACCCCCTGCACGTACAGGGCTCCGGCACCTTCACCATCGTCGACGAGCAGCTCCCCGAGTCCCTGTCCTCCGGCACCTCGGTGGAGGTCGAGCTGGCCTACGCGCCGGCCACCAGCGATGACCAGGCCACCGTGATCGTCTCCAGCAACGCGACGGTCCCCCAGATCAGCGTCGATCTGTTCGGCATCGGGGTGATGCCCGATCTGGTCTTCGATCCCCAGCAGCTCAACATGCGCTCCTACGACGGCAACCCCGTCTACGGCAGCATCGTGGCCCGGAACGAGGGCGCGGTCGATCTGGTCGTGGAGTCCTGGGTGCTGCAGGGCGAGAGCTTCGACGTCGAGACCGAGCTTCCCGCCACGCTGGGCCCCGGCGAAGAGTCTGTGATCGACGTGACCTGGTACCCCGAGGTCGAGGGCACGGAGTTCGGCTATTTCTGGGCGGCGAGCAACGACCCGGACGGCAACGAGGTCGCGACCCTGTCGGGCTACTTCCAGCTGCCCTGCCTGGGGCTGCACGAGGCCGACACCCGCGGCTACGTCGACATCTACTCCAGCACCGAGGGCATCGTCGTCGAGCACATTGGCGAGGATCTCGATGTGTGCATCGACCGGTGGTACGCCTACGGCAGCGAGCAGACCCAGGACGCCGGCGCCGGCGATCCCGACTACGACGCCAGCGACATCTACGGCGAGAGCGGCAGCATCCAGCTGTCCCGGGGCGAGCGCGTGGTCTTCGACTACGCCTCCAGCATCTCACCGGCCTGGTGGTGCATCGAGGAGACCCAGGTCACCGGGACCGCCTACGACTTCGACTTCACTGGGGCCCAGATCCCGAAGATGCTGCTGGACACCATGCTCAGCGGCACCATCGACCCCAACACCACGGTCTGGAAGGACATCCGCGACAACCCGGTGTTCATCGTCGGCCGCCAGCGTGGCTGGGCCACCACCGTCGCCGACGGCAGCATCTTCGTGGCGCTCGAGGTCACCAACCTCGGCCGAACCGAAGGCAGCGGCGTCGTCTACGAGACCATCCCCGCGGGCATGGAGATCCACGACATCAGCCCCGAGCCCTACGACGAGGTCGAGGACGAGGACGGCAACATCACCTACTCCTGGGAGGTCAGCCTGGACGCCGCCGAGGACACCGACCGCGACGTGCACACCATCTACGACACAGGGATCATCTCCTACAGCCTCAGCCTCTCCGAAGAAGCTTGCGCGGTGCGCTCCCGGGTCACCGAACCGGTGGTTCAGTGGACCGACAGCGCGGGCCTGACCCGCCAGGCCAAGGGGAGCCCCTTCATCATCGAGTGCTGGTAGGCCGCCACGGTCGATGCGCCCTCTCCCCACCCGTCTCGCCCTGCTGTGGTCGGCTCTCGCGCTGGCGGGCACAGCCTGGGCTGGCGACGAGCCCGGGGTGGTGGTCGACGAGCGCCGGGCGGCCCTCGAGCTGCTGCTGCTCTCCGACGGGCTCGACGAGCCGCTGCTGGTGGGTGTGCGCGGCTCGACCTGGGCCCTGTCACAGCGGGTGGAGCGGGTGCGCCCCGACGCCGCCGTCCGCTTCGAGGCGCTGGAGGACGACGGCACGCTCGGTGAGCAGCTGGCGCTGATCATGGGGCGGCACGGGGCGTCCTGCGCCCTGAGCCTCGAGCCGAACGCCGGTGGTGACTGGCACCTGCGCCACTGGGGCGCCTGCGCGGACCCGCCGGGTGTCGTGGCGCCGGGCCTTGGGGGCACGGGCGCCAGGGTGGCGCGCACCTTGTTGGACGACCCCCGGGATCCCGCCCAGCTGGCGCGGGAGCGACACATCATCCTCCGCGACGGTGCGGGCGACGAAGGCCACCCGGACTGGATCGCGGTAGAGGCCAGCGGCTACCCCTTGTCGAGCCGTCGCTTCGCCCTGCAGGTCGGTGATCTGCCCACCGTGCGTCAGCTCGAGCGCGAGCGGCGCTGGGCCACCAGCTCCACCATCTCCCTGGCCGCCATCGGCGGAGCCGCGGCGCTGGGCGGCCTGGTGGTCATGGGCCGGGGCTTCACCGACGCCAGCGGCGCCTTGCAGTACGAGCGCCAGGTGCGGGCGGAGCAGCGGGCTTGGACCGGGGTGGTCATCTCCACCTCGGGCTTGATGCTGCTGAGCGGTGTCCCCCGCCTGGCCCGCTCGGTGCGGCAACGCCGCGCGCGCCCCGATCAGGTCTACAGCCGCGACCAGGCCCAGGCGTTGGTGGACGCCTACAACGCTCAGCTCGACGACGAGCTGGGCGTGGGCGCCACCCGACCCAGCGAGCAGGCCTCCGCGGGCTCCGAGGAGGCCCCGTGATCGCGGCCCTCCCCATCGTGCTGGCCTGCGCGGCCTGGGCCGACGGAAGCTCCGTCGACGTCGAGCTGCAGCGCCCCAGCTTCGGCGCCGCCACCCTGCCGGGCCTCGATCATCCGGTGGGGGAGCACCGCACCCTGGTGGTGGGGCTGCTGGGGCAGTACCTGCGGGACCCCCTCGTCCTGTTGGTGGACGGGGATGAGACCGGCGCGGTGGTGGCCCAGCGACACACCTCCGTGCTCGGCGCCGCCTACGATGTGTCACCGCGCATCGAGCTGCGAGGCGCCCTGCCCCTGTCGTGGCAGTGGGGCAGCGAGGAAGACCAGTGGGCGGCGGACGGCATGGGGGCCGGCGACCCGAGCATCGGCGCCCGCTTCACGACCCTGCAGCGCGGCCCCTGGAGCACCGCCTTCCGGGCCGACGCCCTGCTGCCCCTGGGTGCCCGCGACCGCTACCTCGGCGAGGGCCGCCCCCGGGGCAGCCTGGGCCTGCTGGCGGCGCTGGACGGCGATCGCGTGGGCGTCCACCTCGACCTGGGCACCGTCCTGCGGGCCGACGTGGAGACCGACTCGGATCTCGTCCTCGGCCACGAGGCCACCGTCGGCGCCGCGCTGCGCTACGCCACCTGGCCCGGGAAGCAGGACCTCTACCTCGGCGCCGTGGGGCGCTGGCCGCTGCTGCCCAACCCCGACGGCTTCGTCTCATCCGAGCTGCTCGTGGGGACCCGTGTGTCACCGAGTGTGTCGATGGATCTGGACCTCGGCGTCGGCCGCGGCCTCACCCCCGGCTACGGCACCACCGAGTTCCGGGGCTGGGTTGGGCTGCGCTGGGCCTTCCGCGGCGTCGGCGCCCCGGAGCCGGAGCCCGAGCTGGACCTGGTCTGGACCGAGCCCACGGCCCCACCCCCTGAGTTGGCCCCCGTGGAGCAGCCCATCGAGTGGGACGAGGGTCAGCTGGCCCAGGTGCTCGAGGAGCGCATCGAGATCCGTGAGCCCATCCAGTTCGAGGTGGACACGGCGCGCATCCTGCCCAGCTCCCAGCCCGTGCTGCTGGCGGTCGCCGGGATCCTCGAGAGCACCCCACAGATCCTCCACGTGGTCATCGAGGGCCACGCCAGCGCCGAGGGTGCCCACGCCTACAACTACCACCTGAGCATCGAGCGGGCGCGCTCCATCCTGAGGGCCCTGGTCGAGGCCGGCGTGCACCCCGTGCGCCTGAGCTGCCGGGGCATGGGTGAGGTGAACCCGGTGGTGCTGGGCGATGACGAAGCGAGCCTGGCGGTCAACCGCCGCGTGCTCTTCCTCATCGCCGAGCAGCTCGACCCGCTGGACCCGCTGCCCCCCGAGGCCCCCCATATCGTGCCCTGGAACCGGACCGCCCCCGCGGCCGAGGAGGCGGAGTGATCGTCCTCGTCTCCATCGTCCTCGGCCAGCTGCTGGCGCCCTCCGCCCAGGCCCAGTGCGCCACCAACCTGAGCCAGGACCTCAACTGCAACACCATCGGGGTGCGCTACGAGCAGGACGTGGACTTCGACGACCCCATCTGCGCGCTCCACACCGGGGGCGAGGGCGAACCCAACAGCACGACGGACTCCTACTACGACTACTTCCTCTACGGCTGCTCGGTGCCCACCTACGAGCTGGACGTCGACAGCGACGGGTTCTCCTACGGGCTGGTGGAGGTCCCCGACGCGCCGGACGGGCTCGAGGTCTTCCTCGCCTGCGACAACTGCCCCGAGGACTTCAACCCGGGCCAGGAAGACGAGGACTGTGACGAGTGGGGCGACATCTGTGACAACTGCGTGTACGCCTACAACCCCGACCAGGCCAACGCGGACACCGACGAGCTTGGGGACGTCTGCGACAACTGCCCGGAGCACGACAACCCGGATCAGGCCTATTAATACGACGACGGCCACGGCGACGCCTGCGACCTGTGCCCGGACATGGACAACGCCAGCAACGACGACGTCGACGGCGACGGTGTGGGCGACGCCTGCGACACCTGCCCCCTGGACGTCGACCCCGGGCAGGAGGACGTCGATTCCGACGGGATCGGCGATGTCTGCGACAGCTGCCCGGAGCAGCGCAACCCCACCCAGGAGGACGCGGACGACGACGGGCTGGGCGACGCCTGCGACAACTGCGACCTGGTCTGGAACACCGCCCAGGATGACAGCGACGGCGACGGCATCGGCGACGCCTGCGACCTGTGCTGGGACGTGCCCGACGGGGCCCAGATGGACAGCGATGGTGACGGGCTGGGGGACGCCTGCGACAGCTGCCCGGAGGTCGCCAACCCGGAGCAGATCGATCTGGACGAAGACGGCGTGGGGGACGACTGTGACCTCTGCCTCGGTGTGAAGGATCCGGACCAGCTCGACACGGACCGGGACGGCATCGGCGACGCCTGCGACAACTGCGTGACCGTCGAGAACGTGGATCAGCTGGACGAGGACGCCAACGGCGTGGGCGACATCTGCGAGCGCTCCCTTCGCGGCGCGGGTCACCGCTGCGGCACCAGCGGCCCCGCGGGCAGCCTGGCGCTGCTGCTGGCCCTCATCGCCGCCGTCGGGGCGGCCCCGCGGCGCAGGGGAGGGCGGCTGTGAGCCCGTCGCTGCTCGTCGCGGCCGCGCTGGCGAGCGCGGGCTGGGCCGCCGATCCGGTGGTGGACCGCTCCATCGACACCCAGCTGGTGCACCCCGCCCTCACCCCCGGCGCGGCCCTGGTGGTGGACACCCCCCGTGGCGCCGGCGAGCTGCAGCTGGCGGCGGGCGCGGCGTGGCAGCTGGAGCAGGATCCCCTGCGCTACACCCTCGAGACCGGCGGCTCCGGCGCGGTGGTCTCGAGCCGGAACACCCTGCACCTCGGCGCCTCCCTGGCCGTGACCGAGCGCACCACGGTGTTCCTGCGGGCCTCCGGCGCCCAGCTGGGGGCGGGGGACCTCGACATCGTCGCGCCTGCCAGCGCCCTGGCCCTGGGAGACCTCGCGCTGGGGGTCAAGGGCAGCTGGGTGGAGCAGGGTCCCCTCGCGGTGGGGCCCGCCGTGGGCCTGTGGCTGCCGGTGGGGACCACCGAGAGCTGGGTGAGCGAGGACTCCCTGCGCTACGCGCCGGCCTTGCTGGCGTCGCTGCGCTGGGAGCGCCTCGAGCTGCTGACCAATGTCGGGATGCTCGCCAGGGTCGAGGTCGACAGCGGCGCGGACTTCGTGGCGTCCCCGGAGCTCAGCACCGGCGCGGCCCTCTGCGCCTCGGCGACCCCCTGGCTGGGGGGCCTGGTGGAGCTCTCCTCCCGCCACGGGCTGGGCAACTTCATGAAGCCCGGCGCGGAGAACCCGGTGGTGCTGCAGGGCGGCCTGCGCCTGACCAGCCAGCGCTGGGGCCGGGTGGACCTGGTGGGCGGCACCGGCCTGACCCAGGGATACGGCGTCAGCCCGGTCAGGGTGATGGTGTCGGTGGTCGGCTGGACCGGGCTGCGCCCCGAGGCCCCCGAGCCCGAGCTCAGCCCTGTGGTCGCCGCCCCGGCCCCTGATCCGGCCCCGGTGATCGAGCCGGCCCCCGCGGTCGAGGTCGCCCCCCGGCGGGCATGGGTCGAGCATGGCCAGCTGGTGCTCGACGCCCCCATCGCCTTCGAGGGGGCCAGCGCCACCCTCACGGCGGCGTCCGAGCCGCTGCTGGACGAGGTGGCCCGGGTGGTGCTGGACTACCCCCAGATCGAGCTGCTGGTGGTCCAGGGCCACGCCGACGAGCTCGGCGCTTTGGGCGCCGACTACGAGCTCAGCCTGCGGCGGGCCCGGGTGGTCTTCGAGGGCCTGGTGGAGCGCGCGGTGCGGCCCGAGCGGATCAGCTACCGCGGCATGGGCAGCGCCGTCCCCGACACCGCGGGCGCCCCCCGCGGCGTGGACCTGCTGGTCGCCAAGGTGCGCCCGCTGCAGCAGGGCGCGGCCCCGTTCGACGAGCGCGACATCCTCCTGCCCTGGAGCGGCGAGGCCGTGGTGGCCGGGCTCCCGGGCGACAAGCTGCTCGGGGTCGACGGACACCCCATCCTCGAGGTGCAGGTGCTCCCCGACGAGGCACCCGTGGACGAGATCCCCACCGAGGACAGCTTCCTGCAGGCCCTCGATGAGCACGACGCCCTCGAACCCCTGCGCGAGGAGGCGCCATGATCCCCTGGCTGCTCATCGCGGCGGGCCTGGCCCTGGCCCAGGACGCCCAGGACCTCAACTGCAACGGCATCGACGTGGCGGACGAGCCCTCTGTGGACGTCTACGATCCCGAGTGCGCCCTGCACGTGGACGCTGACGACCAGGTCATCACCAGCGCCGACTACTACTACGACTACGCCAGCTTCGGCTGCACCTGGTTCCTCCCCGACCTGGGGGTCGATCCCGATCTGGACGGCCTGGCCAGCGGCGACGTCGTCATCAAGGCCGACGACGGCACCGTCTCCCGCATCGTCGCGCTGGACTGCGACAACTGCCCCGAGGTCCACAACGTGGACCAGGCGGACACCGACGGCGACGGGGTCGGGGATCTGTGTGACAACTGCCTCGAGGTCGAGAACCCGGAACAGGAAGACCCCGACTACGACGGCCTGGGCACCGCCTGTGACGTCTGCCCCTGGCATGTGGACCTCGACCAGGCGGACTGGGACGGAGACGGCGCCGGCGACGCCTGTGACAACTGCGTGGTCGTGGAGAACCCGAAGCAGATCGACAGCGACGGCGACGACGTGGGCGATGCCTGTGACAACTGCCCCTACGTCGAGGACGAGGAGCAGGAGGACTGGGACGGCGACGGGGTCGGTGATCTGTGCGATCTATGCCCGGAGTCGTTCGACCCCGAGCAGCCGGACGCCGACGGGGACGGGGTCGGCGACGACTGCGACCTGTGCCCCCAGCACGAGGACGCCGATCAGACCGACAGCGACGGCGATCTTGCCGGCGACGCCTGCGATCTCTGCCCCGCCGATCCAGGCACCATCGACGAAGACGCCGACGGCGATCGCGTCGGCGACGGCTGCGACACCTGCCCCGATCTGTTCGATCCCGATCAGATCGACAGTGACGGCGACGGGGCCGGGGATGTCTGTGACGTCTGTCCGAACCTGTGGGACGCCCAGCAGTTCGACGGCGACGGCGACGGCGTGGGCAACGCCTGTGACATCTGCCTGGACGCCTACGATCCAGATCAGCTGGACAGCGACGGCGACGGCGTCGGCGACGCCTGTGATCTGGCCATCGCCGTACGCGGCGGCGGCGCCTGCTGGGGCTGCAGCGGCGGCGGCGCGGTGCGGGGCCTGGGTGCCTGGCTGGTGCTGGGGCTGATGGCGCTCGCCCGCCGAGGGCGCGCGAGAGGAGATGCGTGATGCTGTGCACCATGGCACTGATCTTGGCCAGCGGCGCCGCGATGGCGTCGGGGGATTGCCCCGTGACCACCGCGGAGCTGGACCTGCACCTGGTGCGGGCCATGGCGGCGTTCGAGGAGCAGCGGCTGCTGGACTTCGAGCAGCACCGCCGCAACGCCGAGGCGGCCATGGACTGCCTCGGGGAGATCTTGCAGGACCAGGCGCTGCTCAACGTGCACCTGGTCTGGACGGAGCGCGCGCTGCTCGACGGTGACGCCGAGGCGCTGTCCGCGGGCCTGCGCGCCTTGCGGGTGCTGGCGCCCGGGTTCCGCCTGCCCGCGAGCTGGGCCGCCGCGGGACGCGCGGTCGGCGAGGTCTACAGCGAGGCCGCCGAGCTGGGGGCCGGTCGTGAGGTGCGGCTACCCGGCCGCTTGGTGGTCGATGGACACCTCGCCTCCGCCTACATCCCCGCCGAGCGGGCGTCGGTGGTCCAGATCCGCAACGCCGACGGGAGCTGGAGCGGCTGGTACGTGCTGCCCAGTGATCCCACCACCACCTGGCTCATGGCCCGGGAGGCCAGGGACCCCGCGCCCCCTGACGCCCTGGCGCCGGTGCCCGTGCCCGCGGACTGATCCCTCAGGCGTCCACCAGCAGGCCCACCCCACAGACCCAGGCCCCGTAGAGGAACCTGAGCATCTGCTGCATGGCGTGGATGTCGGCGGTCTCTGCGGGATCGCCGATCCGGAGGCGGCTGCGGTAGTGGCGGCGCTCCGGGCTGTCCAGGGCGATGAGGGTCTCGAGGGGGGCCATGTCGAGGTCCCCGGGGACCTCACCGTCGAGCTCGAGGGCGCCCAGCCACATGAGCACCAGGGCGCAGTGGACCGGGTCCAGGTGGTTGCCCACGGCGAAGACCGCCTGGAACAGCTGGTCGGTGCTCACCGTGACGGGTGGATCGGCCTCGGGATCCACCACCACGCTGACGGGCTCGCTGGCTTCGATCAGGCCGCGCTCCCGCCAGGTCGAGAAGATCTCGCCGGTGTAGCCGAAGTCCCGCAGGGCGTCGCAGAGCAGCCGACCGCCCAGGGTGTCCGCGTGCTGGACCCGCGCGGCGAGCCAGGCCTCGGCGGCGGGGGTGATGGGGTAGTGCACGTAGCCCAGGCAGCCGAAGGGCTGGTTGCCCACGTTGGCCAGGCAGGCGGCGCAGTCGCCCTCGAGCCCCTTCAGCGGCGCGGCCTCGGCCAGCAGGTCCACCACGCTCACCTTGCGCTCCTGCTCGCCCTCGGCGGTCTGCAGGATCACCCGGATGCAGGGCACGTCCAGGCCGATCCCGGACTCCTGCAGCTGGGCGGCGACCGCCATGGCCTGGCTGCTGGACTTGCGCATGCGCAGCATAGCCACCGTGCCGTCGAGGATGTCGCCGTCTCCCAGCGTGGCCTTGGCCGGGCAGTCGAGGTGGATGATGAGGTCGGCGCCCATGGGTGCTCCGGGTGGTGGGTGGCGATCCGGGGTAGCCGCCATGAGGGGGGGCGTCCAGCCGAGGTGGGGGACCCGACCCCTCGGTTCGACAGGGCGAACGCCTCTGACCCCGGGCTGACCCCGCGCGGCTGACGAGAGCGCCGTATGTTGCGGCCACCGAGACCACAGACCGCTCTCGACCCAGGAGAACACCATGATCGGCCTCATGATCATCGCCAGCGTCGCTTCCGCCCAGGACTGCCAGCCCGTGCCCGTCGAGCGCCTCTCGAGCACGATGCAGCAGGCCCTCATCGACTTCGCCACCCTGGACGAAGACAGCTTCAGCGCCGCCACCCAGCAGGCCCAGGCCGATCTGCCCTGCCTCGGGGAGATCCTCCTGCCCCCGACCGCGGCCGCCTACCACCGGCTGATGGGGCTGCAGGCCTTCTTCGACGGCCAGGACGAGATCGCGGTGGACTCCTTCCGGGCCTCCCTGCACATCGAGCCCGGCTACCAGCTCCCCAGCAAGATCGCCCCCGAGGGCGGCAAGCTGCACCGGCTCTGGCAGCAGGCCGTGAGCGGCCCGAACCCCTTCGAGAGCTCCTTTACGGCCCCCGGCGGCATGTACACCTGGGTCGATGGTGCCGAGGGCACGGTGCAGGCCGAGGATCTCCCCTCCATCGTGCAGTACGGCATCGACATGGACGAGGTGCGCTGGACCGCCTACCTCGCGCCCGGCGAGACGCCTCCCTCCACCATGCCCGGTGTGGGCCTGGTCGTCGCCCCGGCGCCGGAGCCGGAGCGCACCGCGCCAGTCGAGCCGGAGCCCACCACCGCGCCCTCCGCCGCCCTGGCCGACGCCACCATCGACGACTCGGCGGCCCGTCGGGATCTGTCCCACGCCCCGGCCCCCGAGAAGACCCAGGGCAGCGGCAAGGGCGGCCTGATCGCGGCCACGGTGGTCTCCGGTGTGATGGCCGGCGGCCTGTACGGCGGCGCCAGCTACATGCGCGGCGAGTACGACCGCTACCCCACCCGCGAGAACTACCTGGCGACCAACGGCGCGTTCTTCGGCGCCATCGGCATGGGGGCCGCCACGGTCACCTTCGGCAGCCTGGCGGTGTTCACGAAGGGTCGCTAGCGCGGAACTCCTCGATCATCGTCCCCGGCAGCACCCACGCACCCAGGTGCAGCGGCGCGGCCTCCCAGCCCAGGGCCAGCACGGCCTCGAGCACGGCGAGGCCGCGCTCGACGTCGACCACACCACGGGTGGGGCCCAGCTCCGGACGCGCCGCCAGCAGCACCGCCTCGGCGTGGCAGCCGGGGAGCCAGCGCGCGCCGTATTGGGCGCGCAGGGCGGCGGCCTGGGGGAAGGGGGAGTGGCGCTGCAGGGGGCCGGCGTCGAGCAGGCCGCCGCCGAGCAGCAGCACGTCGCCGCGGCGCTCCATGCGGGTCCGCGCGGCGGCCTCGTCGAAGGCCCGTGGGAAGCTGTCGTCCACCACGATGGTGCCGGCGGCCAACGCCTCGACCTCGATCGCGCGCCCGCCGCTGGTGGCCCCCAGGATGAGGGTGCAGTCGGCCAGGTGCTCGGCCCCGTCGGGCAGGCGCGGGTCCTGGATGCGCAGCGCCGCGGGCTCACCCCAGCGCTGTCGGGCCAGGGCCAGCACCGCCTGGCCGATGCTGCCGTAGCCGAGCACGCCCACGCGCTCGGTGGCCCATGAGCGATCGGTGGCGGCCAGGACCGTCTCGACGGTCAGCACCATGGCCACCGTGGTGGCGGCGTGGCCGCTGGTGAGGAGCTGATCCGACCGCTGCCCCAGTGGCCGGGCCGCCAGGCCGGTCAGGGCAGGCAGCATCCCGGCCAGGGCCACCACCCGTGCTCGGGTCGCAGCCAGGCAGCGGGCGACCAGGGCGTCGAGCTCCGGCCCGGGCGCGAGCTGGTCGGCCCGGATCGGCGCCAGCACCAGCTCGGAGCAGGCCGCGGCGGCGTCGATGCGCTCGACCACGACAGGCTCCTGCACCGGCAGCTCGACCCCCGCCGGGGCGTAGACCACCAGCGCCGCGGCCGGGCGGGCCATGGCCAGCAGTTCGGCCTCGAGGCGCGGGGCGACGCGGTCGACGAGGGCGCCGCCGTGCAGGTCCAGGTGCAGGCCGTCCTGGACCATGGCCCCCACCATCAGCTCGGTGTCGGTGCTGCGGGTGGCGAAGTGGTAGCGCCCAGCCGCCCAGTCGGGCTGGGCCCGCGAGTCCGGCCGGGGCACGGCGGCGGGGTCCATCCAGGACAGGAAGAAGCGCCCAAGCTTCGCCAGCGCGTTCGGCCCGGCGGCGGCGAGCACGTCGGACGGGGCGGCGTCGGCGTGGGCCGCGGCGGCGCCGATGGCCTCGGCGACTGTGGCCACGTCGGGCCGGCCACGAAGGCGCACGGGCAGGGCGCGGGCCAGGGGACCCACCACCGTCGAGGCGCGGAGGTCGCTGGGATCCCGGGCCGCCAGCGCGGTGGAGATCACCGCGTCGTCGCGGTCCAGGGCCCGGAACAGGGCGGTCATGGCCAGCACGAAGGGGGAGGTCCGCAGGGATCGGGCGCGGCGCTGCAGGCCGTCCCAGTCCGTGGCGACGAGGTGGATCTTGGTGGCCTGGTCACCGCTCCGCGGTGGGGCGGGGTCTTGCCCGAGCCCGTCCAGGGCCTGCCGCCACCAGCGGCCGTCCTCGGGGCGCGGCTCCGGCTCACCCAGGTCCTGGGGGAGGCCGCCGGGCGGGGGCAGCGCGGGCTCCCGGCCGTCCATGAAGGCGTCGTGGGCGTGCAGCAGCTCGCCCATGAGCAGCCAGGCGCTCCAGGCGTCGGCGATGGCGTGGTGACCGCCGACCATGAGCTGGTGTTCGTCGGGCCCCATGCGGCACAGGCGGACCCGGAACAGGGGCCAGCGGTCGAGGCGGTAGCGCGCGGCGTTCTCCTCCTGCCAGCGGTGCTCGAGGGCAGCGGCCCGGGCCTCGGGGGCCAGGGGCTCGAGGTCGTCCACCTGCAGCAGGGGGCGCACGGTGTCGTCGATGATCTGCTGCGGAGCGCCGTCGGCCATGGCGATGCGGGCCCGGAGCATGGGCTGGCGCTGGGTGAGCCAGGCCAGGGCGCGGCTCAGGGCGTCGGCGTCGAGGGGGCCACGGATGGGGACCCGGGCGGTCCAGCAGGGGGGATGCTCCGGCTGCAGCTCGTGGGCCAGCCAGAAGCCCCGCTGCACCGCGGTCAGCCTGCGGGGCGCGTGGGGCTCGATGGGCGTCGCCGGGGCCGCCGGGGCCGTGTCGCGGCCACCATCGGCGAGCAGCTCGGCCAGCCCGGCCACCGTGGGGTGTTGGTACAGGGCCAGGGGCTGGGGCACCCAGGGCAGGCGCTCCCGCAGCAGCTCCAGCACCTCGAGGGCCAGGATGGAGTCGCCGCCCAGGGCGAAGAAGTCGTCCTCGGGCGCGGGCGGGCTGTCCAGCTCGAGCACCGTGGTCCAGGCTTCGGCGACGGTGGCCGCCAGGGCGTGGGTGCTGGCCGGCGCGGCCGGGGAGGGCGCCCCGCGTCCGCCGTCGCCCTCGAGCCGAGCGCGGACGGCGCGGCGGTCGGCCTTGCCAGCGGGGTTGCGGGGGATGCGATCCACCACGGTGATGCGGTGGGGCACCATGGCGGGGGGCAGGCGCTCGGCCAGCCAGGGCCGCAGGCGCTCGGGCTCGGTCAGGCCGGGGGCCTCGAGCCAGGCGTGCAGCAGGCCGTCGACCTGCACCACCACCGCGGCCTGGACCTCGGGCCAGGCGTGCAGGTGGTGTTCGATCTCGGCGGGCTCCACGCGGTTTCCGTGGACCTGGACCTGATCGTCCCGGCGGCCCAGGAAGACGATGGCGCCGCTGTCGTCGCGGCGGACCAGGTCGCCGGTGTGGTAGACGCGGCCGAGGCCGGGAAGCTCCACGAAGGCCTCGGCGGTCAGCTCCGGCTCGCCCAGGTAGCCCGTGGCGATCCCGCCCCCGACCACCAGCTCGCCCACGCCGTCGACCTCGTCGACCACGTGGTTGGTCACGCCGTAGCGGTCCCAGCCGATGGGGCAGTGCACCGACCCGGCGTCCAGCGCGCCGGCCACCTCGTACCAGGTGGCGTTGACCACGGTCTCGGTGCTGCCGTAGAGGTTGGCCAGGCGGTGGCCCCAGCCGCAGCGGGCGCGCCAGCGGCGGACCGGATCGGCGGGCACGGCCTCGCCCCCCAGCAGCACCCAGCGCAGGGCGGGCAGGGGTTGGGCCTCGGGGCTGCGCTCCACCGCACCCAGCAGGTGGACCCACAGGCTGGGGACGGCGTTGAAGATGGTGATGCCCTCGGTCTGGATGAAGGCCAGCAGCGCCTCGGGGTCCCGGGCCACGGCCTTGGGCACCGGGTGCACGCTGCCGCCGGCGAGCAGCGGGGAGAACACCTGGCGCAGGCAGCCACCGAAGCTGAGGCCCGAGGTCTGCACGAAGCGATCCCGCTCGGTGACGCCGAACGCCCGCAGGACCCACTCCTGCCATGCAAGCATGGCCCGGTGGGACACGGCGACGCCCTTGGGCCGACCGGTGCTGCCCGAGGTGAACATCACGTGGGACAGCTCGGAGGGCCGGTTGGGCCCGTCGATCAGCTCGGAGTCGTCCACAGCCAGCAGCGGCAGCTCACCTGCCAGGGGGGCGATCTGGTCCCTCAGCTCCGGCGGGTGGATCAGGGCCGCAGGCCGCGCCAGCTCGATGACCTGCCGGGTGCGGGCCGGGGGCCAGGTGGGATCGAGGCCCACCCAGGCGGCGCCGGCGCGCAGGACCGCCAGCATGGCGACAACGGAGCTCGCCGAGGGGTGGCCGTAGATGGCGACCCGGGGGGTGGAGCCGGCCACGACATCCGGCTCGACGGGGTCGGCGTCGAGGATGGCCACCACCCGCTGTGCCAGGGCGCCGGAGCGGCGCTCGAGCTGTCCGTAGTCGAGGCCCTCGACCGCGTGGCGCCCGGGGTGCTGGGCGCAGCGGGTGATGATGCGGGCGTGGAGGGTGTCCGGGGGCGGATGACGATCGGCGCCGCTGGCCGCGGCCGCCAGGGCAGCCTCCATGCGGTCGGCGAGCCCCGCCACGGTGGCCGGATCGAGGTGGCTGTGGGTGAAGTTCCACGAGCAGTGCAGCCGCCCGCCGAAGACCCAGGCCACCAGGCCGATGCGGGTGAACCCCGACGCCGAGGCGCCGTGCACCTCGTCCAGCCGCAGCTCCCCGATGCGATCGGGGGCCGGCAGGTGGGGGAAGGAGAAGCCGGCGGGGGTGAGCCCGACCGGTCCGGCGCCGCTGCGGGGGGCCAGCTCGGCCAGGGTGGTGGAGGAGGCCGCGGCGTGGGCCTGCATGCCCCGCAGCTCGGCCTGGGTCCGGACGGCCAGATCCATCAGGGGCTCGTGGGCCACCGCCTGCATCCGGGCGGGGAGGCTGTCGGCGAAGGAGCCCACCAGGGCGTCGGCGTCGGGCAGCCGCATGCCGCGGCGGCCGTGGGCCACGCGGACCACGACGTCGGGCTGGCCGGTGGCGTCGAAGAGCGTCTGGGCGTAGGCGGCGAGCACCAGGGCGGGCAGGCCGATGCCTGCGTCCCGGGCCATGACCCCCAGCCGTTCTGTGAGCTCCTCGGGCAGGACCCGGCGCTGCCAGGCGCAGGGTCCGCGGGCGGGCTCGTGGGTGGGGCTGAGCCAGGGCAGCTGCAGCGGTGGCACGCCGTCGGCGTAGCGGCCCCGCCACCAGGCGGTGGAGGCCTGATCGGGCTGGGCGGCCAGGGCGGCGTGCACCGCGTCGAGGCTCGACACCAGCGGCGGAAGGATGGGCTCGACGCCTGCGCGCAGCGCCTCGTGGATGGTCAGCAGCTCCCACAGCAGGTTGCGGGCGGAGTGGGCGTCCACCGCGGCGTGGTGGCCGTTCATGGCGAGGGTCTGGCCGTCGGTGATCACCCGCTGCAGGGGGCCGTGAGTCAGGTCGAAGGGCTCGTTGGCGATGGCCTCGAGCTCGACCTGCTCCACCCAGCGCAGCTCGGGCGGGGGTCCGTCGGGGAGCTGCCTCCACGCGCCGTCCACCCGCGCGATGCGGGTGCACAGGGCGGGGTGTCGGGCGCTGGCCTGCTCGAGGGCCCGGGCCAGCAGCGCGGGGTCGAAGGCCGGGGAGCCGTCCGCCCGCGACAGGGCGCAGGACAGCAGCACGTTGCCGGGGATGTCCGGGAAGAAGCTGCGCTGCACCGCGAAGGTCTGCTGGCTGGCGAGCAGGGGCCAGCCGGGGGTGGGCGCGGCCTCGTGGGTCTCCCCACCTCCCTCCAGGGGGACGGGGGCTGGCTCTGGCGCCTCTTCCCGCCTCACCCCACCCCGCAGCGCGCTCAACACCTTGCCCACGGTGTCGTGCTCGAAGAGCAGGGTGGTCGGCAGGGAGCGCCCCACCGCGTCCTCGAGGGCCCGCAGCAGGTCCATGGCCTCCACCGAGTCGATGCCCAGCTCCATCAGGGGGGTGTCGTCGTCCAGCTCCGACAGCTCGAGCTCGGCCGCCCGGGCCACCAGGGCGCGCACGCGGTCCTCGACGTCCTCGGGCAGTGGCTCCACGCTGCGCTCACGGCTGCGCTTCAGCACCACCACCGCGGGCTCGCCGCTGCCGAGGGCCCACTCGAGGGCCGCTGTGGCCAGGCCCGGCGCCACCGGCTCGAGGCCGCGCTCGCGGAAGGCCTCGGCCCACGCTCCGGCCATGCCGGCGCCCTCCCAGGGGGGCCAGGCGACGCTGACCACGCGCCGCCCCCGGCCGTGCTGCTCCACGGCCCAGGCGTCCAGCCAGGCGTTGGCCTCGGCGTAGGCCTCGATGCCCCGGTCCAGCCCGGGCAGGACCCCGGAGATGGAGCTGTACAGCACGGTCAGGTCCCGCGGGAGGGGCTCGAGGGCCAGCAGCACGTCGCGCTTGGCCGCCATGGCGTCCGCGCCCGTGCTCCCGGCGAGGTGGAACAGGCCGTCCACCGCGCCCAGCGGTGCGGCCGCCTGCACCACGGCCGCGGCGTCACGGGCCGGATCGGCGCTGAGGTAGCGCCCTTCGCCACCCAGCTCGCCCAGCTCCCGCAGCAGGCTGGTGATCGCGGGGGTCTGGGGCCTGCGCCCCACCAGCAGCACGCGGGCGGCCCACTCCCGGGCCAGCCAGCGAGCGGTGTGGGCCGCCAGGGCTCCGCTGCCGCCGGTGATGACGTAGGCGCCGCCGCGGACGATGGGGGAGGGGCCCCGGGGACAGGGCCGCCAGCTCACCCCACCCATGGGGTCCCGCTGCACGATGTGCACCCAGCCCTCGGCGCTGGGGGCGCCCAGGCGATGGCGGGGACCCCGGGGGGGCGGCTGGTCCCAGGCGCGGCGATCCACGGGATCGCCACCCTTCAGCAGGGCGTGGGCGTTGGTGCCGCCGAAGCCGAAGCTCGACACCGCGCCCAGCTGGTCCTCGTCGAGCTCGTCGAGGGCGCGCAGCAGCCCGGTGAGGCCGGCGGCGGCCAGGCCGTGGCCGACGATGCCCTTGACGGCGCCCACCCGGGGGCCGTGGGGGTAGCAGCGGGCGAGCACGGAGCGCTCCACCGGGTCCCCGATGGGGGTGCCCGTGCCGTGCGCCTCGACGAAGGCGACGTCCTCGGGCTGCACCCGGGCGGCGCCGAGCGCGGCGCGGATGGCGGCCTCCTGGCCGGTGGGGTTGGGGGCCATGACCCCCAGGCTTGCGCCGTCGTTGTTCACGGCGGAGCCGAGCAGCACCCCGAGCACCCTCGCGCCCCGGGCCCGGGCGGCCTGCAGGGGCTCGATCACGATGGCCACGACCCCCTCACCGGGGATCATGCCGTCGGCGTCGTCCTCGAAGGGCCGGCAGCGTCCGGAGGGGGACAGGGCGCCCGCCCGGTCGAAGAGGGCGTGGGCGGCGGGGGAGAGGTTGAGGTTGACGCCGCCCACCACGGCGGCGTCGCACTCGCCAGCGGCGATGCTGCGGGTGGCCAGGTGGACCGCCACCAGGGAGGCGGAGCAGGCGGTGTCCACGCTCAGGGCGGGGCCGCGCAGATCGAGCTGGTGGGCCACGCGGGCCGCCAGCATGTTGAGCAGGTTGCCGGCCATGGTGCCGGGGGGCAGGTCGCGGTCGAGGTGCTGCAGCACGGTCTCGAGGTAGGCCTGCTGGCCCGCGCCCACGAACACCCCCACCTGCTTGGTGCGGGTGCCCGCGCCCTCGAGGGCGTGGGTGGCCACGGTGAGCATCAGCCGCTGCTGGGGGTCCATGGCGGCGGCCTCGGCGGGGTCGATGCCGAAGCGCTCGGCGTCGAAGCCGTCGACCTCCTCCAGGAAGCCGCCGGGGTGGCGGTGGACGGTGTCCCGCCAGCGGCCGGGTGGGGGTGGCGTGATGGCGGGCTCGTCCCGGCGCACCCGCTCCCAGAACGCCACGGGGCTGTCCGCACCGGGCAGCAGGCAGGCGGCGCCGGTGATGGCCACGGGCTGCTGGCCCCGGGCCTGGGGCAGGGGGGCCGAGCGAGGTGGATGGTCCTCGATCAGGCGCGCCATGCTGCGCACGGTGTCCGCGCGCATCAGCAGGCGGTGGTCCGGGGCCACGCCCAGGCTCGCCTCCAGCCTCAGCAGCACGTCCACCGCTTCGATGGAGCCACCGCCCAGCTCGGTGAAGGGGGTCTCGAGCTCGCCGTCGTCCAGCGGCCGCTTCAGGGCCTGGGACCAGGCCTCCCGCACCAGCGTGACGGTGTCGGCGGCCGGCGCGGCCAGCCGGTCCGCGGCCAGCTCGCCCGCCAGGAAGGCCCGACGCTTCTTGCCGCTGGTGGTGCGGGGGATCTTGGCCAGCGGGCGCACGGCGCTGGGCTCCACGCCCATGGCCGCGGTCACCGCCCGGCGCACCGCCCACAGCACCGGCGGCGTGTCGTGATCGGGGGCCACCTGGATCACCAGCCCCAGGCCCTCGACCTCGCCGCGGCGATCGGGCACCGCCACCGCGCCGTTGGCCCGCACGCCCGGGACGGCCTCGGCGGCGGCCTCGACGTCGTGGGCGTGCAGGTTGCGGCCGTCCACGCAGACCACGTCCTTGTGCCGGCCGGTGATGGCCACGCGGCCGTCCACCAGCGCGGCCAGATCGCCGGTGCGCACCCAGCCGTCGACCACGGTCGCGGCGGTGGCCTCGGGATCGGCCAGGTAGCCCTGGAAGGCGTTGGGGCCCCGGAAGCGCAGGTGTCCCTGCTCGCCGTCGGGCAGGGACGCGCCGTCGTCGTCCACGACCTGCAGCTCGAGCTTCGGCAGGGGACGGCCGATGATCAGCACCTCGCGCCCAGCCACGTCCACGGTGTGCAGCCCGCCCGCGCGGGCGGCGACCACACCCACGGACGCCTCGGCGAGCCCGTACAGGGGCACGTGCACCGACTCCGGCAGGCCCGTGAGGCGGCACAGCTGCCGGCAGACCTCCGGGGAGATGGGCTCCGCCCCGTTGAAGATGTGCCGCAGGCTGCCCAGGTTCAGGTCCCTGGGCTTGTCCCGCTCGAGCCGGCGGTTGAGCCGGTCCATCATCGCGTTGGTGGTCGTGAGCAGGGTGGCGCCGTGGCTGTCCACGGCTCGCAGCCAGGCGATGGGATCCTCGAAGACCGCGATGGGTGACAGGCGCACCTCGCCCATGCGCATCCGCAGGGGCAGCAGGTGACAGCCGATGAGCCCCATGTCGTGCCAGTGGGGCATCCAGGTCAGCTTCAGGTCATCGCTGTGGATCGGGTAGGCCTCGGCCATCTGGTCCACATTGGCCAGCACGTTGCCCTGGCTGAGCACCACGCCCCGGGGGTGGCCGGTGGAGCCCGAGCTGAACTGGATCAGCGCCGGGGTGTCGGGGGGCGCCTCGGCCCGCGTCGCCATGGGCGCGCCGTCGATCAGCTCCCCGGCGTCCAGCAGGGGCAGGCCGGGCACCCGCACGCCGCGGTCCACCACCATGGCGGGCAGGCGGAGCCTGGCGGCGATGCGCAGCACCCGGTCGCGCTCGGCGTCGGAGCGGTCCCGGGGGGGCGCGATGGGCACCGGGGTCGCCCCGGCCCACAGGGCCCCCCAGAAGACGGGGAAGAAGTCGGAGATGTCCACCACGGCGATGAGGACCTGACCACCGGGGCGCACGCCAGCCGCGGCGAGGCCGCCGGCGGCGCGCTGGGCGGCGGCCAGCAGCGCGGGCCAGCTGCGGTCGGTGCCCCCGGGCACGGCCATGCCCTTGTGGGCTGCGTCGGAGGCGGCGCCCAGCAGCAGTTCGGTGAGGTGAGCAGGCATGGGAATTCCACGGTGGACGGGGCGTTCGGTGGCCCGCTCCGTAGCACGGCGACCGCCGCGGAGGGTACGCTGGGGACGACCCCGTGACCCGGCCCACCACCATGCTCCCCCTCCTGCTGCTCGCCCTGTTCGCCTGCAAGCACCCCGTCGAGGCGCCCACCGAGATGGACGAGCTGTCCCGCTACCTGCTGGCGGAGTTCGAGGCCGAAGATCCCGAGGGGCTCGCGGCCGGCATGGACAACCTGCGACCGCTGCTGCTGGAGGCCCCCGACGAGGGCTGGTCCCTCACGGCGCCCAGCGAGGCCGACCTGGGGGGCCTCACGCCGCCCGAGGGCCGAGACCCCGGGGACGCCCGCGGCTTGGCGGTGGTGCACGACAGCCCTCACCCCGTGGGCGATCACGTCCCCCTGATGTTGCTCGAGGACATGAGCCCCTGCTCACCCACCGCGGAGTCCTACGAGCGCACATTCCTCGAGGGGGAGGACTGCTTCGAGGGCGCCCAGTGTGAGTTCCTGCGGACGGTCAACGACATCTACCGCTCCAACCTGGTGATGGAGATGGGCTTCGTGCTGTACGAGGACTACCGCTGGGTCGGTGACGCGGTGCTGTCCCGCAACTGGATCGCCGAGTCGGCCCACGGCGAGTCGGACAGCAACCACCTGTGGCAGGTCTGGGAGGTCGAGGTCTGGCTGCCGGCGGACGACGGGGGCACCCTGCGCCTGTGGGCCATGTGGAGCGAGGCGGAGTACGCCGGGGTGTCGGAGGATCTGGCCGAGGTCACCGGCCGCATGGCGCTCGAGAACGCCATGGAGCTACACGACGAGCTGATCGAGGGAGACTAGGCCTTCGGTGGCGCCGCGGGCTGGGCGGGCTCGATGGCGTCGAGCACGAAGCCCATGACGTCGGCGAAGTCGTCGGGGAGGTCGTCCGCGCTGGGCTCGGCGCCCAGGGAGCGGATCTGGATCAGCTGCTTGTAGTAGCGCCTGCAGGGCGGGCAGATGGCCAGGTGGGCGTGGAAGAGCGCGTGGTCCACGGCGCTCACCTCGCCGTCGATCACGGCGGAGACGCGCTCGATGACGGCTTCACAGGGAGAGAACAGCATGGGCTAGACCCCCTCTTGGATGGCGCGGACCACCTGGGCGCGCAGCTTCTTGCGGGCGCGGTGCAGGCGGGTGCGGAGGTTCTCGGGCGTGATCTCCAGGGCGGCGCAGATCTCGTCGGTCTCGAGGCCCTGGACCTCGCGCAGGAGGAAGACCTCCCGCAGGTCGTGGGGCAGGCGGTCCACCTGGCGCCGGACCTGAGCGAGGGCTCGCTGGGCGTCGATCTTGCGGTCGAGCTCGCCGCCGAGATCCGGGGGCGGGTTCTGCCACTTGCCGCGCTCGTCGAAGGCGCCCTCGAGGGGGTCGCCGTCGTCGCTCAGGACCACCCGGCCGCGACGCCTCAGCTCGTCCAGGGCCCGGCTGCGGACCGCGCGGAACATCCAGGAGCGGATGCTGCAGCGGCCCTCGAAGCGGTCGAGCCCTCGGTACACGGTGACCAGGGCCTCCTGGACGACCTCTTCGGCGCTGGCCCGGTCGCCCGTCATGCGGGCGGCGTAGCCGATGAGCGCCGGGAGGTTGTCCTGCAGGCACTGGCGCCAGGCGGCCTGGTCGCCCGCTCTCAGCGCGGTCAGCAGCGCAGCTTCGTCCAAGGCGAGCTCTCCGTTGGGAGTGAGGCGGACGCTCCGAAGGGTGGGCCGTCCGTCTCATCGATAACACCCTCAGGCCTCAGCCTGTTCGAGGGAGGTCCCCAGCAGGGCCTGCATGGCCTCGAGGTCCAGGGCGGAGGTGATCTTCCCGAGCACGGTGCCGCTCTCGGCGTCGATGAGCAGGGCGAAGCCGGTCTTGCCGCCGTAGCTTTCGTAGATCTCGCTCAGCCCCAGCCGCGAGGCGCGGTCGGCGGCCACGGCCCTGGTCCCGTCGTCGGTGAGATCCAGGCGCACGAAGTCCACGGGCTCGCCGGCGGCGGAGGCCTGCAGGCGCTGCAGGGGCTCGTCCAGCTTCACGCAGGAGCCGCACCAGTCGGCGTGGAACTTGACCACGAGCAGCTGGGTGCTCTCGATGGGGGCCTGGGCCTGGGCGTGGTTCGCGCAGCTGTCGCCGGCGACGGCCTGGCTGCTGGCGCCCACCAGCGCCATCGGCGCCAGGGCGGCGAGGAGCGCGTAGGGCAGCAGTCGTTGGGTGCGGGTCATGGTGCCTCCGGGGAGTGTGCCGGGGTGTCCGGCGTGCATGGGGATGACGGGGCGTGGGGGCCTCCGTGACCGGCCCCGGGTGGGCGGTGTGAGGGTGCTCACAGGCCCGGCTGTGGCTGGGGTCCGAAGCGAATGGGATACCCTCTCAGCCATGAGCGGAACCCAGCGCGACGATCCGCCCCGGCCCGGCCGCACCGTGGCCGATCCCGAGCCGCCCCAGGCGGCCGCGGGGCGGACCTGCGCCGACCCATCGCCTCCACCCCCACGGTGGACCGCTACACCCTGCTGTCCTGGAAGCGCTTCCGCACTACGGGCGCCACGGCCACCGCGGCCACCCCCGACGCAGCGGTCATCGGGGCCGGGGCCATGGGCCGGGTGCTGCTGGCGATGGACGAGGAGATGGGCCGCGTGGTGGCCATCAAGGAGATGCACGCCGCGGCGGGTGAGATCCCGCGGCGGGTCCGCTTCACCCGCGAAGCCCGGGTCACCGGAGCCCTCGAGCACCCCGGCATCGTGCCGGTGCACGAGATCGGCGAGCGCGCCGATGGCGCCCCCTACTACACCATGCGGCTGGTGCGCGGTCGCTCGCTGGCCGACGCCATCGATGGCGCCGACGGGCTCCGCGGTCGCCTGGCCCTGCTGCCCCACGTGGTGGACCTCTGCCACGCCATCGCCTTCGCCCACAGCCAGGGGGTCATCCACCGGGATCTCAAGCCCGAGAACGTGATGGTGGGCGAGTTCGGCGAGACCGTCGCGTTGGACTGGGGGCTCGCCAGCGGGCTGGCCGCGGATCCCGTCCCGGGCGCGACCCCCAGCCGGGCGTCGCTGGCGCGGGCGACCTCCCCCAGCCGCACCGCGGGCATCATGGGCACACCGGCCTTCATGTCCCCCGAGCAGGCCTGGGGTCGCCCGGGCGAGGTGGACGAGGCCAGCGACGTCTGGGCCCTGGGCGCCATCCTCTACCAGCTGCTCACGGGCACCCTGCCGGTCCCCGGTGAGACGGCCAACGAGACCCTGGACTGGCTGCGAGACGATCGCAACCGGGTCGAGTCGGTGCGCAGCCGCTGCCGGGAGGCGCCCCGGGAGCTGGCCTCGGTGGCCATGGCCTGCCTGCAGCGCCGCAAGGCCGAGCGCATGCCGAGCGCCCAACACATGGCGCGGGAGATCGAGCGCTGGCAGGCGGGTGAGCGCGTGGTGAGCCACCGCTACTCCATCTGGGAGCTGCTCTCCCACGTGGTCAACCGCAACCGGCCCTTGAGCGTGGCGGTGGCCGTCGCCGGCCTGGTGGCCGCGGCCGCGGTGGGGCAGGGCCTGCTCGCGCGGCAGGCGCGCCTGGACGCCGAGGCGGTACGCCGCCAGCACGCCTTCGAGCAGCTGCTGCTGGCGCGGGAAGCCCTGGACGACCAACGCCCCCTCGAGGCCGAGGCTCGCCTCAAGGCCTCCCTCGAGCAGCACGACACCCTGCTGGCGCGGGCCCTGTGGGCGCGCATCCAGGCCACCCCGCTGCTGCTGCGGGAGCAGCTGGCCACAGAGATCACGGGGCTGGCCTTCACCCCCGACGATCAGCGCATCGCGCTGGCCAGCGCCTCGCCGGATCTGCTGCTCATCGACGGCTGGACGGGGGCTCGGGAGACCCTCCCCGGGCCGGGCCGGAACCTCTACGTTGTGGCCTGGTCCCCGGACGGGCGCACCCTGGCGGCGGGCTCCGGCGCCGGCGAGGTGGTGCTCTGGCCCGAGCCCGGCGCGGATCCGGTGATCCTCGAGGGACACGGCGACATCGTCTCGGCCCTGGCCTTCGAGCGCGGCGGGCGCCGCCTGCTTAGCGGCAGCTTCGACGGCACGGCCCGGCTGTGGTCCCTGGACGACCGCAGCGAGCTGCAGCGCTTCGAGGGTCATGAGGGCCTCATCACCGCGGTGGCCTGGGGCCCCGGTGACGCCACCGTCGCCACCGCCAGCGCCGATCGGACCGTGCGCACCTGGTCCGTGGCCAGCGGTGAGCCCGTGTCGGTGATGACGGGCCACGAGAGCGAGGTCACCGGCCTGGCGTACCTCGATGGGGGGGCGTCCCTCGTGTCGGCCAGCTACGACGGCAGCCTGCGGAGCTGGGATCCCGGTACGGGCGAGGCCCTGGGCGTCCGCGAGGACCCCTCGGCCCAGTACACCATCCTGAAGACCTCCGGGGACGGTCGGGTGCTCGCAGCGGGCGACGATCAAGGTCGCCTGCACCTGTGGTCCCCGCCCAGCGCCGAGGCGGCGCTCGTGATCCCCGGCCAGCGTTCCTTGATCCTCAGCCTCGCCCTGGACGCGGACGGCGGTCGGGTCGCCGCGGGTGGCGTGGACCGCGCCCTGGAGCTGTGGAACGCGGCCACGGCAGGCCTGGGGCTGGGCGGGCAGGGCCACACCGACGCGGTCACAGCCGTGGACCAGTTCCCCGACGGTGAGCGGCTGGCCAGCGCGGGCTGGGACGGTCGCGTGATCAGCTGGGACGCCCGGACCGGGCGTCCGCTGGCCAGCTGGCAGGCCCACGGCGCCATCATCGAGTCCCTGCGCGTGGCCCCCGACGGCGAGACCGTGGCCACCGGCGCCGCGGACATGAGCGTGCGACTGCACGACGCGGAGACCGGGCGCCTCGAGGGGCTGTTCACCGGCCACTACGGCACCGTCCAGGGGCTGGCCTTCCACCCCGACGGCGGCGCCCTGGCATCGGCCTGGGACGCGGGCATGGTCTACCTCTGGGATCTCGAGACCGGCACCGGCCGTGTGGTCCTCGACGAGCGCAGCCCCACGGCGGTGGCCTTCGGGCCCGCGGGGGACCGCCTGGCCGTGTCCTGGAGCGACGGCGGCCTGGGCTTCGTGCGGGTTGAGCGGGCCGCGGACGGCACGCCGCTGTTCGAAGCCAGCGTCGAGGCCACCGAGCTCACCAACCTGGCGTTCACCGCCGACGGCACCCTGCTGAGCTTCACCCGCGGTGGCGAGGTGCTGCGCTGGGATCGGGCTGGCGAAGGCTACACCCCGGACTTCGCGCTGGGCGGCCGTGCGCTGGCCCTGCGTGCGGATCCCAGCGGCCGCTGGGTGGCCGCGGGGACGACCCTGGGGTTGAGGGTCCAGGGCGAGGACGGCGCGCTGGTGGAGCTCACGGGGCACCGGGGTCCGGTGGAGGACCTGGCCTTCGACGGCGCCGGCACCTCGCTCGCCTCGGCGGGCATGGACGGCACGGTGCGCACCTGGGACCCCACCACCGGGCGGCCGGCCTGGTTCGGCAGCGCGCTGCTGCCCTGGGCGGGCCTCAGGGCGGGCCACGGGGGCCTGGTGGTCCTCGAGGGTGCGGAGCCAGAGGATCTGGACAGCGCCTGGCACCGGGCAGTGGCCGAGCGTGCCCGCCTGGCCGAGGGTGTGCTGAACAAGCAGCAGGCCTGCCTGCTGTCCTGGGACGGGCAGCTCGAGCTCTGGGATCGACGGCAGGACCAGCGGGTCCACAGCGCGGAGGTCGCCTCCGCCCAGACCCTGGCCGCCGGTGAGGACGGCTGCGCGGTGCTCGACGCCGAGGGGCGGGTGATCTCCCTGGCAGCCGACGGTTCCTCCGCAGAGCTCCCGGATCGGGCCTTGGCGATGGACGTCTACGGTGGGGAGCTGCTCGTGGCGGTCGAAGGCGCCGTGAGGAGCTACGCCTCCAGCGGGACCCTGTGGTGGGGCACCGACATCCCCTTCGACGAGCCGACGGTGGTCGCCAGCCATCGCGGCGGGTTCGCGGTCGGCGATCGCCACGGCGGTGTCTACGGGCAGGACTACTACAAGGACGGCACGCGAGGGAGCTTCCGCCTGCAGGACACCCCCACCGCGGCGGTGACCGCCCTCGCTGACGCGGGCTGGGGCGTGATCGCCGCGGGCTACGCCGATGGCACCGTGGGGCTGTGGGACGAGGCCACGGGCACGCGCCTGCTGGACCGGCGCCTGCACGGTGCCGTGCGCTTCCTCGAGGCCCACGACGAGCAGCTGCACGTGATGACGGAGCTGGGCGCCTACGCCTCCATCGATCTGAGTGTCCTGTCGGAGTCACGCTGTGTGCTGTTGCGGGACATCTGGCAGCGGGTCCCCGTCTGCTGGGATGGAGCCGCCCAGCCCTGCGCCCCCCTGCGGATCACGCCTGCCTGGCCGTACAGCCCTGAGCGGCGCTCGCCTGGTCGCCACGATAGACGGGCGTTGCGAGCCACATGGGGCTCCAAAGGAGCGCTTCCATGCAGTCGGTCCCCTCGGTCACCCCGCTGCTGATCCTCAGCCTCCTGGTCGCTTGTGGCGACAAGGACGACACCGCGCCCGGCGACACCCAGCCGGACAGCCCCGTAGACAGCCCCGTAGACACGGGACCCGACACCGGTCCGGACACGGATCCCCCGGCGGATCCCGCCATCGAAGCCTGCTCCGACGGCAGCACCGGGTACATCACCGATCCGGAGCTGGCCGTGCACGTCTGGGCTGGCGCCGAGCCCGACGGCGACGGCTCCTGGGGCCATCCGTTCCAGGACATCACCAGCGCCCTGGAGCTCACCCGCCTGCTCGACGCCGACAAGCGCATCGCGGTCTGGACCGGGGAGTACAGCGAGAACCTGCGCATCTCCACCAAGGCCGGTGATGACGCCACGGTGATCCAGGGCTGCGGCCCCGACGACGTGATCCTCAGCGCCGACGACGACACCCTGCCCACCATCACCATCAACAGCGCCCAGGACGTGCAGATCGAGGGGCTGTGCTCCCGCGGTGGCCGCCGGGACATCCAGATCTGGGATGACGCGTTCGTCTACCTGGAGGCCGTCCGCTCCGAGGACGCCGCCGAGGCCGGCATCCTGGTGCACGGCGGGGCCACCATGGCCACGCTGGTCGACGTCGAGGTCATCAACCCCATCGCCGGCGTCGACGGGCTCGGGTACGGCGTCGCCGTGCAGGAAGGCGCCACCGCCAGCATCGACGGCGGCTCCATCACCGGCGCCACCGCGGTGGGCGTGTTCATCGACGACGCCAACGAGGTCGACATCGAGGCCCTCGAGGTCTCCGGGACCCTCACCGACGCCGACGGCTACTACGGCCACGGCCTGCAGGTGCAGGCGGACACCGTCCAGGTCAGCGTGGACGGCGCCAGCTTCACGGACAACCAGGGTGCCGGTGTGCACGTGCTGCAGGGGCTGGGCTTCACCTTGACCAGCAGCACCATCAGCAGCACCGTGGCTGCCGGCATCCCGGACTCCGCGGAGAGCACCGGCGACGGCGTGGTCGTCAGCCGGGGCGAGGGGAACATCAACCCCGCCACCTTCGTGGCGGTCCTCGAGGGCAACACCATCGAAGGCTCCGCCCGCGCGGGTGTGCTGCTCGATGGCGTCACCGCGGCGCTCGCCAGCAACGTGCTGAGCGGGAACGGCTACGGTGAGGATGTCGTGCTGGCCCAGGACTTCGCAGTCTTCAGCGGCATCGACGAGGTGACCGAGCTGTCGGAGGGCGAGGCCCTCGAGCTCAACCTGGTGCCGTTGGCTGCGGTGGATCCAGGCGCGCCCTAGCCCGAGGTGCTACCGTGAACCCCACCGCTTCCACGCTCGCCGTCGGGATGCTCGCGCTGTGCTCCCTGGTGATGGCCTGCCCAGCACCACAGGACAGCAGCCCCCCTGCCGACACCGGCCCGGACGACAGGCCGCCTGCCTGTGGAGAGGGGGAGATCGCCGACGGCCAGGACTGCGTCCCGGAGGCCTGTGGCACGGGCACCTGGGGCGAGCTCGCGGTCGACGAGCAGACCATCCACGTGGACGCTGCGGCGGGCGAGGGCGGTGACGGCTCGGCCGAGGCACCCTTCGGCAGCATCTCCGCCGCCCTCGAGGTCGCCTCCTCCGGCGCGTTCGTCGCGGTGGCGGCGGGCACCTATGTCGAGACCCCGAGCGTGACCGCCTCCCAGGGGGGGCTCACCCTCGCGGGCCGCTGTCGGGAGTTGGTGATCCTCGACGCCAGCCAGGGCGAGGAGTCCACTCCTGGGCTGTCGCTCTCCCTGAGCGCGTCCACAGCCACCGTCGCCGACATCACCGTGCGCGACTCGGGCTACATGGGCGTGCTCGTCGACTCCGGTGCGGTCACCCTGCGACGGCTGGCCATCACCGGCAACGGCTTCTCGGGGCTGTGGGTGTACGGGGGCAGCAACCTTCATGACACCACGGTGGTCGTCGAGGACTGCGACGTGGCCGAGAATGTCGGCGTGAATGTCATGGTGGACGAGGCCCGGGCGGCGCTCACGCTGCGCGACAGCGTGGTGCACGATGGAGTCCGGGGCAGCTCGAGCCAGCCAGGGGTGGGCATCATGGTCCAGGACGGCGCCCTGATCGAGGTGGAGGGCTCCTGGATCCACGGCAACCTCAACCAGGGCCTCATCGCGAAGGAGCAGGCCTCGGTGCTGGTGTCCGAATCGCTCATCGAGGGCAACCTGGCCGACAGCAGCGGGCTGTACGGCTTCGGGCTCCAGATCGCAGACTCCACCGTGGAGATCCATCGCAGCGAGCTGGTGGGGAACCGGCACGCGGGCCTGGTGGCCGTGGGAGAGACCACCACCGTCTCGATGACGGACTCGGTGGTTCGCGACACCCTCACGACCGGGTACGGCTCCTTCGGGGTGGGTATCCAGATCGGATCGGGCGCTTGGCTCGGGCTCGATGGCTGCGTGTTGTCGAACAACCAGGCCTGGGGGGTGACCTTCACCGACGGGGCCGCCGGTGAGATCCGTGACAGCGAGGTGCTCGACACCCAGGTCGACGGTGACGGGGAATTCGGCGCAGCCATCTGGGCCCAGGACGGCTCCGTCGTGACCGTGGTCGGAAGCACCGTCGACGGGGCCTCCACGGCGGGCATCTACGCCGCGGAAGAAGGCACCGTCGTCACCATCGAGGATACGGTCATCCGCGGTGTGACCCCCGACGCGGAGGTCAGGTACGGCAGCGCGCTGTCGGCCAGCCTCGGCGCGTCGGTGAGCGCCACCGGCCTGTCCATCGAGGACACCGTGGGCTTCGGGGCCGCCGCCCAGGACGTCGGCACCACGCTGATCATCGAGGACTCCGTGGTGAGCGGGACCCAGCGCAGCGGGAGCTACACGGCGTCGGCGGGGGTCGTCGCGAACCTGGCCGCCACGGTCCAGCTCGCCCGGGTCGAGGTTCGCGACACCGAGGGGCCTGGCCTGCTGGTGCTCGACGAGGACGCCTCCTTCAGCTGCGCCGACTGCGACGTCACCGGCAGCGAGTTCGCTGGCGCGGCATTGCTCGGCACCGGATCGCTGCTGCTCCAGGGTTGCACCATCTTCGACACCGCCCCCGGCAGCAACGTCGGCGGCGGCGTGGGGGTCTACGCGGATCCTTGGGGCGGTGACGGCTACAGTGTGGTGGTCCGAGACTCGGAGATCGGTGGCAACCCCATCGCCGGTGTCTGGCTCACCGGCGATGGCGGCACCCAGCTGCTCGACACGACCATCCACGGCGGAGAGGGCGAGATCCGTGGCAGCCTGCATCGCTGCGGCGATTCGGTCTACGCCCGCGACGGCTGGGGTGCCTGGGACGGAGCTCGGGGGTTGCTGCTGTCAGGCAACACCATCCTCGACGGTCAGGGCGCCGGGCTGTTCCTCGACGACACCAGCGCAACCCTCGAGGGCAACGCCTGGCAGGACAACAGCGTGGACGTCGTGGTGCAGGGCGTCGCCTGTGCTCAGCAGCCCACCGGCCTCGACAGCGAGCCCATCGCCAGCTCCGAGCTCTGCCCCACATGGGACTACTCGGTGTGCGGTGACAC